>DASZBB010000251.1:0-7591 GCA_035944695.1 Microvirga sp. | reverse complement strand
ATTGGTGTGAGCCTGCTGCTCTAGATAAACCAGGGTGCCGCCCTTTACAGGGGTGCCCTCGGCGGCGGCCGCAACCGCACGGCTGTTCCAGAGTAAGGCGCCGGTCAGGAACGTGGCTCCAACCAAGGCTGCAAGGCCGGTTTTGCTTCTGAAGCATGATATCAGTGTCACGTTATATCCCCTGTATGGGTTAGAGCTCAACACCAACCATCAAGGATTATCGTGCCAATTCGTCCGCTAAAGCAACTGAAATGTTCTTTTTTTAGAACGAGCCGAGCGAGCAAAATCTTCTCTGAGATCTGAGTTCAGGGGGGTGCTTAATCTAGGACCTGATGAGAGCCAGTTCCGGATCAGATCAAAAGCCGAAGCCAGCTGCGAGCAGAAAAGATCTGTTCGTAGAACCTTCCCGAAGGGGGTGATGTCGAAATCACCAGCCGCTTGAACACCCTTCTAGGCGAGGCCGCGTATCTGAACGGCATGCGTGGATCGGGGGTAAAGGGGGTAGCGGAGAAGGGATATGAGGACTGCGAACGGGGCAATTCTGCCGTGAGCCGCAAGCTGTCGGCAATCGGATCAAACATTGGTGCGACAGATAGAGAGGCGGTGCGCCTCCTCACTGAGATCATCGAGAAACTTTCGGTCGTGAGCCAGGACACAAACAGGGTGGTTTTCACATTTGCTTCTGACTTCGAATTTCACGATCGCCTCTGCATCTGGGGAGCGGTCAGCAAAGATCTTGAGGATGATGCTCCGCTAGAGGACGATCAGTAGTCTTGTCAGCAACTTGAGCGCCCATGTAGACATCTCAAGAAGCCGCTATACTCAGCGTATGGTTCTGACTTATTTCTGGAGTTTTAAAGGACTGAACGGGGTAGCGACCATGAAGCCATCACGGCTCCTTAAATCCTTAGCTATATGATCGACTGCATGGTCAGTGGTTATGGGGTCACTGGATAGCCCAATTACCACATGGCTGATCCCGAGATAGCCATCGCTATTATCCTGTACTTTGAATTCGACATAAGGGGCGACTGTTCTTCCCACCGGCTAGGTCTTGACCTCCGGCAAAGGTCGTCCATTAGAAGGATCTACAGTCGGATGAGTATCAGCAACCAGCACGCATCTCCATTCTACCTCTTCGGCGAAGGCTGGGTGCTTTATGAAGGCTGCCGTTTCGGCTAACCATCTGCGTATGATGCGGGTGCGGCCAAAGTCCCGAATTTCTTGCTGAAATTCTTTTGGCACATCTACACTCTCTTGCGTCTTCAATTGGCTACGCAAAGCAGGTAACCTGCTCTTTATCAAAGCGCTGGCATTGTGACCCTCTTCAAAGTAGTAGAAAACCGGACCTGTAACGAAGCCACCTGCGGCGGCCTTTTCCTCGAGATACTGGCGGCTAAACCCGATCGCTATGCCATCTTGGCGCCCATAGGCCCGCCATTGTGACAGCACGTTGCCCTTCTTACAGAAGGATGCTGAGAACACGTAAAGCCCCAGTCCTCCTCCTCTTCGCGCGAGCGCGAGCTCCTCCAGAACCTCGCTCCTCAAGTCTTCCTCAAGGTCAGGGATCTCTGCTCGATACGCGAGCGACATCTCCATTATGCTCAAGCCAAATGAAAGCTCAGTTTTGTCGTTGAGCGTTCGGTAGTCGGAGGCCCAGATGTTCCCCTTTCGGACAATCTCACTGAATGCGAAAATATCAGTGTAGTGATAGACAATGTTTTCTTCTTCTGAGTTAAAGCGGCGTCCTAAGGCATCATACTGAATTAGATGAATATGCAAGTCCAAAGCCTCCTTCGAGGTCATAACCTCAACCGGAGTGTTCTTCGATGGCAGCAATGTTGGCGTACGCATTTCATGGCCCTTAGGAGGTCAGACAGGCCCGTCAAATCAGCAAACTGTTGCTGATTCCCTAATATGCGCAAGCTGCTGCAGTTCTATCGAAAATCCCTCGTCTTGACCCTGATGCCGTTACCGATGCGCAGTTCCGGAACGTAGATGTCGCGAGGCTTAGGCTCCAGCACCGGCGCCTTTTGGGGATCGGGGCGGCTGCCGTGCTTTGCCTCGTCGCCACGTCCATGCGGCAAAGGGAATGGCTCCTCGCGATCCCCGACGCTTCGCAGGAGATCGGAGAGATCCAGCATGTGCTCCGCCACCACGTGGATCACCTGTCCTTCCTTCTGGACGCGACCGCGGCAGGCGATCATGCCGGCCGACAGGATCAGGCGCCGCTGCTGCTCGAAGAGTGACGGCCAGATGACAAGGTTCGCCACGTCGGTTTCGTCCTCGATCGTCATGAAGGTCACGCCGCCGGCCGAGCCCGGCTTCTGGCGCACGAGGACGAGGCCGGGCACGGTGACGCGTTGGCCGTCGCGAACCCGTTGGAGATCCGCGCAGCGGATCATGCGACGGCGCTCCAGCTCGTCCCGCAGGAAGGCGACCGGATGGTGCCTGAGCGTCAAACCTTTCGAGCGGTAATCCTCAACCACCTCTCGCCCCTCGGTCATCGGCACGAGCGATACGTCCGGCTCGGTGACCTCCGCACGGAATCGCCCATCGTGCTCGTCCGCCGCCACGAAGAGCGGCAGGGGTGCATCGCTCAGCCCCTTGATCGTCCAGAGCGCATCCCGGCGATTGAGGCGCAAGGATCCGAAGGCATCCGCCTCGGCAAGGCGCTCGAGCGAGGCCACCCGCACCTTGGCTCGCAGCCAGAGATCCTCGATCGAAACGAAAGGCGCATCGCTGCGTGCGAGGACGATCATGGCGCCGTCGGCATTGGCGAGACCCTTTGCCATGCGAAGACCAAGACGCACGGCGAAGCGGCCCTTGCGGTCGGTCGGCTCCAGCGTGCAGTCCCAGCGCGAGTGATTGATATCGACGGGGCGCACCTCAATCCCGTGAGCCTGCGCATCGCGGACGATCTGCGCCGGCGCATAGAAGCCCATGGGCTGGGAGTTGAGCAGTGCGCAGCAGAACACGTCCGGGTGATGGCACTTCATCCAGGACGACGCGTAGGCAATCAGCGCGAAGGAGGCGGCGTGGCTTTCGGGGAAACCGTAGGAGCCGAATCCCTCGAGCTGCCTGAAGATGCGCTCGGCGAATTCCTGCGTGTAGCCCCGCGCCAGCATGCCTTGCGTGAGCTTGACCTGGAACTTCGACACGTCGCCCTTGAACTTGAAGGTCGCCATGGAGCGGCGCAGCTGGTCGGCTTCCGAGGGCGTGAAGCCGGCGCATTCGATGGCGACGCGCATCGCCTGCTCCTGGAAGAGCGGAATGCCGAGCGTCTTGCCGAGCACGCGCTCCAGTTCAGGCGTCGGGTAGGACACCGCCTCGCGACCTTCGCGCCGGCGGATATAGGGATGAACCATGTCGCCCTGGATCGGCCCCGGCCGGACGATCGCTACCTCAATCACGAGATCGTAGAAGGTCCGCGGCTTCATCCGCGGCAGCATCGCCATCTGCGCCCGGCTTTCGATCTGGAACGTGCCGATCGTATCGGCGCGGCGGATCATGGCGTAGGTTGCGGGATCCTCGGGCGGAATGGACGCCAGATCGTGGCTGATGCCCTTGTGCTCCCGCAGGAGCTCGAAGGAGCGGCGCATGCAGCCGAGCATGCCGAGGCCGAGCACGTCGACCTTCATGAACTTCAGGACCTCGATATCGTTCTTGTCCCACTCGATGACCTGCCGGTTCTCCATGGCGGCCGGCTCGATGGGCACCAGATCGTCGAGCCGATCCTGCGTGAGCACGAAGCCGCCCGGATGCTGCGAGAGATGGCGCGGCGCGCCGATCAGGTCGCGCGCCAGCTCCAGGGTCAGGCGCAGGCGCGGATCCGCGAGGTTGAGGTTGAGTTCCTTGACCTCGCTCTCGCTCACGCCCTCGTTGCTCCAGCCCCAGACGAGGCCCGACAGGGCGCCCGTCACGTCCTCCGGCACGCCCAGCACCTTGCCGACCTCGCGCACGGCGCCGCGGGCGCGGTAGCAGCTTACGACGGCCGTGAGCGCCGCCCGGTTGCGGCCGTAGGTCTCGTAGATCCATTGGATCACTTCCTCGCGCCGCTCGTGCTCGAAATCCACGTCGATATCCGGCGGCTCGTTGCGCTCTTGCGAGATGAAGCGCTCGAAGAGCAGACCGGAGCGGACGGGATCGATGGACGTGATGCCGAGCACGTAGCAGACGGCGGAATTCGCCGCCGAGCCTCGCCCCTGGCAGAGGATGTCACGCGAGCGGGCGAAGCTCACGATGGAATGGACCGTCAGGAAATACGGCGCATAGTTCAGGCTCTCGATCAGGGTGAGCTCATGCCTGAGCTGCGATGCGACGAGATCCGGCAGTTCCTTCCCATAACGCCGTCTGGCTCCGTCCCAGGTCAGCCGCTCCAGCTTCTCCTGTGCGGTCTCGCCCGGTTCCGTCTCGCTCGGGTATTGATAGCGCAGCTCATCAAGCGAGAACCGGCAGCGTTGGACGATCTCGCCGGTACGCGCGAAGGCTCCGGGATGTCTCTCAAAAAGCCGCGCCATTTCGGCCGGATCCTTGAGAAAGCGGTCAGCGTGCCGCTCCAGCCGGAAGCCGGCCTCGTCGATGGTGCAGCCCTGCCGGATGCAGGACACCACATCCTGCAGCATCCGGCGCGAGGGATGATGGTAGAGAACATCTCCCATCGCGACCGTCGGTACGCCTGCATCTTGCGCAACCTGTTCGACCTGCCACAGGCGCAGATGCTCGTCGGGCGCGAAGCGGCGGATCAGCGCCATGTAGGCGCGGTTGCCGAAGGTGCGCTTCAGCCGTTGCAGATCGAACGACAGCTCCTCATCGGCATGATCGCCGAGCAGCACCGCGAGCAAGCCTTCATTCCAGGCCTCGACATCCTCCCACGCGAGAGCGCACTTGCCTTTCCCGGCCCGGCTCTTGCCGAGGCTCAGCAGCCGGCACAGGCGGGAATAGGCCGCACGATCCGTGGGATAGACCAGGAGCGACGTGCCGTCGGTGAGATCGAGCCGGCAACCGACCACGAGACGCACACCGGTTTCCTTCGCGGCCTCATGAGCGCGCACGATCCCGGCGAGCGAGTTGCGGTCGGCGATGCCGAGCGCCGAGAGACCAAGGTGCTTCGCCTGCTCGAACAATTCGCGCGGGCTCGAAGCACCGCGCAGGAACGAGAAATGGGTCGTGACCTGGAGTTCCGCATAGGTCATGCGAACAACCCATGCAGCCACCAGCGGCCGCCCTGATCGGCCGGCGCATCGCGGAAGATCCAGAAGCGCGCACCTTGCTCGTTCTCGACGCGGTAATAATCGCGCAGGGACGCGCGCTCGCGCTCCGATGTCCACCACTCGCCCGCGATGCGTTCCGGCCCGTCGGCCCTGACCACGCGGTGGCGCACGCGGCGCCAGACGAAGAAGGCCGGCGGATGGTCCGGCAGGAGCGCCGTGGCCGTCACGGGCTCGGGCGGATCGAGCAGGCGCGTCGGCCGTGGAAGCATCTCCGGCCAGGCGGCACCTGCCGGAGGAGCCAGGGCCGGAACGCGCTTCATCGCCCGTTCCGGAACGCGGCTTTCGACGGGAACGAGGCGGTAGACCCGCTTCGGCCCAAGCCGGGCGCCGAGCCGATCGACGAGCCGGCTCAAGTCCACGTCGGGGGCATCGCCGTCCGCCAGCCCCTTGGCCTCGACCTGCTTCTCGCTCAACGGCTCAACCTTGCTGGCGATCAGCATCGCGGCTTCGATGCCGAAGCCGGGATCGACCGTCTGCAGGCGCTCGTCGAAGAGCTTCGCGAGATGGCCCGCCTCGCGCGTCGCTTTCGCCGTTCTGACGCGAAGGGCGACGCTGCGGCGGTCGATGCACTCGAACACGAGATCAAGGCGGCGCACGCCGAGAGATGCGCGCTCCAGATCGCCGCAAAGCCTGCCGGTCAGCCGCCGCACCACGCTCTGCAGATCCTCGAGACGTCCGATCGGCTCGGCGAAGATCACGCGCCGCGCCGGCGTCTCCTTCGGCACGAGCGGGTTGAGCGGCTCGAACACATGGCCGAAGGCCTGGTCGAGCCGGAGCGCCACATCCCTGCCGAAGCGGCGCACCATCGGCGCGCGGGGCATGGCAGCGAGCTGGCCGATCCGCTCTATCCCGAGACGATGAAGCGCCTCGACGGTTGCAGACGGCAGGCGCAGGGCGGGAACCGGCAGGCTTGCCACCGCTTCGACGGAACGCCCCGGCGCAACGACGGCCTGGTTCCCGTAGCGCGCGACGGCCCAGGACGTGCCCGGCGCATCGGCCACGCAGGCAGCCGCCTGGATGCCTTGCGTGACGAGGCGCTTGACGAGGTGGGCCACGAGCTTCTCCTCGCCGCCGAACAGATGGGCCGCGCCGGCGATGTCGATCCACACGCCGTCCGGCGGATCCGGCGCAACGATGGGCGAATAGCCGATGCACCAGCGGGCCAGTTCAACGAGAGAGGCCTCGTCCTCATCCGGCGTCGCATCGACGACGTGTAGGTTCGGCACCAATGTCTGCGCATGGGTAACCGTCTGCCCCGGACGCAAACCGAGTGCGTAAGCCGATGGGTCGACGGCAGCGACCAGGCGGCGGGATCCTTCCGTCCTGACGGTGACGAGGGGCTTATCCGGCGGCGCGCCGTTGCGGCGCCTGATCCGATCGGTCGGCCAGGTCGGCAGGTAGAGCGAGACGACCCTTCGCATCGCAGGCCTCGACAATCCAGGAATGGGGTTCGCCGCCGCGGCAGCGCAGGAGTTCGACGTGCCAGCGGGCACGACCCAGACCCGGTGTCGGTGGAGCATGAGAGGCGAAAGGCGCGATCCGCCAGCGCGTGACGGCCGCCGAGGGAAGTCCTGTCAGTTCCTTCTCGGCGACCGTCCACCAGCGCCGGAGCGCCAGAGCCGGCACGCCCGAGGCCTCGGCCGCGAGCTGCAGGCGGCGGGACGCGGTGAGACCAAGCCGCGTCACCTCGCCGACGACGGCCGCAAGGCCCTGCTCGCGCAGCCCCTCTTCCATGACGGCCAGCACCTCCCGCTCGCGAAAGGTCTCGGCGTAAATCACGCGATCGGGGTGCAAGCCCGCATTCATGAGCCCGGGAGCGAACAGATCGCGGCGGCTGAGGCACCAGAGCACCGGCCCTTTGAGGCGGGCCGCAATGCCGGCCACGAAGAGGGTCGCGGCGCCGGCGAACTCGGCCGCAGGACCTCCCTCGATCATCTCGTGCAATGCCCCAAGCGCCAGCCCGCCCTGAGGCATTCGCTCATCGATGGCAGCGACGGCGAAGGACAGAGGGCGGCGCCTATGGCGTCCGCCGTCAAGGCGCTCGATTTGGTGCCGCAAATCGGCAAGCGTCGTCTGTTGCCCGGCACGCATGCGCCCTGCTCAATCCGTCTCTCGTTACGTCATGTTCTTAGTATGTTCTCGTTTTCAGATGAGTCAAATACACGCCCCGGTAGCTGTGAATTCCGAGGAGAAGAATATTGCATTCGATCCGCTGGAACGTCTTTATAGGCTTGATGATGTCTTAATCTAAAACCCGTCCTATGCCTTGATGTAGGCGAGCGAACGGTGCTTTGCGCAGTAAGGACAGCCAGCCTCAG
>DASZBB010000250.1:0-9496 GCA_035944695.1 Microvirga sp. | reverse complement strand
AGTCGAAACGCCTAAAGTCCCGCCTGCGAGGCGCCGTCCGGCTCTTCCACTTCACACCAAGCATCGAGCCGGCCGCCTCTCGCACCTCCCTCGATCCACTTCCGGCTCAGGGCTCCCAAGCCCTGGGCCCCAAGGTGCTGGAGTTTCCTCAATGAGCCCGTTTCACATCCGCCAGGGCCCGGCCAAGGGCCTCTGCAAGCGTTTCCCGCTCGGGTGGCGAGAGATCGCGGGCGATCTCGACCTGCTCGTTGCGGGAGGCGAGCGAGAGGTGCTGCAGGCCGTATTCGTCGTCGATCTCCCGGTCGAGGCGAGTCCAGAGCGGGTTGAACTGCCAATCCCGCACCTCGCCTCGCGGGCTCACCTTGCGGAAGAGGAGGCGGATCGGCGTCAGCTCCAGGAACTCGAAGGCCTCGCCCTGGCGGTAGCTGACCCGGAAGGCGATGTACAGGCCGAGGAAGTCGAGGCCGAAGAAGCCGGCGACCGGCCAGAACCCCATGATGACGAAGGGCAGACTTGCCACCAGGGAGACGAGACAGACCAGCGCCATGACGATCCTGAACCCTTGCGGGCTCAGGGACCGGTGCGGGCGGATCACGGCCGAGAACACCGGCTGCTCGAACCGGTCGCTCCCGCCAACTGTCACCTTGCCGCTTGCCATGCCTTGAGTATAACGCAGAAATGTCCGATCTGAAGCCCGCGCCCCGCCGCAGTTCGAAGCCCAAAGCCAAGCCCGCCGTGCCGGCAAAGAAGGTCGGGAAGGCTCTGAGGACGCGAACCCCGAAGCCCGTCGACAATGCTACGATGATCGAGATCTTCCGGCGTCTGCACGCGGCCAATCCGGAGCCCAAGGGCGAGCTCGATTACACCAATCCCTACACGCTGCTGGTCGCCGTGGCGCTCTCGGCGCAATCGACCGATGTGGGCGTCAACAAGGCGACGAAAAACCTCTTCCCCATCGCCGATACGCCGCAGAGGATGCTCGCCCTCGGCGAGGAAGGCCTGCGCGAGCACATCAGGACGCTGAACTTCTTCAACACCAAGGCGAAGAACGTGATGGCGGCCGCGCGGCGCCTCGTGGAGGAGTTCGGCGGCGAGGTGCCGAATTCCGTCGAGATCCTGGAGACCCTTCCGGGCGTCGGGCGCAAGACCGCGAGCGTGGTGGTCAACATCGCCTTCGGCGATCCGCGCGTGGCCGTCGATACGCATATCTTCCGTGTCACCAACCGGCTGCCGCTGGCCATCACCAAGACGCCGCAGGAAACGCAGGAAGCGCTCGAAAAGCTGATCCCGGAGGAATACCGGCTCCACGCCCATCACTGGCTGATCCTGCACGGGCGCTACATCTGCAAGGCCCGCCGGCCCGAATGCTGGCGCTGCCCCGTCAACGACCTGTGCCGCTATCCTGACAAGACGATCCCGTAAGCGAAGCGGAGCCCGTTACCGCCGCAGGCAACGCGGCGCGGCAGGGGTGCAGGCGATCCCCGGCGTCGAGCAGGCGAGGCCCTGCGCCGTGCGGGAGCAGACCACGCAACTGTCGGTCCACTCGACACAGGCGGGATCCGGAGGCCCACCCTCGGCTGTAGGCGGCGGCCCGGCGCTCGCACCGACGATCACCGCAAGGACCATGATCGCCAGCGTGACCGCAATGGAGATGACGACCGCAAGGGCCTCGTCGCGCGCGAGCATCGGTCAGCCGTAGACGATCAGGCCGGCGAGACCGGCGGCGCCCACCAGGATGCGCCAATAGGCGAAGGGCGTGAAGCCGTGGCGGGAGACGTAGTCCAGAAGCAGCTTCACCACGAGGAGCGCCGCCACGAAAGCGGACAGGAAGCCCGCCACGATGATCGCCGCGTCGTTGGCGGACAGGATCTTGTAGTTCTTCAAAAGGTCGTAGGTGAAGGCGCCCGCCATGGTCGGCATGGCGAGGAAGAACGAGAACTCCGCCGCCGCGCGTTTTGATGCTCCCATCAGCATGGCGCCCACGATGGTGGCGCCCGAGCGGGAGACGCCGGGGACCATGGCGGCGCATTGGATGAGGCCGATCTTGAAATACATCCCCATCGGGAACCGGGTCGCATCGGTCTTGGTCGCCTCGAGCGGCAGGCGATCGATGGCCAGCAGCACGAAGCCGCCGACGATCAGGGTCATGCACACGATCCAGGGATCGAAGAGCACCTCCTTGATGAAGCCGTGCAGCACCGCGCCGATCGCGGCGGCGGGCAGGAAAGCCACGAGCACGCCGATGACGAAGTGGCGCGCCATCGGATCGTGCGGCAGCGCCTTGGCGATGGACCACAGCTTGTTGAAGTAGACGGACAGGATCGCCAGGATCGCGCCGAGCTGGATCAGGACCTCGAAGGTCTTGCCCGTGGACTCGAAGCCGAGGAAGTGGCCGACGAGGAGCAGGTGGCCTGTGGAGGAGACCGGAAGAAATTCCGTCAGACCTTCGATGAGGCCGAGAAAGAGCGCCTCGATGATTTGCGACATCGTTGAAAATCCTGAAAACGGCGCCAGATGCGGGAGCACGCCATGTCTGTCAAGCAAGGTTTGCGCTGTCGGCGTGACCCTTGTGCATCACGGACATGAGATTCACCAATATTCCTTACCAACCCTTAACGAAGCACGGCCTTATTCTCGCCGCCTGTTTCGCGTCACTCATAGATTCATGGCCATCCTGCATTCTTATCCGTTCTGCCCGCAGTCGCGGTTCGCGCGTCTCGTTTTCGCGGAGCTCGGCCTTGAGCCGGACATGGTCGAGGAGAAACCGTGGGATCGGCGCATACCCTATCTCGAGATCAACCCGGCCGGGAATCTGCCGCTCCTCATCGACGACAATGGGCTCGCCGTCGCGGGACCCTTGGGCCTTGCGGAGTATCTCGACGAGACGCGGGGAGAGGATCTTCGGGATCGGCGCTTCCTGCCGCGGGATCTCGCTGAGCGGGTCGAGGTCCGCCGCCTGCTCGACTGGTTTCTGGTCAAGTTTCACGGCGAGGTCTCGGATTACCTTGCCACAGAAAAGATCTATAAGCGGTTCATGCCCATCGAGCTGGGAGGCGGTCCGCCGGACATGGGCGCGATTCGCGCGGCCCAGACCAATGTGCGATACCATCTCAAATATATCGGTTTTCTGATTTCCGCGCGGAATTGGCTGGCCGGCGACCAGATGACCTATGCGGATCTGGCGGCGGCGGCCCATCTGTCGGTGGTGGATTATCTCGGCGACGTGCCATGGGACGAGGACGAAACAGCGAAGCATTGGTACGCCAGGATCAAGTCCAGGCCGTCCTTCCGCGCGCTCCTCGCGGACCGGGTGCCGGGGATGGCGCCGGCGGAGCATTACGACGACCTGGATTTCTAGACGGCCACGCGCTCAAGCAGGCCTTCGTCGAGCGCACCAAGGCGCTCGGCTTCGATGCGGTTCGTGTCGCCAGGCCTGACGCGATTCCGCTCGCCCCGGAGCGGCTCAGGGCCTGGCTCGAGGCCGGCCATCACGGATCCATGGAGTGGATGGCCGAGACGGCGGAGCGCCGTGCCGATCCGAGAATCCTCTGGCCGGAGGTGCGCAGCATCATCCTGCTCGGGCTGAACTACAGCCCCGAGGACGACCCGCTGCCCGAGCTGGCGCGGAAGGATCGCGGCTACATCTCGGTCTATGCGCGAAACCGCGATTATCACGACGTGATCAAGGGCAAGCTCAAGGAGGCGGCAGGCTTTCTCGCGGCGAAAGCTTCATCCGACGTGAAGGTCTTCGTCGATACGGCGCCGGTGATGGAAAAGCCGCTGGCGGAAGCGGCAGGTCTCGGCTGGCAGGGCAAGCACACGGTCGTCGTCTCGCGCGAGTTCGGCGACTGGCTGTTCCTGGGCGCCATCTTCACAACAGCGGAGCTGCCGGCCGACGAGCCGGAGCGCGACCGGTGCGGCTCGTGCCGCCGCTGCCTCGACATCTGCCCGACGAACGCTTTCCCGGCGCCCTACCAGCTCGATGCGAGGCGCTGCATCTCGTATCTCACCATCGAGCACAAGGGACATATCCCGGAAGAACTGCGGCGCGGCATCGGCAACCGGATCTTCGGCTGCGACGACTGCCTCGCGGTCTGTCCGTGGAACAAGTTCGCCCAGGCCGGGCGGGAGGCGCGGTTGGTGCAGCGGGAGGATCTGGCGGGGCTGCCGCTGAAGGAATTGGCCCGGCTCGACGATCCCGCCTTCCGCACTCGGTTCTCGGGCACGCCGATCAAGCGCACCGGGCGCGACCGGTTCATCCGCAACGTGCTAGTGGCGATCGGAAATTCCGGCGATGCAGGTCTGGCTGGCGAAGCCGTCTGCCTCCTCGACGATGCCTCGCCGCTCGTGCGCGCCATGGCCGTCTGGGCTCTCGGCCGCCTTCTTGCGCCCGAGGTGGTTGCCGGTCACGCCGCAGGGCGGCTGGAGCGCGAGGACGATCCGGACGTCCGAGAGGAATGGCGGCGCGCCATGGCGTCGTCCATCGAAGCTGTGGCTTGAGCCTTCAGGCCGCGTGGCGGTTCGCGGTCGGGCCGAAATGGTCGATATAGCGCGGGTTGATCGCCGAGACGGGAAGGATGACGAGCACATCCGTGGTGCCGAACTGCCGGTCGACCACCGCTCCCGTTCCGAAGGTTGCGCCCAGGCGCAGATAGCCCTTGATCAGGGGCGGCAGGGCGTGAAGCGCTGCCTTGGGATCGATGGCCTCCTTGGGCAGGATATCCATCGCGGTGAAACGCTCCGGCAGCGCGCGGGCCTGCCACTCGGCCGGCGCCGACGCGTAATGGTGCAGGAAGCTCAGGGGCAGCGCCAGATCCTGCGGCTGCGTCCCCTCGAGGCTCGCGCAGCCCAGCATGACGTCGATGCGGTTGTGCAGGACATAGGTCCAGATCCCGTGCCAGAGGAGCTCGACGGTGCGCTTGTTGCGATACTCGTCGAGGACGCAGGAGCGACCGAGCTCCAGGAAGCGCAGGCTGGGGTGAGCCTTGAGAAGGGGGGCGATGTCGTATTCGCCCCTGGTGTAGAAGCCGCCATGCCGCTCGGCCACGTCCTGACGGAGCAGGCGATAGGTGCCCACCACCTTCGGCTTGGCGGGGCGGAAGGCTTTCGGCTTCACGTCATGGTCGAGCACGAGGAGGTGGTCGCAAATGGCGTCATAGGCATCCACATCCCGGCGTGAGATGAGAGCCGCGCCGTTGGGAGAGGCCGACATCTCTTCGTAGAACACCTTGAAGCGCAGGCGCTGGGCGCGCCGGATCTCCTTGGCCGTCGTGGCCAGGCGAACCTCGAGCGAACCGATGCGGCCGAGCACGGGATCGAGAGTGCCATAGTCGCGGACGATCTTATCGACCCCCGGGATAAATTTGCCGAAGCCCGGGAGGCGAGAACCCACCGCGGCAGGAATGGGCATCGCCTCATTCAACGGGGACATAGTCATTGCAGCCTCTCGGGGTCTTAAACTCTGATGCGGAGCCCGCCTGCGAGCCCGTCGCCTGCGGCATGACATAGGGCCCGTTTCACACTGTTTTGTGACAGAAAACATAGTTGTCCCGCAGGAAAATATCGAGAGCTGTATGGGCCTCCACAAGGACCGTGAGGGCGCCATGGCTCGCTCCTAAGCCGCTGCCGGGCGCCGGTCCGTATGAGCCCGATAGGACAGGGCCTCGGCCACATGGATGCGCCGGACGCGGTCCTCTCCGTCGAGGTCGGCGAGGGTGCGTCCCACTTTCAGCACGCGATGGAAACCCCGGGCCGAGAGGCGCATGGCGTTGGCGGCGTCACGGATGAGGCTCAGGCCCTCCGGGTCGGGTTGGGCTACCTCCTCCAGGAGCGCCGGCGGGCAGGCCGCATTGGTGGTGACGCCCTCCAGATTCAAAGCCGCGTAGCGCTTTGCCTGACGTTCGCGGGCCCGCGCGACGCGGGCCGCCACCTCGGCCGATCCCTCCACGGGCGGCGGCAGGATCAGGTCGGCGGCCGTGACCGCCGGAACGTCGATGGCAAGATCGATGCGGTCGAGAAGCGGTCCCGACAGGCGCGCCTGATACTGGGCGACGCAGCGCTCGTTCGGCTGGCGGCGGCAGACATAGCCCGGCTCGGTGGCCTGGCCGCAGCGGCAGGGATTCATGGCGGCGACGAGCTGGAACCGGGCCGGATAGGTGACGCGATGATTGGCCCTGGCGATCAGGATTTCCCCGGCCTCCAGCGGTTGGCGCAGCGAATCGAGAACCTGAGGCTGGAATTCCGGAAGCTCGTCCAGGAAGAGCACGCCGTGATGGGCCAATGAAGCCTCGCCCGGACGGGCATTGAGGCCGCCGCCGACGAGTGCCGCCATGGACGCGGAGTGGTGCGGGGCCCGGAACGGGCGGCGGTCGGAGAGCGCACCGTCCGCCAGGAGGCCCGCGACCGACTGGATCATCGAGACCTCCAGCAGTTCCCGCGGTGAGAGCGGCGGCAGGATCGACGGCAGGCGCTGGGCGAGCATGGATTTGCCGGCCCCTGGTGGCCCGTTCATGAGGAGGTTGTGCGAGCCGGCTGCCGCGATTTCGAGGGTGCGTTTCGCGCTTTCCTGTCCCTTGATGTCGCGCAGGTCCGGCAGCGAGCCCGAGGCCGGCATGATGGCCGGTTCCGGTCGCGCCATCACCTGGGTGCCCTTGAAGTGGTTGGCCAATTGGATCAGGGAGCGCGGCGCCAGGATCTCGATGTCGCTGCCGGCCCAAGCGGCCTCCGACCCGCAGGCCTCGGGGCAGATCAGCCCGTGCTCGCGCTCATAGGCCGCCATCGCGGCCGGCAAGGCGCCAGCCACCGCCGTGATAGAGCCGTCGAGGGCAAGTTCCCCGAGCACGGTGAAGCCGTTGAGGGCATCGGTCGGTATGGCCCCGATGGCGGCCATGACGCCGAGCGCGATCGGCAGGTCGTAATGGCTGCCTTCCTTCGGCAGATCGGCGGGCGCGAGGTTGACCGTGATGCGCTTCGCCGGAAGGGCGAGGCCCGAAGCGATCAGGGCGGAGCGGACCCGCTCGCGGGACTCCGCCACCGCCTTGTCGGGCAGGCCGACGATCATGAAGACGACGGCGCCGGGCGCGATCTGAACCTGCACGTCGACGGCACGCGCCTCGATTCCCTCGAACGCAACAGTGGAAACGCGCGTGACCATTCGGCTGAATCTCCTTCGGAGATGCAGTTCTAACGCGACATTTCGAAACGCGATAGTGTTGCAATGGCTATTCGGCAGGGGAGGCGCGACTTGATGGACAGATTTCGGAACCCTGCCGCCATCGTCGCGTTGAGTTCCACTGCGCTGCGAGCCACATCTCGGAAAAATCCGCGCGGGCGCAAGGGGTCTATCATCGATGGGGCAGTTCATGACCTGGGGCAGATTCACTTCTCGATCGGGAAAGTGCGGGTGGTCGATCGGATCATGAGCCGCGTTCAGAGATCGTGATGCTGGCCGAATCCCACTGTTCACCATCCGAATGGACTCCAGACCTTGCGGAGGCTCCCTTTAGGGCTGCCTTCCAATCCCTGCGGACGCCTGTCCTGATGGTCGATCCCCAGGGTCAGGCCCCGGTTATTTTTGCCAATCAGGCGTTCTTCGACCTGACCGGCTATTCCCCTGACGACGTGCTCGGCACAAGCTGGAGGCTTCTTCAGGCCCCTGGCGCGAATTCAGGTTCCTCGAACGCGATCGAGGCCGCCCTGCGTCGCGGGGAGGCCTTCGAAACCGAGTTCCTTGGCCGCCGGAAGGACGGATCCCCGTTCTGGAGTTCCTTCGCCCTGTCCCCTGTCCACGATGAGGCAGGCCGGCTTCGGTGCGTCACGGTACTCCTGAACGATGCGGCCGCCCAGGACAGCATCGACACGAAGCAGGCTTTGGAGGAGCAGATCGAGCGTCGAACCGCCGATATCCGGGCGGCGCTCGAGCGGACGACGGTGCTTCTTCACGAGGCCGAGCATCGGGCCAAGAACACTCTCCAGATGACGGCCTCCCTGGTTCTCCTGAAAGCGCGGCGTCTCCAAGATCCGGAGGCGCGAAAGGCCTTGCAGGAGGTTGCCGAACGGGTCAGCGCGCTCTCGGCCGCGCACCGACTTCTCTACGAGGCAGGCACTGCAAGCCGGTTCAACGTGAAGGAATTCACCTGCGAGCTCGCCGGAGAGCTGATCGCGACCCTGCCGAAGGGGCAGGTCGATCTCGATCTCCAGGTCGAGTCTCTCGGCGTGCCGGCGCCCAAGGCGGCGGCCCTGGCCCTTCTGCTCAACGAGGTCATCGGCAATGCCGTTAAGCATGCTTTTCCACATGGGCGGCAGGGACGATTGACAATCGAGATCGGACGGACCGACAACGGCCTGAAAATCGCCGTCGAGGACGACGGCGTGGGCCTCGGTCACTCGCCTCCGCCCGAGGGGAGCTTTGGGAAAACCTTGATCACCATGTTGGTCCATCAGTTGAAGGGACGGTTGACTTGGCACGATTGCGAGCCAGGTACACGCGCTGAGATCGTGATGCCCGTCGATGCGGAGGAGATTGAGTTTGAGTAGCGAGAAGCCGTTGCGCATCCTCGTCGTCGAGGATGAAATCCTGATCGCGCTCGAACTCGAAAGCTTGCTGCAGGATCTGGGCCACGATGTGGTGGGAATCGCCGCTTCATCCGAGGATGCCCTCGCGCTCGGCCAGGAGCTCAAGCCCGACCTCGCCTTCGTCGATATTCATCTGGCCGACGGCCCGACCGGAGTCGACGTAGCGCGCCATCTCGCCGCCCAGCACCAGGTCACGGTGCTGTTCATGACGGCGAATGCCAAGCGCATCCCGGAGGATTTCGCCGGAGCCTGGGGCGTGATCGCCAAGCCCTATACGGAACGCGGCGTTCGCGAAGCCTTGAGCTATGTCATGGCAGGGCAACACCGCGAACCTGACGACACCCGGACGGTGACTTTCGTCCCTTTCGGCGCAGCCCCTCGCGAGCGTAGCCCTCAGGTTTCCTAGTCGCTCCGACTATCTCTGCGCCTTCAGCCGATAGAGCGCCTCAAGCGCCTCCCGCGGTGTCATCGCGTCGGGATCCAAGGCATCGAGCGCCTCCCGCAAGGCATCCAGCTTCGGCGCCGGCTCGGCACGAACGGGAACCGCAAAGAGCGGCAGGTCGTCGAGAAGCGCGCGCTTCGGGGCCTCGCGATCCGACTTTTCCAGCTCGCTCAAGATCGTCTTCGCCCGCTCGACGACGGGTGCGGGCAGGCCTGCAAGGCGCGCAACCTGGAGACCATAGGAGCGATCGGCGGCGCCGGGCACGACCTCGTGCAGGAACACCACCTCGCCGTTCCATTCGGTCACCTTCAGGGTCGCGTTGGAAATCCGCGTCATCCTCTCGGCAAGCGCTGTGAGCTCATGGAAGTGGGTGGCGAACAGCGCCCGGCAGCGGTTTGCCTCGTGCAGGTGCTCGATGGCCGCCCAGGCGATGGAGAGGCCGTCGAAGGTGGCGGTGCCGCGGCCGATCTCGTCGAGGAT
>DASZBB010000249.1:0-20014 GCA_035944695.1 Microvirga sp. | reverse complement strand
TACCGTCTTCGACATAGATGGCGGTCACGGTTCCGGCGCGGGGCGCCACGATCTCGTTGAAGGTCTTCATGGCCTCGACGAGCAGGACCTTGTCGCCGGCCTGGACCTTGGAGCCGACCTCCACGAAGGCCTTCGCATCCGGCGAGGGCTTGCGGTAGGCGGTGCCGACCATGGGAGAGAGCACGGCGCCCGGGTGGGGGGCGCCCGGCTTCGCGGCACCTTCGGCCGAAGCGCTGGCCGGGGGCGGGGCAACGACCGGGGCTGGCGCCAGGGCGGCCGGGGCTGCCATGGGAACGGTGGCGGTGACGGTGACCGTACGCGCCACGCGGATGCGAAGGTCGCCCTTCTCCACTTCGATCTCGCTGAGATCCGTGTCGGCGATCAGGTTCGCCAGTTCACGGACGAGATCGGGATCGAAAGGGTTTTCCTTGGCCATGGGGCTTACCTCTGCTTCCTGAGGAACTAATGCTGGGAGGACTTCGCCTGACGGGCCCGCTCGGCCATCACCTGGTGAACCGCTTCCAGGCCGAGCACGTAGCTCAAGGGCCCGAAACCGCAGATCACGCCGACGGAGACGGGCGCAATGAGCGAGCGATGGCGAAAGCCCTCGCGAGCATGAACATTCGAAATGTGGATCTCGACCGTCGGAGCGCCGCTGCCGGAGATGGCATCGCGCAGCGCGATCGAGGTGTGGGTATAGGCGCCGGCATTGATGACGATGCCGGCTCCCTGGGCGCCCGCTTCCTGGATCCAGTCGACCAGATGTCCCTCGTGGTTCGACTGGCGGAACGTGACCGCCGTCCCCAGGGCCTCGGCCTTCTCGCGCACGAGCTTCTCGATGTCCTGCAGCGTCGTGCTGCCATAGACTTGGGGCTCTCTGCGGCCGAGCAGATTGAGGTTGGGTCCGTTGAGGACGAAGACGGTGGTCATCGCGAAAGGAGCGTTCCTGGTGCTCCGCGAGGCGGAGCTGAAACGCCCTCTTAGCCAAAAGGCGGGCAGGGGGGAAGGGGAAAACCAAGGCTTTCCCAAGCTAGGCGCTCATTCCGCAGCGTAGCCGCCTTGCTTTCCAATCACGGCCGGGCTTTCCGGGCCATCCCGATACGGGATGGCTGAGCGTTTCAGTCAGTCGGGATCACCGGCGCGAGGCCGGTGATGACGTCGAGGCCAAGCCTACCCGCAACTCGCCTTGCCGCATTGGCGGACATTGTCCACGAGCTGCTTCAGGGGGGCCAGGCCGACGGCGCCGGGGATCACGGTCTCGCCGACGATGAAGGCGGGGGTCCCGGTGAGGCTGAGCTTGTCGCCCAGCGCCATGTTCTCCTGGAGCGCGTTGCGGATCTCGGGGCTCTCCACGTCCTTCTGCAGGCGGGCCATGTCGACCCCCATGTCCTTGGCCACCGCCATGGCGCGCTCGCCGTTCACGCGGCCGCGGGTGTCCATGACCTTCACGTGGTAGTCGAAGAGCTTGGGGCCCTGGAGCTGGTTCTTGACCGCCAGCGCCACGCGGCTGGCCTCAACGGAATCCGGCCCGAGAACCGGAAAATCCTTCAGGACGACGCGCAGCTTCGGGTCGCTCTTCATGAGCGTCTGGACGTCGGCCAACGCCTTCTTGCAGTAGCCGCAATTGTAGTCGAAGAACTCCACCAGGGTGATGTCGCCGGAGGGGTTGCCGACCACGTAGGAATGGGAGGCGTTCAGGAGGGACTGCTTCGTCTCCTTCACGGCGCCGGCCTGGGCGACCTGCTGCGCTTCCGCTTGGCGCTTCTCAAGTTCGGCGATGACCTCGGTGAGCACCTCCGGGTTCTTCAGGAGGTAGTCCTTCACGATCTCGCCGATGGCCTGCTTCTGCTGCTCGTTGAAGACCGTGCCCTGCGCCATGGCGGCGGGGGCGATCGCCAGAGCGCCGAGCAGGGCTGCGGTCCGGCCGAGGGTGAGAAGCGAAAAGCGCATATGCGGTCCTTTGCGGAGGTCTTGATCGCGCCACCTCTAGCGACGGTTCGAGGCGGAGTTGAGACTCGTTGTTCTATCGCGAGTTAGCGGCTTGGGCAGTGCGGCGTCAAATCACGGCTTCGTATCGGGAACTCTGCGCGTCATCCTGGGCTCCGCACCGCAACCCCGGAGTGACCGCTTGGCTTCACGAACGGTCTTGAGACCGTCCGCCCAACCGGATACGAGCCATTCCATGACCAAATCATCCGCCGATCTCCGTTTGCCCGTCATCGCCCGTCGCATGGACCGCGTCGCGTCCTTCCTGGCCATGGACGTGCTGAGCGCGGCCGCCGCCAAGGAGCGGCGGGGCGACAGCGTCATCCACATGGAGGTCGGCCAGCCCTCCGCGCCCGCACCCCGGGCGGCCCGGGAGGCCGCCAAGGCGGCCCTCGATCTCGGCCGCATCGGATACACCGAGGCGCTCGGCATTGCGGCCCTGCGGGAGCGGATCGCCCGGCATTACCGCGAGGCCTACGGCGTGAGCATCGCGCCGGAGCGGGTTGTGGTGACCACGGGCTCCTCGGCCGGTTTCGTGCTGGCTTTCTTAAGCCTCTTCGATCCGGGCCAGCGGGTGGCGATCACAGCCCCCGGCTATCCGGCCTACCGCAACATCCTGGAGGCGCTCGGCATCGAGCCGGTGACGATCCCGCTCGCCAAGGCGGATGGCTGGATCATGACCGCCCAGGCCATCGAAAAGGCCCATGCGGAGAAGCCCTTGCACGGCATTCTTGCCATGAGCCCGGCCAATCCCTCCGGCACCATGATCGGCCGCAAGGCGCTGGCCGATTTGGGCGAGACCTGCCGCCGCCTGGGTCTGTGGTTCGTCTCCGACGAGATCTATCACGGACTTACCTATGGCGAGGCCGCTTCCACGGCGCTCGCCTCGGACGACGATGCGATCGTGATCAACTCCTTCTCGAAATATTACTGCATGACCGGCTGGCGCATCGGCTGGATCATCGTGCCGGACCGCTTGGTCCGGCCCATCGAGCGGCTGGCCCAGAACCTCTACATCTCGCCGCCCTATCTCTCGCAGGTGGCGGCGCTCGCCGCCTTCGATGCGGCGGAGGAGCTCGAGGCCGTGAAGGCCGGCTATGCCCGCAACCGCGCGTACCTGCTCGAAGAGCTGCCCAAGATCGGCATCACCGAGATGCATCCGGTGGACGGCGCCTTCTACATCTACGCCGACATGGCCCGCTTCACGAACGACTCCATCGGCTTTTCCAAGCGCATGCTGGAGGAGGCGGGCGTCGCCGCGACTCCGGGCCTCGATTTCGACCCCATCGAAGGTGCGCACTACCTGCGCTTCTCCTTTGCCGGGTCGGAGACCGATTGCCGCGAGACGGTGGCGCGGCTCAAGGGGTGGCTGCGGTAGTCCCATCGCACCGTCATTTCGGGCTCGCTCGTCCGAGCCACTCCGGAATAACAGTATGCGCCGAAACGAAAATGCCCGGCTCAAGGCCGGGCATTTCTTTGTGAATCTTACGATCCGCTCAGGACCGACTTGGCCTTGGACCACCAGCCGGCTCGCTTCGGGCGCTCCGGGTCGGGCGGGGTCAGGACGACGGCGACCGGCTCCGGCTCGGGAACCACAGGGGCAGGCGGCGGAACGGGGGTCTCTGCCACGGGGCGGGGCGGGGTGACGATCGGCTCGCTCTCGGCGGCCGCGGGCTGCGGCTCCTGCGTCTCGGCGCGGGCCTCTGCTCCGGCCTCGGCGGGAGCGGCTTCCTCGGCAGCCGGTGCGGCCCGCACTTCATCGGAGGCGACGAAGCCCTCCTCCACGGCGAACTCGACCGTTTCGTCCCGGCCGCGTCCGCGTCCGCCGCGGCGGCCGCGACGACGGCGGCGCCCGCCACGGGAATCGTCGTCCGACTCGCCTGCTTCGACCGGGGCCGCTTCGCCTCCGGAGGCTTCGACCTCGGCCTCTTCCTCTTCGGATTCGCCCTCGGCCTCACCGGCCTCGGCACCTTCCTCGGCCTGAGCGTCGCCCGCGAAGGCCTCACGGTCGCGACCGCGCCGACGGCGGCGGCGGCGGCGACGGCGTCCGCCACCTTCACCCTCTTCGCCGCGCTCATCGCTTCCTTGAGCTTCCTCGACGGTCTCCTCCTCGGCCTCGACCTCAATCTCCTCGTCGGGCTCGTCGATGGCGATGGCATCGATCTGGATGCCGGTCGCGGCCGACTTGTGCTCGAGCTTCAGCGCGGGCTCGCCGCGCTCGATGGCATAGGTGGTGGTGCCGTGGAGGCTGTCGTCGGCCACGATGGAGATCGCGACGCCGAAGCGGGTCTCCAGGTCGCGCAGGTGGATGCGCTTCTGGTTCAGGATGTAGAACGCCGCCTCCATCCGGGTGCGGACGACGAGGTTGTAGCTGGCGTTCTTGATGAGGGTTTCCTCGATGGAGCGCAGCACCTGCAGGGCGACCGACGGCGTCGAGCGCACGAAGCCGGTGCCGGCGCAGTGCGGGCAGGGGATCGAGGAGGATTCCAACACGCCAGTGCGGATGCGCTGGCGCGACATCTCCAGGAGGCCGAAGGGCGAGATGCGGCCCACCTGGATGCGGGCGCGGTCGTTCTTCAGGCACTCGTTGAGCTTCTTCTCGACGGCGCGGTTGTTCCGCTTCTCCTCCATGTCGATGAAGTCGATGACCACGAGGCCGGCGAGATCGCGCAGGCGGAGCTGCCGGGCGATCTCCTCGGCGGCTTCGAGGTTCGTGCGAAGCGCCGTGTCCTCGATGTTGTGCTCGCGGGTCGACCGGCCGGAGTTCACGTCGATGGAAACGAGGGCTTCCGTCGGGTTGATGACGAGATAGCCGCCCGATTTCAGGGTCACCACGTTCGAGAACATGGCGTCGAGCTGGGCCTCGACGCCGAATTTGGCGAAGAGGGGCTGCGGCTCGCGGTAGGGCTGGACCAGCTTCGAATGGCTCGGCATGAGCATCCGCATGAAGTCCTTGGCCTCGCGATAGCCTTCCTCGCCGGCGACGAGGACGTCGTCGATGTCCTTGTTGTAGAGGTCGCGGATGGCGCGCTTGATGAGCGAGCCTTCCTCGTAGACCAGGGCAGGGGCCGCCGACTTGAGGGTCAGCTCGCGCACGCTCTCCCAGAGGCGCATGAGGTATTCGTAGTCCCGCTTGATCTCGGGCTTGGTGCGCGAGGCGCCGGCCGTGCGCAGGATGATGCCCATTCCCTCGGGCACCTCCAGCTCCTGGGCGATTTCCTTCAGGCGCTTGCGGTCGGCCGCGTTGGTGATCTTGCGCGAGATGCCGCCGCCCCGGCCCGTGTTGGGCATGAGCACCGAATAGCGGCCGGCGAGCGACAGGTAGGTGGTCAGCGCCGCGCCCTTGTTGCCGCGCTCTTCCTTGACGACCTGGACCAGAAGAATCTGGCGGCGCTTGATGACTTCCTGGATCTTGTACTGCTTGCGCGGCGCACGGCGGCGCTGAGGAAGGTCCTCGATCGCGTCGTCGCCGCCGAGCTGCTCGACGATTTCGTGCTCTTCCAGCTCCTGATCGTCGTCCTCGTCTTCGGACTCGTCCCCATCGTCGGATTCCGTGTCGTCTTCCGGGGAGCGGGCCTCGTCCTCCGACACGGTCTCTTCGCCCTGCGGAGCCTCGATATGGGCCGATCCCTCGATGGCCTCGAGAGCCTCTTCTCCGGCGCCTTCAGTGGGAGTTACGCTGGCGGTCTCAGCCGAGGCTTCCGGGCTTTCCGGTGCTGCGGCCTCAGCGCCTTCGGCTGCGTCGGACGGTGCTTCGCTCCCGGCAGCGGCCTCTACGCTTTCCTCGGAGCCGGCCTCCACTTCGGTCGAGACCACGGTCTCGTCGTTCTGGGCCCGCCGTTGCGAGGAACGGCGGCGACGGCCGCGGCTGCTGCGGCGCTCCTCCTCGCGCTCCTCTTCCGCCTGAGCTTCCGCTTCGGCCTCGAGCAGAGCCTGACGGTCGGCCACGGGGATCTGATAATAATCGGGATGGATTTCGCTGAAAGCGAGGAACCCGTGGCGGTTTCCGCCGTATTCCACGAAGGCCGCCTGGAGCGACGGTTCGACCCGGGTGACCTTGGCGAGATAGATATTCCCGCGCAGTTGCTTCCGGTTAGCGGATTCGAAGTCGAATTCTTCGACCTTCTGACCACGTACCACCACGACCCGGGTTTCTTCCGGGTGTGAGGCATCGATGAGCATCTTGTTTGCCATGTTGAACTCTCGACATGGCGATCGAGGGCAGGACCTGAGGCAGGGGCCGCATTGTGGGCGGGTGGGCACGCCGCAAGGAAAGGCGGCGGGCTGATGTTGCGTTCGGAGTGCTGTCGATCGCCATCGTGCGCCGCATGCGGGCGCATTCTGGGTTGAATTGGGCCGGCTCCTGGCCGGAAAGGGTGGAGTTTGGGCGTGCGCGGGATGAAACGCGCGATTCGAACGGTGCAGAAACGAAGGTCAGTACTGACTTCGCATGCGCAACCATTCAACACGGCCCTTTCGTAGATATCGATGGGCCGGATGCCGGCCATCGGCGAGCGGCGACAAGCGTCGCCATTGGTCCTGTCCGTGAGCCTGTCGAGGGTGACGGGTCTCCTGGAGGATCGGTCAACACAACCGTCTCCTCTGGATCCGCCGTCAGATTCGGCCATGCCGGACGGGATCAAGATCATTACAGAGCGACAGGGGCGTTTGGCAAGATCCCGCGTGACTGTGCCATGAATGCAACAGTATCTCAGTAAACGGCCGTGCGGCGTGAGGTTCCGTTAACCAAAGGCCGTCTATCAGTATAGGAAGGACGCTAGAGCCCTCAGCGATCGCCGATGCCCCATTTTCCTTTCATCCGTCTCATCAGCGCGTGCCTCATGACAGCCCTTGCGGCTGCGTGGGCCGGTCACGCCCAGGCGGCCGGGGAGGGCGCGAAGGCCGGTTCGCCCGTCATCGCGGCCGCCGCTGCGGTCGAATCGGACGGGGCGAAGACCCGCTTCAAGGTGACCCTGTCTAAGGCCGTGACGGCCCAGGTGTCCCTGATGGAGCGCCCGGACCGGGTCATCATCGACCTGCCGGAGGTCGCTTTCCACCTGCCCCAGGAGGCCGGGCGCAGCAAGGAAGGCCTGATTGCCTCATACCGCTACGGTCTCTTTGCTCCGGGGCGCTCCCGGGTGGTGATGGAACTGACGCAGCCGGCGGTGGTCTCCGGGATGACCACCGCCCCCGACGCCACCGGCGCTGCGACGATCCTGACCATCGAGCTCTCCCGGGCCGAGCGCGAGGAGTTCCGCAAGGCGGCTCTCGACAGCTCGGCCGCCGCGAAGGAAGCCTCGGGGCAACCGGTCGTGCAGGAAACCAAGGACGCCCGGCCGGTCATCGTCATCGATCCCGGCCACGGCGGCATCGACCCGGGGGCGAACGCGTCCTCGGGCAATGTCGTCGAGAAGGATCTGGTGCTTTCCTTCGCTCAGAGGCTGAAGAGAAAGCTCGAGGAAGGCGGTCGCTACAAGATCGTCATGACCCGCGACCAGGATGTGTTCGTCTCTCTCGGCGACCGGGTGCGCGCCGCGCGGGCGGCCCAGGCCGATCTCTTCATCTCCGTCCATGCGGACTCGATCTCGGGCGGCCAGGAGGTGAGGGGTCTGACTGTCTATACCGGATCGGAGCGGGCATCGGACGCGGATTCCGCCCGGCTCGCCGACCGCGAAAACAAGGCGGACGCGGTGGCCGGCGTCGAATCGGGCGACATGCCGGACGATGTCTCGGACATCCTGATGGAGCTCACCCTGAGGGAGACGCGGGGCTTCTCCCACAATTTCGCCAGCCGTCTCGTGGGCGAGTTCGACTCGGTGGCCCGCCTCAACAAGAACCCCCATCGTCAGGCCCGTTTCCAGGTGCTGCGGGCGCACGACGTGCCCTCCGTTCTGGTCGAGCTTGGGTATCTCTCGAGCCAGAAGGATCTCGACCTGTTGATGTCCGAGGAATGGCGCGCCAAGATGGTCTCGGCCATGGCCGTTGCGGTCGACCGCTTTTTCGCCGCGCGGTTCGCCCGCAGGGGCGCTGCCGCAGTTTTACCATAGATAGAGTGTGGATACCCGTAGCGGGGGCGCGATTCATCGGGTAACGAGGGTGCGCGTTTCAAGATCTGCATAAACAGGCGCCATGGGCGCCGTCATGGATACCTTCGGATGCGCTTCGTCCTACGATTTTTCGGCTTCCTCTTCAGCGTTGGAGCGATCTTCTTCCTGATCGGCGCTGTGGGGCTCGCCTATGGATTCTGGTTCTATTCGAAGGATCTGCCGGATCACGCCCAGCTCGCCAATTACGAGCCGCCGGTCATGACCCGTATCCACGCGTCCGACGGCAGCCTGATCGCCGAATATGCCCGCGAGCGCCGGCTCTACGTGCCGATCCAGGCCGTGCCCAAGCTGGTGATCGGGGCTTTCCTCTCCGCCGAGGACAAAAACTTCTACAGGCATGTGGGCATCGACCCCGAGGGGCTCGTGCGCGCCGTGGTGGTCAATCTCCGCTCCGGCGGGGCGAGGGAGCAGGGTGCTTCCACCATCACCCAGCAGGTGGCCAAGAACTTCCTGGTCGGCAACGAGCGCAGCTACGAGCGCAAGATCCGCGAGGCGCTGATCGCGCTTCGCATGGAATCGACCTTCTCCAAGGACAAGATCCTGGAGCTCTATCTCAACGAGATCTTCCTCGGGACCCTGACGCCGGGCCGCAACCTGCACGGCATCGCGGCCGCGGCGCTCGACTATTTCGGCAAGTCCATCCATGAGCTGACCATTGCCGAGGCCGCCTATATCGCCGCGCTCCCCAAGGGCCCGAACAACTACCATCCGTTCCGCCAGCGCAAGGCCGCTATCGAGCGCCGGAACTGGGTGATCGAGCGCATGGCCACCAACGGCTACATCTCGAAGGAGGCTGCTGCGGAGGCCCAGAAGGAGCCGCTCAACGTCAAGCCGCGCGTGGTCTCCCCCAACAGCATCGCCTCGGGCTATTTCGCCGAGGGCGTGCGCCGGGACATCGCCGAACGCTACGGGGAGGAGACCCTCTACGAGGGCGGCCTGCTCATCCGTTCGACCCTCGATCCCAAGATGCAGGCCATGGCCCGCAAGTCCCTGGTCGACGGCCTCGTGCGCTTCGACGAGGCGCGCGGATGGCGCGGGGCCCATCAGAAGATCGACCTCGCCGGCCGGGAATGGGGGCTGGCCCTGGCGGAGGTTCCGGCGATGGGCGACGTGCAGCCCTGGCGCCTCGGGGTTGTGCTGGAGGTCGCCCGCGGGCAGGCCAAGGTCGGCCTGCAGCCCAAGAGGGAGGCTTCAGGCCAGGTCGTCAAGGACCGCGAGACAGGCATTGTGACGGCGGACGGCGTGAAATGGACCCGCCGGCCCGTCGAGCGCGCCCTTTCGGTGGGTGACGTGGTCTATGTGGAGCCGCTGGCCGACAAGCCCGGCCAGTTCCGCCTGCGCCAGATCCCCGAGATCTCCGGCGCCATCGTGGCCATGGATCCCAATACGGGCCGCGTTCTCGCCATGGTCGGCGGCTTCTCCTACGACCAGAGCGAGTTCAACCGGGCGATCCAGGCCATGCGCCAGCCGGGCTCCTCGTTCAAGCCCATCGTCTATGCGACGGCTCTCGACAACGGCTACACACCCTCGAACCAGATCATGGACTCTCCCTTCGTGCTCGACATGGGACCCGGCCAGGCGGCCTGGGCACCGTCGAACTACGACGGCAAGTCCGGCGGTCTGCGGACGCTGCGCTACGGCATCGAGCATTCCAAGAACCTCATGACGGTACGCCTCGCCAACGAAGTCGGCATGCCGGCCATCTCGGAATATGCCCGCCGCTTCGGGGTCTACGACGACATGCTGCCGCTCCTTTCCATGTCGCTCGGCGCCGGCGAGACCACGGTCATGCGCATGACTGCGGCCTATTCGATGTTCGTCAACGGCGGTCGCCGCATCAAGCCGACCCTGATCGACCAGATCCAGGACCGCAACGGCCGCACGATCTACCGCCACGACGACCGAAAGTGCACGGCCTGCGATGCGGACAAGTGGGACGGCGGCGCCGCGCCCAAGCTGACCGACACCCGGGAGCAGGTGCTCGACCCGCTGACCGCCTATCAGATGACGTCGATCCTCGAAGGCGTGGTCCAGCGCGGCACGGCACAGACGGTCAAGGCCGTCGGCAAGCCGCTTGCCGGCAAGACAGGCACCACCAACGACGCCAAGGATGTGTGGTTCGTCGGCTTCTCGCCGGATCTCGCGGTGGGCGTGTTCCTCGGCTACGACCAGCCGAAGTCGCTCGGCAACGCGGCGACGGCGGGCCAGTACGCGGCGCCCGTCTTCCGTGACTTCATGCAGCTGGCCCTCAAGGACAAGCCGGCCACGCCGTTCCGCGTGCCCGCCGGCATCAAGCTGATCCGTGTCAACGCCGCCACCGGAACCCGCGCGGGCGGCGAGGGCGGAGGCACGATCCTCGAGGCCTTCAAGCCCGGCCAAGCCCCGCCGGAATACGTGCCGCCGGAGCCTGAGGAGGTCCCCCAGGCCGAGTACGCGCCGGCTCCTCCTCCGGGAACGCCTCAGCGGGCCGTCGGCGTGGGACCCAGCGGATTGTACTGATCGGCTCCGCCCCCATATAGAAACCACCCTCCCGCATGGAAAACGGATCGTTCTTCGGCTGCTGCTTCGGCCGCGGACGATCCGTTATGTGGAGGCCCGGTTCCTTTGACACCCGGCGGCGCTCCCCTTAAGACGCCGCTATCACCAGAGACGGACAGCAAAGAAACGATGCGCGCCGAAATTCAACATCTCGTAGAAGAGACCAAGCAGTCAGTCGGGCTGCTGAGGAGGCATCTTTGACTGGGATACTGCCCAGAGACGCCTCGCGGAACTGAACGCCCAGGCTGAGGATCCCAACCTCTGGAACGACGCCGAGGCCGCGCAGAAGATCATGCGCGAGCGCACCTCGCTTGAGGATCAGATCTCGGCCGTGAAGCGCCTCGAGCAGGAACTCGAGGACGCCATCACGTTGATCGAACTCGGCGAGGCCGAGGGCGACGAGGCGACGATCCGGGAAGGCGAGGAGACCATCCGCGATCTCCAGGCGGAGGCCGCGCGGCGCCAGGTCGAGACCCTGCTCTCGGGCGAGGCGGATGCCAACGACACCTATCTGGAAGTGCATTCGGGTGCCGGCGGCACGGAAAGCCAGGACTGGGCCAACATGCTCCAGCGCATGTATGCCCGCTGGGCCGAGCGTCGGAAGTACAAGGTCGAGCTTCTGGAAATCACTGACGGCGAAGAGGCCGGCATCAAGAGCGCCACGCTCCTGATCAAGGGCCACAACGCCTATGGCTGGCTCAAGACGGAGTCCGGCGTGCACCGACTGGTGCGCATCTCGCCCTACGACTCGAATGCCCGCCGCCATACGAGCTTCGCGTCCGTGTGGGTCTATCCGGTGGTGGATGACCGCATCAACATCGAGATCAAGGAATCGGACTGCCGCATCGATACGTTCCGATCCTCGGGCGCGGGCGGCCAGCATGTGAACACCACCGACTCGGCGGTGCGCATCACCCATATCCCGAGCGGCATCGTGGTGGCCTGCCAGCAGGAACGCTCCCAGCACAAGAACCGGGCCACCGCCTGGAACATGCTGCGCGCGCGTCTCTACGAGGCCGAACTGAAGAAACGCGAGGAGAAGGCCAACGCCGAAGCCGCCGCCAAGACGGATATCGGCTGGGGCCACCAGATCCGCTCCTACGTGCTCCAGCCCTACCAGATGGTGAAGGACCTGCGCACTGGCGCCCAGTCGACGAGCCCGCAGGACGTGCTCGACGGCGATCTCGACCCCTTCATGGAAGCCTCGCTCGCCCAGCGGGTCTATGGGGGCGCCGCAGAGGTCGAGGATATCGACTAAGACATCCTTTCCGGCGAGCGCTCGTTTCTGCGGGTCGTGGCGGAACGAGCGCTCGCCGGATTTCTCTGGCTCGTCAACGAGAAGTGAACCGACCTTTCGCCCAGTGGGTTCGCGGATGCAGAGGGCATCGCAATCAAGGTGAATTCCACGGTGAGGCTGGCCCCAGGGAGGCGCCGTTGCCGAAGTGGAAAATTCAGTTTTCGATCAGATGACGTAGAATTCTGACGCGGTCAGGAGTTCCTGCTTATCGAACCAACTCCTCGTGATCTTCGCGAAAAGGATCTTCCCTGCAGCACCGGACCCATCGGGGTCGTAAAAGAGCATGTTGTTACCATCGTCGAAGACGACGTAATCGTCCGCATCATAAGCGGAGCCATCGTCGGTAAAATGGTTCCAGCTGAGCTGGCCTATGGGTAGTTTCGTGAAAATGGCCGAGGACAGATAAATCGAATCGTCTTCCTCAAGTTCAACGACCTTGTCGACGTTCGCTACGGGATCGAGAGCCGTATCGAAGATGAAGATGTCCTCGCCGTAACCGCCGTGCAGGGTGTCGTTGCCCACGCCTCCGCTGAGGGTGTCGTTGCCGTCGAAGCCGAAGAGGCGGTCGTTTCCGCCTCGCCCCTGAATCACGTCCTGAACCCCTGTTCCGTGGATTCTGTCCGCGTCCTCCTTGCCGATCTGGGTCAGAGTTTCGGTCCGCTTGTTCCACGACCATGCGGCGACATGTTTCCCATCGGACTTGGACGAACCGTAAAGCTCCTTGATGGCGAGCTTGTCTAATGGCCCCAGCTTGGTCGGATAGACTTTGCTGTCGCCATTGTCGTAGCTCATAACGGTGTTCTTGGAGTGATCGTCCGCCTTGCTCAGCTTCTTCTTGTTGTATGGCGACGTATGGAACGGGTGCTTGAGCCCGAGAGCATGGCCGATCTCGTGCAGCATGACGTACGTTTTGTATGAGGCGTTCTTGAAGTCGTCCTTGTACTGAGTGTTGAAATGCACCCTGCCGGCCCCGTAATCGCGGTCCACGGCTTCGCCCGGCTCAAGATCATCGACCGTGTAGAGTTCCGGAAATTCCGCATAGGCAACGGTGGTGCTGTTGTAATATCCGGTGAACCAACCGAACTTGATTTCCGCATCATCGCTCTTCGTCTCGAGGAAACGGATTCCGCAGGCGTCGCCCCACTGCTTGAGCGCATAGCGAGCCACCTTCTGGTCCGCCGTATTGAACCGCTTTTCACCAAGGGCCGGCGAGAACGAATAGGTAAGGAAGATTGGCGTCCTCTGAGGCGTCAGGGTCGGCTCGGCGTTCCAATTGTAGCCGGTCAAAATGGCTTTGTGGGATGGCATGAGGCGGCTCACGATAGGACGATACACTTATCTGCAGTAATTGTTATGTTGATGGTTTGCAACGGGAGGCCTCACAAGGTTCTGGCCGCTTCCAGCACCTCCTCGGCATGCCCCTTCACCTTCACCTTCGACCAGACCCGAGCGACGTTGCCATCGCGGTCGATCAGCACTGTAGTCCGCTCCACGCCCATGTATTTGTGGCCGAACATGCTCTTCTGGGCCCATACGCCGTAGGCTTCCAGCATGGTCTTGGCCTCGTCCGACGCGAGGGCGAAGTCGAGGCCGTACTTGGAGCGGAACTTCTCGTGGCTCTTCAGCGAGTCCGGCGACACGCCGATGATCTCCGTGTCGGCGGCCGCGAAGTTGCCCCTGAGGGCCTGGAAGGCTTGCGCCTCCAGCGTGCAGCCGCTGGTATGGTCCTTGGGGTAGAAATACAGCACGACCTTGCGGCCTCTGAAGCTCTCGAGGCTGATTTCCCGACCATCTGTCGCAGGCAGGGAGAAGGCCGGAGCCCGGGTTCCGATGGTAAGAGACATGAGTCGCCTTCCTTTTGGCGGATTGTACTGTTTGGAAACCTCTGGTGTGCACGACTGGCGGGGACGGTCGCGGGAGGCACCTGAGACGGTTAAGGTCTCTTCTCTGATTCCCTGATGCGCGCGCGAGCGCAAGAACCGGATTGCCTAACGTCACAAGAATGAAATTGCCATTTCGTACCACGCTGTCCCGGCAAGACCCGGTCAAACGGAGCCTTTTCAAGCGCGTTCTTCGTGGCACTCTCTATGTGAAGCTTGGGCTTGTCGTCTTCGTGGCCGCTGCACTCGGCCTGCTCTACCTGCGCCTCTCCGCGGCTCCCATGAGCTTCGGTCGCCTGCCCGAGCGGGTCGCGGAAGCCCTGGCGGCGCGTATCGGGCCCGGCTGGAATGTGACGCTCCGGAATACGGCCATCGAGCTCCATGAGGGCTCGCCGGCCCTGCGTGCGAACGGCCTCGACATTCGGGCTCCGGGCGGGGATCTCGTCTTGCGGGCACCTTATGCGGTTTTCAGCGTCGATCTTACCTCGCTCTTGACCGCCAACCTTCAGCCGAAGGCCATCGAGGTACGCGACCTGCAACTGCGGGTTCTCGTCAACCGGGACGGTTCTCTCGCGTTTTCGCCCGTGCAGGCGGAGACCGATGGGGGCGCATCGCCAGCACCTGTCGTGACCGAGCCATCCAGGGAGGCAGCCGCGTCCTTGGCTCTCGACGCCAACGGGCCGTCTCCCGTTTCGGGCGTCGTCGGTTCGCTGCTCGAACTCATCGTCGGCCCTGGAAGCGTCCTCAGCGCGCTTGGCCAAGCCGAGCTGATCAATGCGCGCCTTGTCTTCGTCGATGCGGACGGTCGCGAACGGGCGAGGTTTCAGCGCGTAAACGCCGCCTTTGACTGGACCAAGAGCGGCGGACGCCAGTTCTCCGCGACGGTCGAGGGTGATCAGGGACCGTGGCAGCTCAACGGCGATGCGGTAGTGGAGGGCAGTGGCGCCTATCGGGCCGGCGTCGTTGCCAAAGAAGTTCCGATCAAGGACATCCTCCTGCTTGCAGGGGCGTCCGAGCTGCCCGCGACCACGGATCTCGAATTCTCCGGACGTTTCGATATCGGCTATGCCGAGGGCCGCGTCACGGAGCTGAAGACCCGGCTCGAGAGCAATGCTGGTACGTTCCAGATCGAAGACAAGGATACGTCGTCCTTCCCGGTGGAGCGGGCGACGATCCAGGCGCAATGGAGCGAGGCCGAGAAGACCCTCGACCTTCAGGAGCTCGACTTGAAGGGGGGAGACACGAAGCTGCGCCTGCATGGGCGTCTCGCCACCCCCGTCGCAGACAAGCCCTGGCGTCTGTCGCTCAGCGGTCGCGATATCCAGTGGGCCGGTGCGGCAGCGGGAGACCGTCCGCTCCAAGTCGGCGAGTTCTCAGCCGACCTGTCCGGTCCGGACGGTGTCCGGATCAACAGCGTCACCCTGAAAGGGCCTGAGCTGTCGGCTCGCATCAGCGGTCTTCTCGGGGCCACCGCGGATCCGAAGGGCCTGAACCTGGATGTGCGCGCGGAGAAGACGAATATCCGTTCTGCCCTTCGTATCTGGCCCGAGGCCGTTGCTCCTCCGGTGCGCCGGTTCCTCGTGTCCAACCTGAAGGCGGGCATGCTGGACTCCATCGATCTCAGGGTGGCGATGACCGGCGCCGATATCGAGAAGGCGGTGACAGGCGGTCCGACGCCGGATGAATCCTTGAAGATCAACTTCACGATTTCCGATGGCGTTCTCCAGGTGGCGGACGGCCTCCCGCCGATCTCGGGCCTGAACGTGACCGGTCTCGTGACGGGCCGGAAGGTTGTCGTCCGCGCGCCGACCGGTCTGGTCCAGATGGCCGGCAGCCATTCCCTGGACGCCTCCGACGGGGCGTTCATCCTGGACGATTTCTGGGACGACAAAGCCTCGGCGCGCATCGACTTCCGCCTCACCGGCGGAGCCGACGGATTGGGCGCCCTGCTGCTGGAGCCGAGCATCAAGGAAATCGCCGGTTTCAACATCGATCCTGCCACCATGAAAGGAAAGGCGGATCTGCGCGTCGGGATCAGCCTTGCAGTTCACAACATCCCGGCTTTCGCCGATCTGCCTCTGAAGGTCAGCGGAACGGTCAATGATTTCGGCGTCGACAAATTCTTCGGCAAGGACCGGCTCGAAGGCGCCAACCTGACGATCGCCTACGATCGGGGCGATCTCGCGGTCAAAGGCGACGGCAAGCTGGCCGGGAGCCCGGCCGCCATCGATCTGCAGAAGAACAGGCAGGGCGGGCAGGCGAGCGTGGCTTTCTCCCTCGACGAGGCCGCGCGCAGCAGGCGCGGGCTCTCCTTCGGCTCCCAGCTCACGGGAACGATCGGGCTCAAGGCCAGCCTTCCCCTCGGCGCATCGGCTCCGTCGAACATCTTCGTCGAGGCGGATCTCTCCAAGGCCGGCGTGGATCAGCTGATCCCCGGCTGGGTGAAGCCGGCCGGTCGGCCCGGGAAGCTGAGCTTCACCCTGGTGGAAGGACCGACCAGCGAGATCCGGGACCTGCAGCTCGACAGCGGCTCGGTGCAGCTGAGAGGCAATGCGACGCTCTCGAGCGAGGGCAGCCTGGACAAGGCCGAGCTCTCGACCTTCAAGCTCTCGCCCGGAGACGACATGCGTGCCCAGGTCGAGCGCGCCAGCAATGTCTACAAGGTCTTGATCCGGGGCAATGTGGGCGATGCCCGCCCCTTCGTGAAAGGCGGTGCCACGGGCTCGGCCGCTTCCGGCTCTCCCAGCCGGAGCGCGGCTGCGCAGAAGGACGGCAAGGATTTCGACCTCGACCTGAACCTCAACATCCTGACGGGCTACAACGAGGAGGCGATCACCAACGCGGTGATCAAGGCTTCCGTGCGAAAGGACAACCTTCGCCAGCTCGACCTGAAGGGCCGCCTCGGGGCGACCGACATCATCGGGCGCACTTTGCCGGATGCGGGCGGCCCGGTGGTGATCCTGCAGGCGGAGGATGCCGGCGCGCTTCTGCGCTTCACCGACGTCTACCGGCGGATGTCGGGCGGCGACCTCATCCTGCAGATCGCCACGGGCGACGGCCCGCAGGCCGGGCACGTCATCCTGCGCTCGTTTGCCCTGGTCAACGAGCCGGCACTGCGCCGGATCATCCCCACCCAGACCCAGATCATCGCCGGGCAGGATCGGGCCGGCAACCGTCAGGCGGTCCGCGTGGACGTGAACGAGGTGCAGTTCACCAAGGCACGCCTCGAATTCACCCGCAATGCCGGCCGTCTCGATTTCAAGGATGCCGCCATCTGGGGCAACCAGATCGGGTTCACGCTGGGCGGCTTCATCGATTATGCCCGCGACCGGCTCGACATCGCCGGAACCTTCGTGCCGGCCTATGGGCTCAACAACGTGTTCGCTCAGGTGCCGCTCTTCGGGCCGCTCCTGGGCGGCAGCCAGTATGAGGGGCTGTTCGCCGTCAATTTCCGGCTGAACGGTCAGGCGGGTTCCCCGTCCCTGACGGTCAATCCGCTCTCGGCGGTGGCTCCGGGATTCCTGCGCAAGCTCTTCGGTGTGGGAGCGAACGCGGAACCGCAGACAGGATCGCTGCCGGCGGCTCCGGAGCGCTAGATCAGACCGCGCGCAGGAGCACGTGCTTCTTCTTGCCGAACGACAGCTTGATCACGCCCTCGGCCGTCACATCCGACAGGCTTAAAGTTCCGCGCTCGTCCGAGACGATCTGATCGTTCACCTTCAGGCCGCCGCTCTTCACCTGCCGCCGCGCCTCGCTGGTGGAGGGAACGAGGGAGGCGTAGTCGGGCCCGAAGGCCGCGAGCACGCCGAGGCCTGACTCGAGCACCTGGGTTGCGATCTCGATCGTGGGCAGGCTTTCCGCGAGCGTTCCCTGTTCGAAGGTCTTGCGCGCGGTGTCCGCCGCCAGTTCCGCCGCCTCGCGGCCATGGAGGAGGGCCGTGGCCTCCGTTGCGAGAACCTTCTTCGCCTCGTTGATATCGGCCCCCTGGAGGGCTTCCAGCCGGGCGATCTCGTCCATCGGCAGAATCGTGAAGAGCTTCAGGAAGCGGCCGACATCCGCATCCTCGGTGTTGCGCCAGAACTGCCAGTAATCGTAGGGGCTCAGCATGTCGGCGTTGAGCCAGACCGCCCCGGAGGCGGTCTTGCCCATCTTGGCCCCGGAGGCGGTGGTCAGCAGCGGGCAGGTGACCGCATAGAGCTGCGGCGTGCCGAGGCGGCGGCCGAGATCGATGCCGTTGACGATGTTGCCCCACTGGTCCGAGCCGCCCATCTGCAGGATGCAGCCGTAGCGCTTGTTGAGCTCCACGAAGTCGTAGGCCTGGAGGATCATGTAGTTGAATTCCAGGAACGACAGCTCGTGCTCCCGGTCGAGGCGCAGCTTCACGCTGTCGAAGGATAGCATCCGGTTGACCGAGAAGTGCCGGCCCACGTCGCGCAGGAACTCGATGTAGTTGAGCTTGGTCAGCCACTCGGCATTGTCGGCCATCATGGCGTCGGTCTTGCCGTCGCCGAAGCCGATGAAACGCGAGAAGACCGTCCTGATGCTCTCCTTGTTGGCCTCGATCTGCTCGACGGTCAGGAGCTTGCGGCTCTCGTCCTTGCCGGACGGATCGCCCACCCGGGTCGTGCCGCCACCCATGAGGGTGATCGGCTTGCCCGCCTCGGTCTTCTGCAGCCAGTGCAGCATCATGATCGAGAGCAGGTGACCCACGTGCAGGGACGGGCCGGTGCAGTCGTAGCCCACATAGGTGGTCAGCCGGTTCTCGAGGGCCGCGGCGTCAATTCCCTCGAGGTCGGAGGTCTGATGAATGAACCCCCGCTCGGTGAGCACCTTCAGGAATTCGGAACGTGGCGCGTTCATGCGAGCCTCTTGCTTTGTGCGATGCCGGAAGCCGCGGCGCCGGAGCCGGGCAATCGCATCCGGACGTTTGAGTGACCTATGGGAAGTGGCTCGGCACTGGCGATGGACGTCAGCTCAAGCCCGGGACGTCATAGCACGAAGGAACTGACCGACAATAGAAATCCAAGCTTGCAGGTCACCGGGTGAGCGCCGTTCGATTCCCGCTCCATCGCTGGTGCATCTTCAAAGGCAATCAGCCTCGCAGGTTCGCCATCGTTCGATCAAGAGTTGTATTGGTCATGCTTCGGGCGAGTACGTTGATCTCTCGATCCATTGCTTCGCACAGGTTTCGTAATCTGGAAAACGACCCATTTGCAATCAGAACATGTACAATCATGTAACTGACGGAATGTGTCGAAGCGCACAGTGTCGATGCAATGTTATGATACAACATTACTATACCGTGCACAGGATGCGCGGCTTTGGTGGCATTGCGGAATAGCTTCTCGCTAGAGGCGTATCCGCAGATAACGGGGGGCAGAATGACATTCTCGATCAACCAGGCGTTAGAAGCGTTCTTCAGAGGTACCGTTGGGTATGGCGGTACCTATCTCGTAAGCGGTCCGATCACGAACGCAGTCGAAGAACCAACCAACTCAGCAACTGACGGTGGCTATGTCGACCCAGAATGGGAGACCGCCACGGACGAAGAAGGGTGGACATACTGGATCGACCCAAATGGAAATACTTGGCTAGCGATCAACGGGATAGCCACAGCCAATGGAACGGCCGATATGGGCCCCTTCTTGCAGTATGATCCCAACAACCCCAATCCCTATTATCCTCATTGGGACGACGACAATAACTTTCAGCCACCAAAGCCATTCGAAATCTTCTACAATGATGGCACCGTCTGGAGACCGTACTACATCGATGCGTGGGGATATCACTACAGCATCGTTCACAGCCATCCCTGGGAAGGCCCGGATGCTATTTACGGTTGGCCGTCCCTTTATCCGGCGATTCATAATGATGATGGCTCTGTCGATCCTCCGATCGAGAGCAATCCGGATTTTGTCAATCAGGATGACGGTGAAGATGAAGGCGATGTTTGCACCCCCGACGGTGTTGAGAAGGGTGTGCTCATCATTCGAGTCAACGAGACTCAGAGCCTCGTGGTGACGGCGACCTTAGGCAGTTCCGGAAATGACTCGATCGCTGGCGCGGGCATCATCTTCGGAGGTTCCGGACACGATATACTGACGGGCTCCCTTGGCAGCGACAATCTCGATGGCGGCAACGGCAACGACTTGCTCGCGGGCGGTAGCGGTGCTGACGTTCTCGACGGCGGTTCGGGCAGCGACACG
>DASZBB010000248.1:0-10029 GCA_035944695.1 Microvirga sp. | reverse complement strand
TGGAAAAGCCCCCGAAGGGCACCGCGCCTTCGAACTACATCAGTTCCGGCCGCTACATCCTGCAGCCCGAGATCTTCGACCTGCTCTCCACCCAGGAGCGCGGCGCCGGCAACGAGATCCAGCTCACGGATTCCATGATCCGGCTGATGAAGAGCCAACAGTTCTTCGGCATGAAATACCAGGGCAAGACCTACGACACCGGCTCGAAGATTGGCTTCCTCATGGCCAATGTGGCCTATGCCCTGGAGCGCGAGGAGCTCTCCGCCGACTTCCGCCGGGAACTCGAAGCCCTGCTGCGGCAGAAGTAAGCAAGCGCAAGGGTTCCTCATGGCCGCCCCTCTGTGCTAGAGGGCGGCCATGGCACTTGCAGAACCAGCCCCCCTTTCGCCCGATCCCGCCGTCGCCTCGGCTTTGCGTACGCTCGAGACCGAGCGGGACGGCCTGACGATCCTGATGGAAGCCATCGGCAACGGCCTCGGACCGATCTTTACGGCTGCGGTCGAGACACTGTCTGCCGCCAAGGGCCGGGTGATCGTGACCGGCATGGGCAAATCCGGCCATGTGGGCCGCAAGATCACCGCCACCTTCGCGTCGACCGGAACCCCGGCCCATTACGTCCACCCGGCGGAGGCGAGCCACGGCGATCTGGGCATGATCCAGACGGACGACGTGATCATCGCCTTGTCCTGGTCCGGAGAGACCGCGGAACTCGCCGACATCATCGGCTATTCCCGGCGCTTCCGGGTACCGCTGATCGCCCTGACCTCGAACACGGAATCGACCCTCGGACGCGCCGCCGACATCTGCCTCACCCTGCCGAAGGCCAAGGAAGCCTGCCCCAACGGGCTCGCGCCCACCACCTCGACCACGATCCAGCTGGCGCTGGGCGACGCCCTGGCGGTCGCCCTGCTGGAAAAGCGCGGCTTCACGGCCGAGCATTTCCGCGTGTTCCACCCGGGCGGCAAGCTCGGGGCGCGGCTCAAGCTCGTGCGCGACATCATGCACAAGGACGAGCGCCTTCCGATCGTCGGCATCGGAGCCCGTATGGACGAAGCCGTCGAGGAGATCGGCCGTAAGGGCTTCGGCGCCGTCATCGTGGTGAACGGCGACGGTACGCTCGCCGGGATCGTCACCGACGGTGACCTGCGCCGCAACCTGAAACCGGACCTCATGACCCTGCCGGTGACGGCGATCATGACCAGGACGCCGCGCACCATCGCGCCGGATGCCCTCGTGGCGACCGCCCTGGAGATGGAGGAGGCTTCCCGGATCACCGCCCTGATCGTGGTCGAGAACAACCGGCCCGTCGGCCTCGTGCACTATCTCGACCTGCTGCGCGCGGGCGCAGCCTAGTCAGGGGTCATCCACCACGAGCGTCGATCCCTCGACCCGCACCACGCGCACCTTGGCCCCGGCGAACCGGTCGGCGCCGGTCACCCGCCAGGAGCTGTCGTCGACCCGGATGCGGCCTTCGCCGTCCTTGATCGGCGTCTCGAGGGTGAATACCCGCCCGACGAGGGTTTGGCCGCGCTGGTTGAGCGGCGTGGTCTCAGCGTCGGGCTGCGCCCTGGAACGGGTGACGAAACGTCCCGCGATCACCGCCCCGATGGACAGCAGCGCGAAGATCAACGCCGCAGCCTGCCAGGACAGGCCAAGGACGGCGTCCAGCAATCCGGTGGCGATGGCGGCCAGACCGAGCCAGAGGAAGAACGAGCCCGGAGCGAGAAGCTCGACGCCAATCAGGACGACGCCGAGGATGATCCAGGCCCACGCTCCCAATCCGATGAAGGCATCGCCGATCATGAACGCTCCGATCCACCGCCGACCGTCGGCACGCTGCGCACGGGCTTGACGCCTGCCCCACCCTCGCCGAACACGGATTTGGTCAGCTCGGCGATGCCGCCCAGCGTTCCGGCCAGGCCTGCCGCCTCGATGGGCACGATCACCACCTTCTGGTTCGGGGCCGAGGCGAGAGTCCGGATCGCGTCGATATATTTCTCCGCTACGATGAAGTTGGCGGCAGCAAGATCGCCCCGCGTGATGGCCTCGCTCACCATGCCGGTGGCCTTGGCCTCGGCTTCGGCCTGCCGCTCGCGGGCCTCCGCATCGCGGAACGCCGCTTCCTTGCGGCCTTCGGCGGCGAGGATCTGCGACTGCTTCTGGCCTTCCGCCCGCAGGATTTCCGCCTGCCGCAGGCCCTCCGCCTCGAGCACGGCGGCGCGCTTCTCGCGCTCGGCCTTCATCTGCCGCGCCATGGCGCCGGCGAGGTCCTGCGGCGGGAGGATGTCCTTGATCTCGACCCGGGTGACCTTGGCGCCCCAGGGCGACGCGGCAGCATCCATGACCCGCAGGAGCCGCTCGTTGATCTCGTCCCGATGGGAGAGCAACTGGTCGAGATCCATGGAGCCCACGACCGTCCGGATATTGGTCATGGTCAGGACCAGCAGGGCTTGGTTCATATCCGAGACTTCGTAGGAAGCGCGGGCCGGGTCGAGAATCTGGTAGAAGGCAGCGGCATCGATGGTGACGCCCGCATTGTCGCGGGTGAAGGCCTCCTGGCTCGGAATGTCGAGCACCTGCTCCATGACATTCACCTTCTTCCCGATCTGATCGATGTAGGGAACTATCAGGCCCAGGCCCGGAGTGAGCGTGCGCGAATAGCGCCCGAACCGCTCGACCGTATAGGCATAGCCCTGCGGGACCGTCCTGATGCCCATGGCGATCGTCACCACGACGACGAGCACCAGAACGATGACGAAGATATCGAAACCACTCAGCGGCATGAGCCCCCCAGGCAACCTCGTTGCAGAGGGCTCACGCTAGCGCAAAGAGGCTTCGAGTCCTAGAGCCAGCCCTGGAGCTCCCTCTCGACGATGTGGTTGATGACGCGCATGCCGTCGTCGCTGTCGTTGAGACAGGGCAGATAGGCGAATTCCTCGCCCCCGTTGTGCATGAAGATCTCGCGGTTCTCGCCGTTGAGTTCTTCCAGGGTTTCCAGACAGTCGGCCGAGAAGCCTGGAGCCACGATGGCCATGCGCTTCACGCCGCTCTTGGCGAGGGCCTCTACGGTCTTGTCCGTATAGGGCTGGAGCCATTCCGCCGTGCCGAAGCGGGATTGGAAGCTCATGCGGAACTTGTCCGGCGACCAGCCGAAGGCCTCCCGCATCAGGCGCCAGGTCTTCACGCATTGGCAGTGATAGGGATCGCCCTTGAGCAGGTATTCCTTCGGCACGCCGTGGAAGGAGACGAGGATCACCTCCGGCTCGAAGGTGAGCTTCGCCAGATCCTTCTTCATCGAAGCGACCACCGATTCGATGTAGACCGGGTCGTCGTGGTAGGGTGGCGAGACGCGCACGGTCGGCTGCCAGCGCATGTCCATGAGCGCCCGGAAGGCCTGGTCGCAGGCGGTCGCCGATGTGGCGGCCGCATATTGCGGATAGAGAGGGACCAGGAGAATGCGGTCGCAGCCCTGATCGAGGAGCGCCTGAATGCGCTCGCGCACCTCCGGCTTGCCGTACCGCATGGCCCAATCGACCGTGATTCTGTCCCCGGCGACGGTTTTGAGATGCGCGGTCAGCTTCTCGGCCTGGTTGCGGGTGATGGTCTTGAGCGGGCCCTCGTTGCGCTCGTTGTTCCAGATCGAGGCATAGTCGCGGCCCTTGGGGCCGGGACGCTTGGTGAGAATGATCAGGTTGAGGATCGGCCACCACAGGAGGCGCGGCGTCTCGATCACGCGGCGGTCGGAGAGGAACTCCTTCAGATAGGCGCGCATGGGCCAGTAGCTGGTACCCTCGGGCGTGCCCAGGTTCAGAAGAAGCACACCGATCCGCCCGGTCCGAACAGGCGGGTGGTCCACCGGACGCACGCCCTGGCGAAGATCGGTCAGACTCACACTCTCGTTCATGAAAAGCCCCTTGGCCGCCGGATCCGAGGCTCGAATCCCGCTCTGATGCGGCCTTAGATAGAAGTTTCAGGCAGCTCCGCCAACAGGACGCCTCATCGCATCACCGGGATCGGCTGCAAATCGATTTTGCAACGAAGTGCGTCAGACGCTCATTTCCGGGAATCGGGCCTGCTTGAGCACGGCGTCGATGGCCACATGCAAGCCCGTCGGATGGAAATCCGTCTCGACCTTGGCGTTGAGCTGCGTGGCCAGCACCCGGTGCAGCAGGCGAGAGCCGAACCCCTGGCGTGTCGGAGCCGAAACGGCGGGTCCTCCCCGCTCCTCCCAGACGAGCCTCAGCCGTGTCCCATCCTCGGCCGGCTCGGCCTCCCAGGAAATGGCAACCTTGCCGCCGGGAACCGACAAGGCACCGTATTTCGCCGCGTTGGTGGTCAGTTCGTGGATGGCCATGCCGATCGGCACGGCCGCCTCGGAGGGCAGATCCACGGCGGGACCGTCGAGAGAGATCCTTTCGCCCCGGATGTCGTTGTAGGGCCGGAGTTCCTTTTCCAGGATCTCCCGTAGGGATGCGGTCTGCCACACGGCCTCAGTCAGAAGCGAATGCGTGTTGGCGAGCGAGATGATGCGACCGACGAAGGCCTGATAGAAATCGTCGATGCTGAGCGCGGAGCGCGCCGTCGCGCCTACCACGGCCTGGACGGTCGCGAGGGTGTTCTTCACCCGATGATGGAGCTCGCGAATCAGCAGGGACTGCTGGGTCTGGGCCTGCTTGCGCTCCTCGATTTCGCTTTGCGCATTGCGGTAGAGACGGCTGTTCTCGAGCGCGATGGCCGCCTGGGCCGTCAGGCCTGCCAGCAGGCGCTCCGAGCGGCGGTTGAACATTCCCGCCCGTTCGTGCCCGAAGACGAGGACGCCGTGCGTATCCCCGGTGCGAAGGACCACGGGCACGGCCAGGATGCTGCGGATTATGGGAGCGCCGGGAGTGGCATCCAGGGTGAAGGGCGTGCCGTCATGTCCTTGCTCGACGGCAATGTTGTCCAGGCGAACCGTCTTGCCCTCTTGGAAAGCAGGAGCGCAGATGGCCCGGACGTCGAGCGTGGCGAAAGCCTCGCGGAGCCCTTCGGGCGCGAATTTCCCGTAATGTTCCTTTCCACCCTGGGACGCGCCGCAGAAGAAGGCGCCGAACTGGGCCTCGGTCAGCTCGATCCCCGCCTCGACGACGCTCTCGATGATGCGGTCGAGATCGAGCTCGGCCGCGAGTACGCTGCCCGTGCGGTTGAGAACCTCCAGCGCGGCGGTTTCCGTCCGCAATTCGCTCGTCCGCAACGCCACCTGCCGCTCAAGGAGCGCCGCATTGGCGGCCTGTTCGTGGAACTGCTCGGAGGCCAGCACCGTCAGGGCGATCAGGGCCAGAAGAGCGATCAGCGCGAAGGCGCCGTAGAGCCGCGTCTGGACGAACCACGGCGTCCAATAGGCATCCTCCGGCATGCTGACGCTGATATAAAGCGGCATGGCGCCGACCTGACGATAGGCTCCGACACGCTCCTGGTCCATGCTGGTGAAGGAGTAGAGGCCGGCCCGGAGGGCTGAGCCCAGCGCCGTGTCGAAAGCCGCCTTGTCGATGGGGGCGAAGGAGAGTCCGTCGGCCGGAGGAGGAAATTGCGCAATGACCGTTGCATCGGGGGCGCGCATCAGAGCGACCCGGCTGCCTTTCGGCAGTCGGATCTTGGACCAGTAATCGTAGAAGTAGGATAGGGAGACGGTGACTGCTGCGATGCCGCCGAACCCTCCATCGCGATCCTGGATGCGGCGGCTGATCATGAAGGTCGGCGCCTTCGTGACCCGTCCCAGGATCGGCTCGCCGACGAACAATCCCTGGTCCTCATCGACCTGAGCACTGAAGACATCCCGCCCCGCAATGTTCGACGCGGGGGTCGGGAACTGAGCCGATGTGAGGCGAAGGCGTCCGCTCGAGTCATTGAGCCAGACGTCATCGATATAGGGTAACGCCTCCTGAACCGCGTGAATCTGCTGCCACAGGGGACGCGAGGTTTCGACCTGATCCCAACTCTGCCCTTGGAGGAGAGCAGTGGTCTGCTTCAGGGTCAGGTCCGTGACCTCCAGGAGCCTGGCCGTGTGGTCCGCCAGGAAGAAGGCGGCGTTCCGGAGATCGTCCTCGTTGCGCTGGATCAGGCGGTTGCGCTGCTCCCAGGCGATGTAGCCGAAGGTCAGAAGGATGAACGCGACGCCGAACAGGCCCATGAACAAGGTCAGCCGGCCGCGCGCAAGAAAACGGCGACGCCGCTTCTGGGACAGGCTAATCGATTCAGTGCGCGTGTAATACTGCAAAGGGAGATCGCTTCTGACTGGGAGATTCGCCGTTGCGCGGCCAGAATGGCACAGCAAACGCCTTTGATGGAGAGGGAATTTACCTATTGTTATCCCGTTGACCAGAGGCAGGCGAACTATCGCGCTGCACGCGGACAAAGAATGCGCCCGAACGTCACGTCGGTAACATCGTCCCATGAAAAACGCCGGAGCTCGTGAGGGCCCCGGCGCAAGGACGATCGCTGAACGAGCGGATCAGCGCAGGACGACGCGGCCCTCGACCTTCGGCGCCACCTTTCCGGCCTTGGCGATGTAGTCGATAACCTGCGTGGCCATCAGCTGGCTCGCCGAGACGTCGACGAGCGGCTTGGCTTCCGTGAACACGCGATAACCGTCGCCGCCGCGGGCCATGAAGTCGTTGGTGGCGAGCTTGTAGGTCTTGGCGGGATCGAGCGGCTGCCCGTTGATCTTGACCGATTTGACGCGACTGCCGACCGGCTCCTTCACGTCGACTTCCGCCACGATGCCGGAGACCTGTGGGAAGCGGCCGCCGAGCTCGCGGACCTGGCTGACGCCGTTCTCCAGCGCAGCCTTGATCTGGGCCCCCGTGACCTCCAGCAGCACGGTGGTGTTGCCGAAGGGCATCTCGGCCAGGATGTTGCGGCGGGTCAGCTTCTGGCCGGCCTCATACTGCCTGTCGGCACGCAGGCCGCCGCCATTGGTGATGGCCACGTCGGCTCCGACCGAGGCCTTCAGCGCGTCGGCCACGAGGTTGCCCATGGCGGCCTCGCCTCCGCGCACCGTGGCGCGGCGGCTGTCGAGCGGCGTTTCAGTGACGCCGATCTCGACGTCGAGTTCCTTGGAAAGCTTGTCCTCATAACCCTTCACCACGGCCTCGATCTCAGGATCGGGCTTGACGGTCGCGCTGTCGACGAGGCGGAAGTTCGGCGTCCAGGTGACGGTGGTCTTGCCGTCCTTGGTGGCCTTGGTGACGGCCAGTTCGGTGACGGCGACGTAATTGGCCTGCGACTCCGATTCCGTCAGAGCGACCTTGCCGTCGTAGAAGGCGAGCAGGTGCTCGTCGTGGCCGCCGATGATCAGATCCACCCCGGCGGAGCGGGCGATGATCATGTCCACCTCGAGCGGCGTGTGGGCGATAGCGACGACGATGTCGGCGCCCTTCTCGCGCAGCTCCTTGGCCTTGGCGCGAGCCGTGTCGATGGTGGAGGAGAACTTGATGGGGCCGGGGCTCGACGCGATCGGGGTATCCTCGGTGGTGAGACCGAAGAAGCCGACCTTCACGCCCTGCACCTCGACCATCTTGTCGGGCTTGGTGTTCGCCGGCAGGCCGTTGCCATCGACGATGTTGGTGGCGAGCACGTCGAACTTGGCCTCCGCCATGCGGGCGCGGAAGGCGTCGGGACCGAGATCGAACTCATGGTTGCCCGGCGCCATGGCGTCGACGCCCATGCGGTTGAGGATGTCGATGATGTGGGCGCCCTTGTCGAAGCCCGAGAGGAGCGACGGGGAGATGGTGTCCCCCGCGTGGACGAAGAAGGCGTTGCCCTTTGCCTTCTCCTCCTTGATCACCGTGGCGAGCCTGGCGAAGCCGCCGCGGCCCTTCTCGGCGCTCATGCGGTCGATGTCGTTGGTCTGGACGAAGCGGATGGTCACGGTCTCCTGCGCCAGGGCCGTGCCCGACAGAAGCATGGACAATCCGAGAAACCCGGCGCGAAACGCAGCGGAAGGGCGGCTCTGAAACATCATGGAATTCCTCGTAGAAGGTTGGAACCGGGGGTCTGACAGCCCTGGAACCTAGATCGGCAACGTGTCACAGAAGTAACATCCTGTCGACGGTCCTGGAGCCTCGATCAGCAGCACGTCCGATGACTTTTTCAGCGCCGGCCGCCGACCCATTCAGCCGGCGCAGCAACAGAGCCCGCATTCTCCCGAAAGGCATGATCTTCCGATGACTGGACCCGTCACCCAAGCCCTCGCCGACTTCCGCGCCAAGCCTCAGGCCGCCGGGTGGCTGAGACTGCCCTTCTTCCAGGATGGAAGCGCCGAGACCGTGGCGGCCAAGGTCGATGCAGTCATCGCCTCGGGCGCGCAGGTGCTGCCTCCGCCCGACGCCGTGTTCACCAGCATCTCCCTGACGCCGCTCGACAGGGTCAAGGTCGTCGTCCTCGGGCAGGACCCCTACCCGACGCCGGGCGATTCCCATGGTCTCGCCTTCTCGTATCGCGGCTCCCGGCGGCTGCCGGCCTCCCTGCGCACGATCCTGGCCGAGATGGCGGAGGATTTGAGCGTGCCGATGCCCAAATCGGGCGACCTGTCGAAATGGGCCAGGCAGGGCGTGCTGCTCATCAACACGTCCCTCACGGTCGAAGCCGGGCAATCGGGCACGCATATGAAATTTGGCTGGTCGGCCCTGGTCGATCAGGCCATCGCGGCGATCTCGGCACAGCAGCCGGCCGTCGTCTTTCTGCTCTGGGGCGGCCCGGCCCGCAAGCGGGCGGCACTCGTGGACCGGACGAGGCACCTGGTGATCGAAGCGGGCCATCCCTCCCCGCTCAATCGGCTGAACGACTTCAGAGGCACGCGCCCCTTCAGCCGCGCCAATGCCTGGCTCGTCGAGAAGGGACTGGAGCCCGTGGATTGGCGGCTGGATATCTGAGTGTCCATGAAGACGCTTGCCGAAAGGCCGTTCCAAGGGATAGGTCTCGCGGCACGCGAAACGATGCGGTCGCCGGCAGGCCGCCGCAGCAGGCTTGGAGATCAGCATGACGGAATCCCTGTTCGGACAGGTCGAAGCCTTTGCCGGCGACCCGATCCTCTCCCTCAACGACAGCTTCAAGGCAGATCCCAGGCCCGAGAAGGTCAATCTCAGCATCGGCGTCTACACGGACGAGAAGGGCCGCATCCCGGTGCTCGGCGCGGTCAAGGCAGCGCACGAACGCATCGGGTTCGCGGAACGGCCTTATCTGCCCATGGAAGGGCACGCACTCTATCGCGACGGCGTGCAGAAGCTCGTCTTCGGCGCCCAGCATCCGGCTCTTGCCGAGAAGCGCGTCGCCACGATCCAGACGCTGGGCGGCACGGGGGCGGTGGGCATCGCGGCCGATTTCCTAGCCAAGCACGCCCCCGGCCGCACCGTTCTGGTCAGCGATCCGACCTGGGACAACCATCACGGCCTGTTCCAGCGGGCAGGCTTCAGGACCGCCGCTTATCCCTACTGGAACAGCACCGACCGGTCCGTGGACTTCGACGGCATGGTCAAGGCCCTGGAGGCGGCGGAGAACGGCTCGATCGTCGTGCTCCAGCCCGTCTGCCACAACCCGACCGGCGTCGATCTCGACGAGCGCCAGCAGGACGCCGTTACAGAGGTGCTTCTCGCCAAGCGCCACATCGTCGTGTTCGACATGGCCTATCAGGGCTTCGGCACCAGCCTCGACGAGGACGCCGCCTTCGTGCGCCGCTATGCGGAGCGCGCCAACTGTCTCGTGGCCAATTCCTTCTCGAAGAACTTCTCGCTCTACGGCGAGCGCTGCGGCGGCTTGAGCGTCGTCTGCCGCGATGCGGACGAGGCCGAGCGCGTGCTCGGGCAGTTGAAGCTCGCGGTGCGCCGCAGCTACTCGAGCCCGCCGATGACGGGCGGGCTTCTGGTGGCGACCGTGCTCGGCAACGACGGCCTATTGGCCCAATGGGCCAGCGAGGTGGAGACGATGCGCTTGCGCATGGATTCCATGCGCAAGCGCCTTGCAGACGAGATCCGCGCCCTGTCGAACGAAGTCGAT
>DASZBB010000247.1:0-9910 GCA_035944695.1 Microvirga sp. | reverse complement strand
GGGTATCGGCCGCGGCGCCTCCCTCGAGGTAGTCGGTGCCGTCGCCCCCTTCGAGCCGATCGGAGCCGCCACGGCCGTACAGGGCATCCGACCCGGCTCCGCCCAGGAGGGCGTTGTCCGCATCGTTGCCGCGCAGGAGATCGGCATGCCGGCTGCCGGTGAGGTTCTCGATGCCGACATAGCTGTCGCGGTAGGCGTCCCGGGTGTTCTTCGAGGTCGCCGTCAGGTCGGCGACGACGCCCGCCGCTGCCGTCGCATAGCTTGCCGTGTCCGTTCCGGCTCCGCCATCCAGGACGTCCCGGCCCGAGCCGCCGATGAGGACGTCGTTGCCCTCCAGGCCGTAGAGCGCATCGTTTCCGGCCTTGCCGTCGATCCGATCGTTCCCGGCGGCGCCGTAGAGGTTGTCGGCCGCGCTCGTGCCGGTCAGAACGAGATCCTGGACCACCGGAGGCTCTTCCGTGACGGGCGGATCCTCCGTGACCGGCGGGTCGCCGGTGACCGGCGGCTCGGAGGTGACCGGCTCCTCGACGGCGGTGAGTTCTGCCGCCGAGTAGACCCGGTCGCTGAATTGATAGGCTTCCGTGTTCCGGACGATGTCCGTGCCGTCCGACGCGCCGGCGCGCAGGTCCTGGACCTGCAGTGAGCCGTCGGCCAGGAGGGTCACGCCGTAATCGGAGCGCCGGCCGCCGAAGATCGCCATGTCGCTGCCGCTGCCACCGTCCAGCAGGTCGTCGCCCTGGGCGCCGGTCAGCTTGTCGTTGCCCGCGTTGCCCGTGAGCGTGTTGGCGGCCTGGTTGCCGGTGATGGTGTCGGAGCCCGATCCGCCGACGGCATTCTCGATCAGGGAGCGCACGTCGCCGTTGTGGAGCAGCGCATTGGCGATGTTGCCGGCCGCGAGGCGCCCGCCGTCGAAGCGCAGCTTGGCCAACTGGGCCGTTGCCGTCGTGGTCCAGCCACCGGGTCGCAGATCGACCTTCAGGTTGGTGCCGTAGTTGGAGAAGTCGTAGGTGTCGGTGCCGCCGCCGTCCCAGACCGTCAGCAGGATCCTGTTGCCGCCGGGTGCCGCCTGGCCGATGCCGTCAATGAACATCTCGCCGGTGGTGGCACTCCAGGAATAGACGGTGTCGGATCCCTGTGTGCCGTAATTGGCGCCGTACATGTGCTGCAGGGCGGCGATGTCGTACATCATCAGCGACTGCGCATAGCCCCAGGTCTCGTTGGTGTAGCCCCAGGTGGTGGAGGCCCCGAGATAGGACCGGTAGCTCATCACCGTGTATTCAAGGGAGTCGCGGTCGGACGGCATGCCGTTCGTGTGGGGATGCTCCAGGCCGAGGGCATGCCCGATCTCGTGCAGGAAGGTCAGATAAGCGTAGTTGCCCTTGACCGGGTTGCTGTAGGAGCCTCGGGATTGGTTGAACCAGGCATCGCCCCCTTCGGCCTCCGTGCTCGGGTAATAGGCCCATGCGGTCCTGGGCGCATCCGACAGGGCGAAGCGCAGGTTGGCGTGATCCGTCGCCGTTTCCGCGATCTCGCTGAAGGTGAGATTGGCCACGGCGGAATAAAGCGACAAGGCCGTGCGGGCCGTCGCCTGCTGAAGCGTGTTGAGGGCGCCGAAATTGGTGACGTTCTCACCTTCGCCGTAGGACGCGCCGTAATGGGATCCGTCCGAAGGAAAGCTGTAGGTGAGGCTGTCGGCAGCCCATTTGTAGTCGCCGAGAAGACCGTTGGTATAAGAATCGACACCGGGATTGATCGTTGTAACGGCGGGCATGGCCCCAAACTCCAAGATTTCTTCTTGTTCTTGCAATGTCCCGACATTGGCACGGGGCTGTTAACAAAGGTTCTCTTCGGTCAGCGAAAACGGTGCAGGATTATGTTCCAAATCGTCGCAGGATCGTTTCGCTCGTCCGCGGGCCGGCGGTGCGACCACGGCCTGTGGATTGCGGGCACAGAAAAGCTTGGCTTTGCGGTTTTTAACTTTGCCGCAGGCGCACTAGTTTATGGAGCAGGTTTGGAGATCACCGCTTCGTGCGCTACCCGCCCCAAATCCTCGAAGAGATCCGCGCCCGGCTCCCGACCTCTGCGGTCGTCGGCAAGCGCGTGCGCCTCAAAAAAGCGGGCCGGGAATGGAAGGGGCTGTCGCCCTTCAATGCGGAGAAGACGCCGTCCTTCTACGTCAACGACCAGAAGCAGTTCTACCATTGCTTCTCCTCAGGCAAGCACGGGGACATCTTCACCTTCCTCATGGAAACGGAAGGGCTCTCCTTTCCCGAGGCCGTGGAGCGGCTGGCCGGCGAGGCGGGGGTGCCCCTGCCCAAGCTCTCCCGGGAGGACCGGCAGGAGGAGGTCAGGCGCAAGAACCTCCACGACGTCATGGAACTGGCGGCCGAGTTCTTCGAGACCTCGCTTCAGGGAGCCTCCGGCGCCAAGGCGCGGGACTATCTCGCCGGCCGCTCCCTGAGCCGGGAAACGCAAGCCCGCTTCCGCATCGGCTATGCCCCGTCCGAACGCTATGCCCTGCGCGACCACCTTGCCGGCAAGGGTGTGCCCGTCGACATGATGGTGGAGGCGGGCCTGGTTCATGCGGGCGAGGAGGGAAAGATCCCGGCCGACCGCTTCCGCGACCGGGTCATGTTCCCGATCTGCGACGTGCGCGGCCGGGTCATCGCCTTCGGCGGCCGCGCCATGAGCGCCGACGTGCCGGCCAAGTACCTCAACTCGCCCGACACGCCGCTCTTCAACAAGGGGCGGCTCCTCTATAACTACCACCTCGCCCGCCAGCCCGCCCACGACCGGGGCACGGTGATCGCCGTGGAGGGCTATGTGGACGTGATTTCGCTCTCCGCCGCGGGTTTTCCCCATGCGGTCGCGCCGCTCGGCACGGCCCTGACCGAGGACCAGCTCGCGCTGCTCTGGCGCCTGGCGGAAGAGCCGATCCTCTGCTTCGACGGCGACAAGGCCGGGCAGCGGGCGGCCTACCGGGCCCTCGACGTCGCCTTGCCCAACCTGATGCCGGGCAAGTCCCTGCGCTTCGCCATGCTGCCCGAGGGTCAGGACCCGGACGATCTCGCCCGCGCGGGCGGAAGCGCTGCCGTCGAGCGGGTGCTCGCCTCGGCTAGGCCCCTGGTCGACGTGCTCTGGGCCCGGGAGCTCGAGGCCGGTCCGCTCGACACCCCCGAGCGTCGGGCGGCCCTGGAACGGCGCCTGCGCGAATCACTGGCACTGATTCGCGACGAAACCCTCAAGAAATACTACCGGGAGGAGGTCGAAGGCCGACTTGCGGCGCTCAATCCCGATTCCCGGGCCAACCGGTTCAACCGTCAGGGCGGGGGCTCGCGCCGGGACTTCCAGAAGCCCCAGCCCATGACACCGAGCGCCCGGTTGAGCGTCTCTCCGCTTCTCGCCCGCAGCCCGCTTTTTGCCGGGGGAGCCGCCGAGAGTCCGCGCGAGGCGATGATCCTCTGCACCTTCCTGGTCCACCCGGAACTCGTTCAAAATCATGCGGAAACCCTTGCGGATCTTGAACTTGAGAGCCGGTCCACCCAAATGGTGCGCAGTCTCCTGCTCGATGGAGCGGCGAGCGGCGAAGCTGCCGATCCGACTGTCATGAGAGCCCGCCTCGAACGGGCCGGGCTGACGCAGGCGGCAGACAGGCTGACGGCCCTGGTCCGTCCTGGCGACCGGTGGATGCTGGATACACATGCGGATCCCTTGCGGCTTGAGGACGCATTGAGGCAAGCCATCACCTTGCATCGCCGCGCACGCACGTTACATAGCGAACTTCGGGCTGCGGAGCGCGCCCTTGCCGAAGAGGACAACGAGGCCAATCTCGCCTGGCTGCGGGAGGTCCAGAACCAACTGTCCTCCGTCGAGGGTGCCGAGGCCGATATGGACAGCGGCGGGTTCTCCGGGGGCCACTGATGTCTTACACGATCGGGGGGCGGCAGGCACGGCGGCTGCGGCTCTCTGGACAGGGGATGGTTAACGGTTAGTCAAGCGACTCACTGTTTAGGATTGGCAATGAATTTCAGGTGGCGGAGCCCTGGGGCTCGGCCACCCATTCGCGCATCGCAGGTCCTGTAGGGGGGACTAGCGGGGCGCTGGAGTTGAGCAAAGCATGGCGACGAAGACAACCGGCGGCGACGAAGGCGATACGACGACGACCGAGCAGCAGACCGATGGGCCTCTGCTCGACCTGAGCGATGCCGCCGTCAAGCGGATGATCAAGCTCGCGAAGAAGCGCGGGTACGTCACTTATGACGAATTGAACGAGGTCCTGCCTCCGGAGGAGTTCTCCTCGGAGCAGATCGAGGACGTTCTCGGCCAGCTCTCCGAGATGGGCATCAACGTCGTCGAGTCCGAGGAGACCGACGAGAATGCTCAGCCGGAGGCCGAAGAGGAAGAAGCCGAGGGCGGCGACCTGGTCGAGGCCTCCCAGACCCGCGCGGTCGCGGTGCGCGAGACCACCAAGGAGCCGACCGACCGCACGGACGACCCGGTGCGCATGTACCTGCGCGAGATGGGCTCGGTGGAGCTTCTCTCCCGCGAGGGCGAGATCGCGATCGCCAAGCGCATCGAGGCCGGCCGCGAGGCGATGATCGCGGGCCTCTGCGAGAGCCCGCTGACCTTCCAGGCCATCATCATCTGGCGTGACGAGCTCGTCGAGGGCCGGGTGCTGCTGCGCGACATCATCGACCTCGAGGCCACCTATGCCGGCCCCGACGGCAAGGGCGCCCCCAAGGTGGATGCCCTGGGCGAGGGCGAGCCGGAGGAAGAGGCGGCCGAGACCGAGGAGGGCATGACCCCACCCGAGGGCGAGCTCGACGACGACGACATGGAGAACAACGTGTCGCTCTCGGCCATGGAGGCCGAGCTGAAGCCGCGCGTTCTCGAGACCTTCGATTCCATCGCCGACAACTACAAGAAGCTGCGCCGCCTGCAGGTCGAGCATGTGGAGCAGCGCATGCAGAACAAGCAGCTGACCCCGGCCCAGGAGCGCAAATACAAGGAGCTCAAGGCGGACATCGTGGCGGCGGTGAAGTCCCTGTCGCTGAACAACAACCGCATCGAGGCCTTGGTCGAGCAGCTCTACGACATCAACAAGCGCCTCATCTCCCATGAGGGCCGCCTAATGCGCCTGGCCGAGAGCCACGGCGTGGCCCGCGAGGAGTTCCTCAAGCACTACCAGGGCTGGGAACTCGACCCGAAATGGGTGCTGCGTGTCTCCAAGCTCGGCGGCAAGGGCTGGAAGGACTTCGTCGCCAAGGCGAAGGACCAGATCCACGACCTGCGCGAGAACATCCACACGCTCGCCAGCGAGACCGGCCTGGAGATCCAGGAGTTCCGCCGCATCGTCATGATGGTCCAGAAGGGCGAGCGCGAGGCCCGTCAGGCCAAGAAGGAAATGATCGAGGCCAATCTTCGCCTCGTGATCTCCATCGCCAAGAAGTACACGAACCGCGGGCTGCAGTTCCTGGACCTGATCCAGGAGGGCAATATCGGCCTCATGAAGGCGGTGGACAAGTTCGAGTACCGGCGCGGCTACAAGTTCTCGACCTATGCCACCTGGTGGATCCGGCAGGCGATCACCCGCTCGATCGCCGACCAGGCCCGCACGATCCGCATCCCGGTGCACATGATCGAGACGATCAACAAGATCGTCCGCACCTCGCGCCAGATGCTGCACGAGATCGGCCGCGAGCCGACCCCGGAGGAGCTGGCCGAGAAGCTCGCCATGCCGCTGGAGAAGGTGCGCAAGGTCCTCAAGATCGCCAAGGAGCCGATCTCCCTCGAGACGCCGATCGGCGACGAGGAGGACAGCCATCTCGGCGACTTCATCGAGGACAAGAACGCGATCCTGCCCATCGACGCGGCGATCCAATCGAACCTGCGCGAGACCACGACCCGGGTCCTCGCCTCGCTCACGCCCCGCGAGGAGCGCGTGCTGCGCATGCGCTTCGGCATCGGCATGAACACCGACCACACCCTCGAGGAGGTCGGCCAGCAGTTCTCGGTGACCCGCGAGCGCATCCGCCAGATCGAGGCGAAGGCCCTGCGCAAGCTCAAGCACCCGTCGCGGAGCCGCAAGCTCCGGAGCTTCCTGGACAATTAAGCGAACTGACAAGGCGGGTCCAAGGCCCGCCTTTTTCTTGGATCGGTTCCCATGGCCAGCCTGCCCCCTGACGGGCTTCTCGTCCGTCCTGCCGCTTCCCACGATGTCGCGCCTTTGTGCGAGATCCTGAACGTCATCATCGGGATCGGCGGCACGACCGCCTACGAGACCCCGATGACCCATGCCGCGTTCAGCAGGATCTTCATCGACGGCGAGGATTGCCTCACCTGTCTCGTCGCCGAAGATGCGCGGACTGCGGTGCCTCTGGGGTTCCAGGCGCTCAGCCGTTACCCGGGACTGCCGGACGGCTGGGCCGATATCGGCACCTTCGCCCGGGCGAAGCCGAAGGTCCCCGGTGTCGGAACCGCCCTGTTCGAGCACACGAAGGCGAAAGCGGCAGAACTCGGGCTGATCGCCATCAATGCCGTGATCCGCGCGGACAACACGGGCGGTCTTGCCTATTACGAGAAGATGAGCTTCGAGACCTACAAGGTCCATCAGGGGGTTCCCCTTCAGGACGGCACGCCCGTTGACCGCATTTTCAAGCGCTATCTTGTGAGACCAGCAGCCGGCTCGCGATGATCACCAGCCTCACCGTCATTCTCCTGTGCCAGCTCCTGGGAGAGGTGGTCGCGCGGGGCTTCGGCTGGCCCGTGCCCGGTCCGGTGCTCGGCATGCTGTTCCTGCTGGCGTTCCTGGTGCTGCGCGACAGGATCCGGTCAAGGGTGCCGGAGTTCGGTCGCGCCCTCGATTCCACCGGCAAGGGTCTGCTTGCCCATCTCTCGCTCCTGTTCATTCCGGCGAGCGTCGGCGTCGTGCAAAGGCTCGACGTGCTGGCGGAGTATGGCATCGGCCTCGTCGTCGCGCTCGTGGTCTCGACCTTCGTCACGCTCGTAGTCACCGTTGCAACGTTCGTCGTCGCATCGCGCCTGAGCGGCTCGACCATGGAAGCCATGGACGATGCGAGGGCAGGGGAGAAGCCATGAGCGACCAGGCTTTCTCCCTGTGGGTCTATCTTTCGCAGACGCCGCTGCTCTGGCTCGTGGTGACGCTCGGGGCTTACGTGATCGCCGACCGGATCTCGCAAGCCCTCAAGCGGCACCCCCTGTGCAATCCGGTCCTGATCTCCGTCGTGGCCGTCGCCCTCGTGCTGTGGGCAACGCGCACGTCCTACCCTGTCTATTTCGAGGGCGCGAAGTTCGTGCATTTCCTGCTCGGGCCGGCCACCGTCGCCCTGGCCATTCCGCTCTACGAGAACAGGCGCATCGTCCTGCGCGCCATCGTGCCCATGGTGGCGGCGCTGGTCGTCGGCTCCGTGACGGCGATCGTTTCGGCCGTCGGTGTCGCGCAGCTCTTCGGCATGCCGATCCCGATACTGATCTCGCTCGCGCCGAAATCCGTCACCGCTCCCGTGGGAATGGGCATCACGGAAGCCTTAGGGGGAGATCCGGCCCTCACGGCCATCCTGATCATGCTCACCGGCGTCGTCGGCTCGATCATGGTCACGCCCTTGATGAACGGCTTGCGCATGACGGACTGGCGCGCCCGCGGCTTCGCTGTGGGGCTCGCCTCGCACGGCATCGGGACGGCCCGTGCGTTTCAGGTCAATTCGCTGGCGGGGACCTTTGCCGGCATCGCCATGGGGCTCAATGCGCTGGTCACCGCGCTGCTCCTGCCCCTGGTTCTCGGCCTGCTGCTGGATTAGGTCCTGTTTACGCAATGCCAGTAAGCTGAAAGGCGTCAGCACGTCGCCGAGGGGAAGGACCAATGACCGATCCTGCGCTCAATAGGACCGCCAGAAGGCCCGCGAAGGGCGCAAAGACCAACGCTGAGCCGGCACTTCTCTCGGGCGGCAATCCCCAGATTGCGAAGGGTTATGGCGATGCGCCCGTACAGGCCTATATCGCGGCGATGCCGGGCTGGAAGAGCGATGTGGGGCGGCGCCTCGATGCACTCATCACGGAAACGGTCCCTGGTGTGAACAAGGCGGTCAAATGGAACTCGCCGTTCTACGGAATCGAGGGTCAGGGCTGGTTCCTCAGCTTCCATTGCTTCACGAAATACATCAAGGTTGCCTTCTTCCGCGGCGCGTTGCTGGATCCCGTTCCTCCTGAAGGGTCGAGGCAGAAGGACGTGCGCTATTTCCATATCCACGAGGGCGATCGCCTGGACGAAGCCCAGTTCGCCGCCTGGGTGAGGCAGGCCAGCCAATTGCCCGGCGAGAAAATGTAAGCGGCAACGACAAGGACGAAAGCGATGACAGCCATGACGACGGACGCCTTGCAGGAGGCCGATGGAGAGCAATCGTCCTCTCGGCTGATCGATGCGAAGATCGAGGAATTGAGCGATTGGCGCGGCGAGATGCTCGCTCGGATCCGCACTCTCATCAAAGAGGCAGATCCCGAAGTGATCGAGGAATCGAAGTGGAGAGGCGTCCCGGTCTGGTCGCACGGCGGGATCATCTGCACGGGCGAGACCTACAAGAATGTCGTGAAGATGACCTTCGCCAAGGGCGCTTCGCTCAAGGATCCGTCCGGCCTCTTCAACGCCAGCCTCGAGGGCAACACACGGCGCGCGATCGATCTGCGCGAGGGCGACAGGATCGACGAGGAGGCCCTGAAGGCCCTCGTCCGCGCGGCCGTGGCATTGAACACGTCGAAGAAAGCGAGCGCTCGCTCGGTTCGCTCGCAGAAGCCTGTCTCATAAAGCGGCACATCATCCTGATAGGTCGGCTCAGAACCTCCGCTGTCATCACCGGCCTCGTGCCGGTGATCCCGATCGTGTGAGGCACGGAGCCTTTCAGGATCGGCATGGCCGGGACGAGCCCCGCCATGACATCCAAAGTTCGCCGCTCGCCTGTAACAGACGAAAGACACCTAAAGCGGCCTCTTGGATGGCCGCGGATCGTTCGGTGCCAGGCTGCCGGTCGTCTCGCCCGGCTTCGGCAGGAAGGCCGGCACGATGCCGTCCGCGACCAGCGCGTGGAGCTGCCCGATATAGTTGTCCTCCCGGGACGGCTCGGTCGCGTCCGAGGTCATGACGATGGACAGGCCGAGGCTCGGGATGACATAGAGCATCTGGCCGCCGAAGCCCCAAGCGTAATGGGCCCGGTGCCCGTGCATGTCGCGCATGAACCAGCCATAGCCGTAGGCATCGCCGGTATAAGGCGAGGCGGTGCGCGGCGTCCAGGATTCCCGGATCCAGTCTTCGGAAACGACGCGTTTGCCTTCGATCGTGCCTCCCTGACGGTACATCTCGCCGAAACGCAGGAGCGCGCGCGGCGAGAGCGCCATCTCGTTACCGCCCAGATAGATGCCCTGTGGATCGCGCGTCCAGGGCGGGATGGTGATGTCGAGCGGCTCCCCGAGCCAGTCGCGGGCCAGATCGAGCGTGCTGCGCTTCGAGGCCCGGGTCAGCGCCGCCGACAGGAGATGCGTGCTGCCGGTCGAATAGAGCATGCGCCCGCCGGGCTCGTCCACGAAAGGGCGCGAGAGGGCGTAGCGGACCCAGTTGCCGCTGCTGATCCAGGCGCCGTAGTTGCGGCCCGAGGTGCGCTCCAGTCCGGCCTGCATGGAGAGCAGATGGCCGACGCTCACCTGCCGGATCCGGGGATCGGCATCGGCGGGAATGCTCGGCTCTAGGATCGACGCGACAGGCTGATCCACACCCTGCAGGACGCCCCGCTCGATGGCGATGCCGACCAAGGCCGACATGATGGTCTTCGACGCGGACTTGATGTTCGTCGGGCGGTCGAGACGCGCGCCGCCGAAGCCCCGCTCGGCCAGAACGCTTCCGTTG
>DASZBB010000246.1:0-17667 GCA_035944695.1 Microvirga sp. | reverse complement strand
CCTGAACCTCAACTACCCTTGTCGCCAAACTGAGCCTGTTTGCCGGGGAAGCTGCATTTGCTGCGTTGTGGCTTCCGACCGGCAGGCTTCTCATTAGCGCTGCCCCTTTGATGTGTGGGCACCTTAGTCCCGCTGTCAGGCTAGGCCAAATCACGCTTTCTTACTTTGTGTTACAATTAGGATAACTCGCAACCCTTTGAAATTAATAGATTTTTAATAAACAAAGCCCCCGGCTGCATGCAGCCGGGGGCCCATTTGTAACAGCCCTTACAGAGCGTCAGGTCAAATCAGTTGGCTTGACGGCGCAGGAAGGCGGGAATCTCCAGCTGGTCGTCCTCCGAGTGGGCCCGGGGAGCCGGCGCCATCGGGGCCTGCTGAGGACGCTGGGCCTGGGGCGGCACGGGCCGGCGGGCGTACTCGGCATGGACCGAGGACATGGGCTGGCGCGGCGCTTCCTGGCGCGGCTCGGCGGGAGCGTGCTGAGGCTCCTCGCGGCGGCCGAAGCCGATGGTCGCGAGGCGCTGGATCAGGGACGGCTTATGCTCGTGGGCAGGTTCCTCGCCGCGGCTGGCGCGGATCTGGTTCTGCGCCGGCATCGGCAGTTCGTCGATCCGCGGCATCCGGGCCGGACGCATGGCGCGCTCCGCCTGCGGCGGGATGAAGGCGCCCTGCTCCACCGGCTCCTCGTAGACGGGTGCCTGAGGGGCCGGCGCCTCGTAGGCCACGGCCTGCCGGGGCTGAGCCGGCGTGAGGACCACGTCGTCGCGAATCACCGGCTGCGGCGCAGGCTCGACCGGCTGGACGGCCGCGATCGGAGCCGGAGCCGCGACGGGAGCCGGGGCCAGAGCCGGCGCGCTCTGCGTCAGGATCGGGGCCGCCTTCACCGGTTCGGCTTGGGCGGCGGAGCGAAAGGTCGGCGCAGGCTGGGTCGACGTGGCGCGGGCACGGGCCTCGGCGCGCAGGCGCTCGGCCACCTCCGAGATCCGCTGCTCGGTGGCCGTCAGGTCGCCGCCGTTCTCCAGGATGGCGTGATCGATGCCGGTCGCCACGACGGACACGCGGATGATGCCTTCCAGGCTCTCGTCGAAGGTCGCGCCGAGGATGATGTTGGCATCCTGGTCCACCTCCTCGCGGATGCGGGTCGCCGCCTCGTCGAGTTCGTAGAGGGTGAGGTCGTTGCCGCCCGTGATGGAGATCAGCAGGCCGCGCGCGCCCTTCATCGACACGTCGTCGAGGAGCGGGTTCGCGATGGCCGCCTCGGCCGCACGGATCGCGCGCTTCTCGCCGGAAGCCTCGCCCGTGCCCATCATCGCCTTGCCCATGCCGCGCATGACGGAGCGCACGTCGGCGAAGTCGAGGTTGATGAGACCTTCCTTCACCATCAGGTCGGTGATGCAGGCGACGCCCGAATAGAGCACCTGGTCGGCCATGGCGAAGGCGTCCGCGAAGGTCGTCTTCTCGGTGGCGACACGGAACAGGTTCTGGTTCGGGATCACGATGAGCGTGTCGACCGCCTGCTGCAGCTCGTTGATGCCGGCTTCCGCCAGACGCATGCGACGCACGCCTTCGAACTGGAACGGCTTCGTGACGACGCCGACCGTCAGTATACCGAGTTCGCGCGCCGCCCGGGCCACGACAGGAGCGGCACCCGTGCCGGTGCCGCCGCCCATGCCGGCGGTGATGAACACCATGTGAGAGCCGGCGAGCTGGTCGCGGATCTCGTCGATCACCTCTTCGGCCGCCGCGCGGCCGACTTCCGGCTGCGAGCCGGCGCCGAGGCCCTCGGTGACCTGGATGCCCATCTGGATCACACGCTGCGCCTTGGAGGAGGCCAGAGCCTGCGCATCGGTGTTCGACACCACGAACTCGACGCCCTCGAGACCCGATTCAATCATGTTGTTCACGGCATTTCCGCCGGCGCCGCCGACGCCGAAAACCGTGATGTGCGGCTTGAGTTCCCGGATGTCCGGAGCTTGCTGATTGATAGCCATGACCTGTGCCTCTTCTGGCCTTTATACCGATGAGCGTTTGGCGGACGCTGACCCTTGTTGACTTGAACTCTTCACGATGGCCCGCCGCGCCAACGCGTTACTCGTTTTAAAAACTCTCGCGAATCCACCGGCCCACTCGCGAGAAGTAGCCGTCGGTTCCCGTACTCTGAAACAAGCCGCTGGAACGCGGCTCGAAATACTCGATGTGTGCCACCTGCGGATAAACCAGGAGGCCGACCACCGCCGAAAAGGCAGGGCCTTTTGCCGCCTCAGGCAGACCTTTGATGCCGAGCGGGCGCCCGACACGAACCTGGCCCTGCAAGATGCGGCGCGCCGTTTCCGGCAGCCCGACGAGCTGGCTTGCGCCACCCGTCAGCACGACCCGCCGTCCGGCCTGGGCCGCAAAGCCCGCGCCTTTCAACCGGTCGCGCACGAGTTCGAGAACTTCCTCGACCCGCGGCTTGATGATGCGAACGAGGTGCGACTTCGGCAGATGATTCGGAACGTCCCGTTCGTCCTCATCGACCTGCGGCACCGCGATCATGTCCCGGTCATCCGCGCTCGACGTGATTGCGGAGCCGTAGAGAGTCTTGAGCCGTTCGGCTGCGGACACGCGGGTCGTGAGACCGCGCGCGATGTCCATGGTCACGTGATGACCGCCGACCGCGATGGCATCGGTGTGCACCAGATGCCCGTTGGAGAAGATGCCCACGCTCGTGGTGCCGCCGCCCATGTCGACCACCGCGCAGCCCATGTCGGCCTCGTCGTCGACAAGGGCCGACAGACCTGCCGCGTAAGGCGTTGCGATCACCGCCTCGACGCCGAGATGGCAGCGCTCCACGGCGAGCATCAGGTTGCGCGCAGCCGCGGCTTCCGACGTGACCACGTGCAGATCCGCGCCGAGCCGCTCGCCGATCATGCCGGCGGGATCGACGATGTGGTGCTGCTGGTCGAGGGAGAAGCCGGTGGGCAGGGCGTGAAGAACGGTCCTGCCGCGACGCAGATCGTAGCTCGATGCGGCATCAAGAACGCGATGGACGTCGCCGGAGCTGACCGCGCCGCGCACGGGGACATGCGCTTCGAAATGCTCCGAGGCGAGACGCCCGCCGGTGAGGTTGACGATCACCGACTGGATCTCGACCTTCGCCATCCGTTCGGCGGCATGAACCGCCTGCCGGATCGCGCTTTCGGCGGCTTCGAGATCGACGACCACGCCGCCTTTCAGCCCGACGGAGCGCTGATGGCCGATGCCGAGGATGCGCGCCACGTGGGTGCGGCTGCGCAGCGCTTCGACCTCGTCGGCCGGCTTCAGTTCCGCCACGACGCAGACGACCTTGCTCGTGCCCACGTCCAGGACCGAGAGGATGGCGCTCTTGCGCGCGGAAAGCGGCTTCAAGCGAGGTGTCAAACCGTGACCCGAGAGACTCATGTATCGACCCCCTTGCCGCGCATTGGTTTTTTCTTGAGCGCCTCGGCGCGGGCCAGGGCTGCCTCTTCCGTCAAGCGGACGACGACGCGATCCGCCATGCGCAGATCGATCGCCAAGACGTCCTTTTCCAAAATCTTCTGCTCGTTCTCGAGCTTCACCAGCCGGGCCAGCGCGTCGGCGGCCTTGAGCTCCGGCAGGCGCACGTCCATGCCGTTGTCCATCTTGAGCGTCCAGCGCCGCCCGGCCACGAGAGTGCCGGCGCGAATCCGGTTCTTGAGCGGGCCTGCGGCCTCGAGCAGCGCGAGATATTCCTTGCTGCGGGTGTTGGCGCCCTCGCCCACAACGAAGGGCAGATCGAGGTAGCGCTCGTCCTGCATCAGGTCGATCACCGTGCCGTCGGCGGCGATCACGAACAACTCGCCGTTGTTCTGCCAGATCCCGTGTGCCTCGCGCTCGGTCAGCGTGATGACGAGTTCGTTCGGATAGAGCTTGCGCACGGTGGCCGACTTGATCATCGGAACCCGCTCCAGGCGCTCGCGCAGATCGTTCACGTCGAGGAAGGCCAGCGACTGCTTGGCATTGATGCCCGCTGCGGCCAGAACCTCGTTCTCGCCCATCTGCGAGATGCCGGAGATCGTCACCTGATCGAGGCCGAGACCGACCGCGCGGGCAAGAGCGTGATGCGGCTCGCCGTATTCACGGATGAAGCCGTCGATGTGACCGCCCTGCCAGAGCCCGAATCCGACGACGGCGCTAAAAAAGCCGAGCGCAAGACCGGTTCCGAGAAAGCGCGGAAGGCGCTGTTCGAGCGGCGCCCCGGCAGAGCGCCGGCGCACGCTGCCCGAAGAGCCGAAAAGCTTTTTGATTCGGGTGGGCTTCTTGAAGGGGGAGGCCCCTGCTCCCCGCCCTGCGGAGGCAGGGCGCGCAACGGCGAATCCGGCCGGGTAGGCCGTCATCGGTTGCAGGTAGCGTCCTCCACCATCCATTGCACAAGCTCGCCAAACGAATAGCCCGCGTGGGCTGCCAGTTCTGGCACCAAGCTCGTCTCGGTCATGCCGGGTTGCGTGTTGACCTCAAGAACGACGAGTTCCCCGGTTCCCCCAGGAGTGTCGTCGTACCGCAAGTCGGCGCGGCTGATTCCCCGACAGCCGAGCGCTTGATGCGCCGTTAACGCCAACTCTTGGACCTTTTGGTAAATATTCGGTTTAATTTCTGCCGGGAGGACGTGAATGGAGCCCCCCTTCACATATTTCGCATCGTAATCGTAGAAGACCCCGGTGGCGGGCTGGATGTCGATGACCCCGAGCGCCCTGTCGCCCATGACCGCGCAGGTGAGTTCACGGCCCGCAACATATGATTCCACAAGGACTTGCTCGCCGAAGGCCCAATCCTCGCGGGTCAGCTCCTGGGGCGGATGGGAGCGGTCCTCGCGAACGATGATGACGCCCACGGACGAGCCCTCGCTGACCGGCTTGATCACGTAGGGCGCCGGCAGGACGTGGCTTTTGGCCGCCTCCAAACGGTTAACGACCTTACCCATCGGCACCGGTACACCGGCGGCCGCCATGACGATTTTGGCCTTGTCCTTCTGCATGGCGAGTGCCGAGGCGAGGATTCCGGAATGGGTATAGGGAATCCTTAAGACCTCGAGCAGACCCTGAATGGTTCCGTCCTCGCCCACGCGCCCGTGAAGCGCATTGAACACCACGTCCGGTGCGACGGCCTGGAGCACGGTGGCAATGTCGGGCTGCACGTCGATGGGGGTGACCTTGTAACCCTGCTCTTCGAGCGCCTTGCAGCAGGCCTTGCCTGACGCCAGGCTCACTTCCCGCTCCGCGGACCAGCCGCCATAGAGGATGGCAACGTGCTTCGCCATGGGTCTCTCCCGTCATGCGCCCCGGCGACACCGGGCATTGAAAAGTGATTCGCGTCAGGCCTTGGCGATCCCGACCCGCTTGATTTCCCATTCGAGCTCCACGCCCGAATTCTCGCGGACCCGGCGGCGCACCTCTTCGCCCAGGCTTTCGATCTCGGCCGCGGTGGCGGAGCCGTGGTTGATGAGGAAATTGCAGTGCATCTCGGAAACCTGGGCATCGCCGATGCGAAGCCCGCGGCAGCCTGCGGCGTCCACCAATTCCCAGGCCTTCCGGCCCGGGGGGTTCTTGAAGGTGGAGCCGCCCGTGCGGGTATTGACCGGCTGCGTCGAGGATCGCGCCTCGGTGATGGCGTTCATCTCCGCCAGGATCTCGTCCGGGTTGCCGGGGCGCCCCTCGAACAGGGCTTCGGTGAAGATCACGTCGTCCGGCACGCTCGAATGACGATAGGTGAAGCCCATCTGGGCATTGGTGAAGCTCACCGCCTCGCCGGTGCGGGTGACGCCCTTGGCTTCGACGAGCACGTCCTTCGTCTCGCCGCCATAGGCGCCGCCGTTCATGCGCAGCGCCCCGCCGATGGCGCCGGGAATGCCGCGCAGGAAGGAGAGACCGGCAATGCCGGCCTCCGCCGCCGCACGCGCCACCTTCACGTCGGGAGCGCCGGCGCCGGCGCGCACACGCAGTCCAGGCTCCACCGACACGTCGGCGAAGCCTTTGCCGAGACGAACGATCACCCCCTCCCATCCGCCGTCGCGGATGAGCAGGTTGGAGCCCAGGCCGACGACGAGAGCCGGCACATTGCGGTCGAGCCGCTGCAGGAAATAGGCGAGATCGTCCGTGTCGACGGGCGTGAACAACACCTGCGCCGGGCCACCCGTGCGGAACCACGACAGCGGCGCGGTCGGGGCGTTCGCCTCCAGCTTGCCGCGCAATTCGGGCATGCCGGCCTTCAGATCGGGAACGATGTCGGCAAACATCACGCCGCCTTCTCGCCCAACGCCTCGAGCTCGCCCGGCAGGGCATAGGCCCATTGGGTGATGTTGCCGGCGCCGAGGCAGATCACGTAATCGCCGGGCTTGGCGATGCCCTTCACGAGGCCCGCGAGGTCTTCCGTTCGTTCGAGCGCCATCACGTTGCGGTGGCCGCGGGCCTTCAGGCCCGACACGAGGCTGTCGCGGTCGGCGCCGGGGATCGGCTGCTCGCCTGCCGCGTAGACCGGCGCGACGATGACCGCATCCGCATCGTTGAAGCAGGTGCAGAATTGATCGAACAGAGCCGACAGGCGCGTGTAGCGGTGCGGCTGCACCACGGCGATGACCTGGCCGTCGGTGGAAGCGCGCGCGGCTTTCAGCACGGCGGCAATCTCGATGGGATGGTGGCCGTAATCGTCGAACACCGTGACGCCGTTCCAATCGCCCGTGCGGGTGAAGCGCCGCTTCACGCCGCCGAAGCCCGCGAGCGCCTTGCGGATCGCATCCGGCGTGACGCCGAGTTCGTGCGCGACCGCAATCGCCGCCGTGGCGTTGAGGGCATTGTGCGCGCCGGGCATCGGCAGCACGAGATCTTCCAGCTCGAGACGGAAACCGGGACGGCGATCGCGGATCATGACGCGGAAGCGGTTCTGGCCGCCCCGGGAATCCACGTCCATCAGGCGCACGTCGGCTTGCGGGTTCTCGCCATAAGTGATGATGCGCCGATCCTCGATGCGACCCACGAGATCCTGCACTGTCGGATGGTCGATGCACATGACGGCGAAGCCGTAGAACGGGATCGAGTTGATGAAGGAATGGAAGGCTTCCTTGATCGCGTCGAACGTGCCGAAATGGTCGAGATGTTCGGCGTCGATGTTGGTCACGATGGCGACGTCCGCCGGAAGCTTCAGGAACGTGCCGTCGGACTCGTCGGCCTCCACCACCATCCACTGTCCGTCGCCCATCCGGGCGTTGGTGCCGTAGGCATTGATGATGCCGCCGTTGATGACGGTCGGATCCAGCCCGCCGGCATCCAGCAGCGTCGCGACGAGCGAGGTCGTGGTGGTCTTTCCGTGGGTACCGGCGATCGCCACGCAGGACTTGAACCGCATGAGCTCGGCGAGCATCTCGGCCCGGCGCACCACGGGCAGGCGCTTCTCGCGGGCGACGATCAGTTCCGGGTTGTCCCGCTTGATCGCGGTCGAGACCACGACGATCTCCGCATCCTCCACGTTCTCGGCCTTGTGGCCGATGAAGGTCTTGATGCCCTTATCGCTCAGGCGCTTCACGTTGTAGTTGTCGGCTGCGTCCGAGCCCTGCACCGTGTAGCCCAGGTTGTGCATGACCTCGGCGATGCCCGACATGCCGATTCCGCCGATTCCGATGAAGTGAATGGGACCAAGCTTCGGCGGCAGTTTCATGGGGTTTTTCCGTTATTGTTCGATGGGATGAGGGTGAGAACGGCCCGAGCCAGACGCTCCGCCGCATCGGTGATTCTGGCGCTATGTGCAGCGGCGGCGGCTTTGGTCAAGCGGTCAGGCTCTTGAAAAACGAGCCGGATTTCGTCTACCAGCCGCTCAGGGGTGAATTCCGATTGCGGACAAACGATGGCAGCGCCCAGATCTCCCAGCGTTTTGGCATTGGCCGCCTGGTCCTGGTCGAGGGAGCCCGGCAGGGGCACGAGGATCGACGGGCGCCCGATCGCGGCCAGTTCCGCCACGGTCGAGGCGCCGGACCGCGAGACCACGAGATGGGCCTGGGCCAGCCGGTGCGGCAGGTCCTTGAAGAAGGGCTCGGCCTCGAATTCCACATGGAGTTTCCGGTAATGCTCGCGGACCCGCTCCAGGTCCTCGCCCCTCGCCTGTTGGGTGATCACGATGCGCGCGCGCAGGTCCGGCGGCAGGAGATCGATGGCCGGAGGCACCACGTCGCTCATCACCCGCGCGCCCTGGCTGCCGCCCACCACGAGCAAACGGAGCCTCCCATCGGGCTCCAGCACCGCATAGGGCTGTTTCGCCGCTTCCAGAACCGCGGGCCGGATAGGATTGCCCGTGTGGATGATTCTGCCCGGCACGGCGGCCGGAACGCCCCTGATGTCGGCAAAGCCCGTCGCGATCACGGTGGCGCGGCGAGCCAGCAGCCGGTTGGCGCGGCCCATGACGCCGTTTGCCTCGTGGATCACTGTCGGCACCTTGAGAAACGACCCGGCGAGCACCGGAGGGACCGTGGGATAGCCGCCGAAGCCGACGACGACAGCGGGCTTCATCCGCCGGACGAGGGATGCAGCCTTCAGCGTCCCCTGCCCCAGGAGCAGCGCCGCCTTCGCCATCTGCGGCACGGAGCGCCCGGAGGGCGTCGCCGAGGGGATCTCCACGATCTCGTCGGCCGGGAACGAGCCCGCATAGGCGTTGGCGCGCTTGTCGGTAGCGAGCGCCACCGTCGCGCCGGACGCCTTCAGGGCATTCGCCAGCGCCTCCGCCGGAAAAAGATGACCGCCGGTGCCGCCGGCGGTCAGGAGGATGAGAGGAGTGGTCATCCGCGTGGCCAGTCCTGATTGAAGTTGTCCAACAGCTCCGCGCGGGGCCGGCGGCGCGTGAGCGCGATGAGGAAGCCCATGCCGAGCGCGAGCGACAAGAGCGAGGAGCCGCCATAGGAGATGAAGGGCAGCGTCATGCCTTTGGCGGGCATGAGATGCACGTTCACCATCATGTTGATGCAAGCCTGCAGGCCGAACATGAAGATGAGGCCCGTAGCGGCAAGCCGGCAGAACGAGTCCTCGCTGCGGCGGGCGAGCGTCAGGCCGCGCAGCACGATGAAGGCAAAGACCACGAGCAGCGCGATGCACACCACGATGCCGAACTCTTCCGCCGTGACGGCGAAGATAAAGTCGGTATGGGCGTCGGGCAGGATGCGCTTGACCGTACCCTCGCCCGGGCCGCGCCCGAGCCATCCGCCGCGCGAGAACGATTCCATGGCCGTGTCGACCTGGAAGGTATCGCCGGAATCCTTGTCGAGGAAGCGCTCGATGCGGGCGCGCACGTGCGGCAGGAACTCGTAGGCCGCCACGATGCCCACGAGGCCGGCGCCGCCAAGCCCCATCACCCAGAACCAGTGCAGGCCGGCGATGAAGAACAGGCCGCACCACACGATGGTCACCAGCATGGTCTGGCCGAAATCGGGCTGAAGGATGAGCGGAACGATGGTGGCGGGCAGGAGAAGGAATGCCAGAAGCGTGCCCGGCACGTCCTTGCGGCGCGCGCCTTCCGAGAAGGCCCAGGCGGACAGCACCACGAAGGCGGGCTTCACGAATTCCGACGGCTGCAGGCCGAGCGGCCCAATCATGATCCAGCGATGGGCGCCCTTAATCTCGGGGCCGTATTGGAACGCCAGCAGGATCAGCGCCATGCCGATTGCATAGACCAGAAGCGCCAGTCGTCGGATGTGACGAAGCGACAGGAAGGACACGGGGATCATGATGAACAGCGCCGGGACGAGGAACATCACCTGCCTGTTCACGAAGTGGAATGTGGAGAGCCCGAGACGTTCCGCCACGGGCGGGCCGCCGGCCATGAGGAAGACGAGGCCGGCCAGCATGAGGATGGCGAGACCTGCGAGCAGCAGGCGGTCGACGGTCCACCACCAATCGCCGAAGGCCGAGCGTTCCGCACGTGACACCATGTCTAAGCCCCCTTGGCTTCGATGCCGGGCAAGGCCCGGACCAGATCGCGGAAATGGTTTCCGCGTACTTCGTAATTCGGAAACTGATCGTAGGACGCGCAGGCCGGCGACAGCAGGACGACGGCGGAGCCGCCCGATCCCTGAGCATCCGCTGCCGCCTGGGCCACGGCCCTGTCGAGCGTGCCGCTGTGGACATGCTCAACGTCGGATCCGAGCGTCTTTGCGAATTCGTCCGCGGCCGCCCCGATGAGATAGGCCTTGCGGATCTTCGGGAAGTAGGATGTCAGCGGCTCGATTCCGCCTTCCTTCGCCTTACCGCCAAGGATCCAGTAAATGTCGTCGAAGGATTTCAGCGCCTTTTCGGTGGAATCCGCATTGGTGGCCTTCGAGTCGTTGATGAAGAGAGCATCGCCGATGCGGCCGACCTCCTCCATGCGATGCGGCAAACCAGGGAAGGTGTGAAGGCCGGAGCGGATCTCGTCCGGCGAAACGTTTAAGGCCAGGGAGACCGCGACGGCCGCAGCGGCGTTCTGCGCGTTGTGGGCGCCGCGCAGGGAGCCGATGCCGGACAAGTTGGCCACCGGAGCGGCATCCGATGCCGTCACCCCGACAAGCGTCTCGCCGTCCGCAAAGACGCCTTTTCCACTGATTGGCTCGACCGAGATGCGAGCGACGTTCACGCCCTTCGCCTCGCAGGCGTCGGCGATCGCACGGCTCATCGGATCGTCGATGCCAACAACGGCAAGGCCGGCCTTTATCACCAGCCGTTCCTTGATCGCCGCGTAGAGTTCCATCGTTCCATGCCGATCGATGTGATCGGGCGAGAGGTTGAGATGAACGCCGATGGTGGGTGCAAGCGAGGGTGCAAGATCGATCTGGAACGACGAGCATTCGATCACATGGATCCGGTCATCGGCGGGCGGCTCCAGCGCGAGGACCGCAGTGCCGATATTCCCGCCCATCTGCACGTCGCGGCCGGCCTCGCGCAGGATATGGGCGATGAGGGCCGTGGTGGTCGATTTGCCGTTGGTGCCGGTGATAGCCACAAACGGTGCATTCGGGGCGATTTTCGCCCGCTCGCGGCAGAAGAGTTCGATATCGCCGATGGTCTCGACGCCGGCCTCATGCGCCAGCTTCGCCGACCAATGCGGCTCCGGATGGGTCAGCGGCACGCCCGGCGAGAGGATGAAGGACGAGAACTTGGACCAATTGGCCTTGCGCAGGTCGGCGGTCTCGATGCCCTTCGCGCCGGCCTCCGCCATCTTCGCCGGATTGTCGTCGCAGGCGAGCACATGCGCCCCGCCCTCTTTTAGGGCGAGTGCCGTCGCCAGCCCCGATCCGCCGAGGCCGAACAGCGCGACCGTTTTGCCTGCGAAGGTGGTGACGGGGGTCATGCGCTTACCGCAGCTTGAGGGTGGCGAGGCCGGTGAGCGCCAGCACGACGGCGATGATCCAGAAGCGGATCACAACCTGCGGCTCGGTCCAGCCCAGCTGCTCGAAGTGGTGATGGATCGGTGCCATCTTGAAGACGCGCTTGCCCGTGAGCTTGAACGACGTGACCTGGATGATCACGGACATGATCTCCAGCACGAAGAGACCGCCCACGATGGCGAGGACGAACTCGTGTTTGGCCGCCACCGCGATGGTGCCGAGCAGTCCGCCGAGGGCGAGCGAGCCCGTGTCGCCCATGAAGATCTGGGCCGGTGGTGCGTTGAACCAGAGGAAGCCGAGGCCTGCTCCGATGAGCGCGCCGCAGATCACCGCGAGCTCGCCGGTGCCGGGGACGAAATGGATCTGCAGGTAGTTGGAGAACACCGCGTTGCCGGACAGATAGGCGATGAAGCCGAAGGTGCCGGCTGCGATCATCACCGGCACGATGGCGAGCCCGTCGAGACCATCGGTGATGTTCACCGCATTGCCGGCACCGACGATCACGAAGCCGGCGAAGACGATGTAGAACCAGCCGAGATTGAAGATCAGGTCCTTGGAGAACGGCAGCGCGAGCTTGTTCGCCAGTCCCGGTGTCGCCATGTAGGAAATCGCGATGCAGGCGATCGCCGCGATCAGAGCCTCGATGGCCAGACGCGAGCGGCCGGAAAAGCCCTTGTGCGACTGCTTCGTCACCTTCAGGTAATCGTCGTAGAATCCGATGGCGCCGAAGCCCACGGTGACGAACAGCACGACCCAGACGTAGTGGTTTTCGAGGTTTGCCCAGAGCAGGGTCGAGATCAGCACGCCCGCCAGGATCATCAGGCCGCCCATGGTGGGCGTACCGCGCTTGGTCAGAAGGTGCGATTGCGGCCCATCCTCGCGGATCGGCTGCCCCTTGCCCTGGCGCAGGCGCAGGAGGGAAATCATCCACGGGCCGAACAGGAAGACGATCAGCAAGGCGGTTGCCGTCGCGCCACCGGTGCGGAACGTGATGTAGCGGAAGATATTGAGGGGGCTGAAATAGGGGCTGAGCTCAGCCAACCAGGTTAACATCGTTCATCCTTTCAGCGCGTGGGCCGCCGGGCTCGCGCCGTAACGTTCTTTCAGGGCTTTGACAACCAGGGCCATCTTCATGCTGAGCGAGCCCTTGACCATCACTGCATCGCCTGGGCGCACAGCGGCCAGGACCGTGTCGACCAGTTCGGCGGAGATCGGCACATGGGCTGCGACCTTGGCCTTCGGCAGCGCATCGACGAGGTTCTGCATCAGGGGACCGGCCGCGAAAAGCAGGTCGATCCTGTTCGCCTCGATCGCTTCCGCCAGCTCCGCATGCAGGCGCGGCCCCGTCTCACCCAGTTCCTTCATGTCGCCCAGCACGGCGATCCGGCGGGCGCCGCGGCCGAGTTCGACGGCCCCGAGATTGGCGAGCGCCGCGCGCATCGAAGCCGGATTGGCGTTGTAGCTCTCGTCGATCAGCAGCGCCTCCCTGTCGCCGATGGCGAGCATGGTCCGCTCGCCGCGCCCGACCGGGGGCTTCATCTCGGCAAAGGAGAGTGCCACCAGCGCGAGATCGGCGCCCGCGGCATGGGCGGCTGCGAGCACGCTCAGGGAATTGAGCGCGATGTGTCGGCCCGCCGTGCCGATCCTGTAGGTGATGGGCCGACCGAAGACCGTGGCGTCCACGACCGAGTGATTGGGCTTCACGATGATGCGGTGAGCACGGATATCCGCCGCCTCGTGCTCGCCGAAGGTGATCACCCGGCCGGCCGCGGAGGCATAGGCATGGGCTCGCGTACGCTCGAAACAGGCGTTGTCGCGATTGATCACCGCCGTGCCCCCAGGCTCGAGGCCCGAGAAGATCTCGCCCTTGGCATCCGCAATGCCCCAGAGCGACGGAAAGAACTCGATATGCACGGGCTCGACGGTGGTGATCACGGCCACATGCGGACGGACCATGCCGGTGAGCGGCAGGATCTCGTAGGCATGGTTCATGCCGATCTCGAACACACCGAAAGCGGTCTCCCGCGGCATGCGGGCAAGCGTGAGCGGCACGCCCCAATGATTGTTGTACGAGGCGACTGATGCATGGGTCTCGCCCTGGCGGGAGAGCGCGAGGCGCATCGCCTCCTTGGTGCCGGTCTTGCCGACGGAGCCCGTGATGGCGACAATCCTTGCGCTCGTCCGTGCGCGGGCGGCGCGGCCCATCTGGCGCATGGCCTCGAGCACGTCAGGCACCACGATGAGCCTGTCGGAATCGTCGAAGACAGGAGCCTTTTCCTCGGACACGACGGCCGCCGCCGCACCCTTCTCGAGCGCGGCCGGTACGAAATCGTGGCCGTCATGCACATCGCCCTTGATGGCGAAGTAGAGATCGCCAGGCTCCAGGGTGCGCGTGTCGATGGACGCACCTGTCGCATGCACAAAACCGGTGCCGATGCGGGCACCGGTCGAAGCCGCGATCTCGTCTTTTGTCCAAAGGGGCGAATTCATCCCTGCCTCTCCGCAATGGCCGCCCGGACCTCGTCGTGGTCCGAGAACGGCAGGGTCCGGTCGCCGATGATTTGGCCAGTTTCATGGCCTTTGCCGGCCACGACGAGAATATCGCCCTCCTGAAGCTCCTTCACGGCCGTGCGGATCGCCTCGGATCGGTCCCCGATTTCGCGGGCGCCGGGCGCGCCCTTCATGACCTCGGCGCGGATCGCCGCCGGATCCTCCGAACGAGGATTATCGTCCGTGACGATGACAAGATCCGCCTTGTCGGAGGCGATCCGTCCCATGAGCGGACGCTTGCCCCGATCCCTGTCGCCGCCGCAGCCGACGATGCAGACCAGGCGCCCCTTCACGAAGGGGCGCAGAGCATCGAGCACGTGGGCGAGCGCATCGGGTTTGTGCGCGTAGTCGACGATGCAGATGGCGCCGTCGATCTCACCGACCTGCTCCAGACGGCCGGACACGCCCTTGAGGAACCTGAAACCCTCCAGCACTTCTTCCACCCTGCCCTCGCCCTCGACCGCGAGGACGAGGCCTGCAGCAACGAGCGCATTCTCGACCTGGAAGGCGCCCAGAAGCGGCAGGGTTGTCCGGATGGTTCTCCCGAAGGCCTCCACAGTGAGAGCCTGTGAAAAGCCTTCCGCGCGCGCTTCGACGAGGCGTAGGGTTTCGCCCATGCTGCCGGTGGTGAAGAGCGTCAGGCCGCGGGCGCGCACGCCGTGCAGGAACACGTCTGCATAGGGTCCGTCCGCGTTGATGATCGCAGGCGCGTCGTCCGGCAGGAGCGTGTCGAACAGGCGCATCTTCGCCTTGGCGTAAGCCTCAGTCGTGGCGTGGTAGTCGAGGTGATCGCGGCCGAGATTGGTGAAGCCAGCCGCCTGCAGGCGCACGCCGTCGAGGCGGCGCTGATCGATGCCATGCGACGACGCTTCCATGGCAAGCCGCGTCACGCCGTCATTCGCCAGGCGGTCGAAACTTTCGTGCAGGGAGATCGGATCCGGCGTCGTGAGCGAGCCGTAGGCCGCGCCGTCGGACGTGATGACGCCGAGCGTGCCGACGCTGGCGGATTTGTATCCCAAATGGGCGAAGAGCTGGCGCGTGAAGTCGGCCACCGAGCTCTTGCCGCTCGTGCCCGTGACGGCGACGACCTTCTCGGGCTGCCTCGGATAGAACCGCGCCGCCGCGAGCGCCAGGGTGCGTCGCACATCGCTCACCTGGACATAGGCCACATGACCCGGCAGACCAGACGGACGCGGCGCCTCGCCGACGATCGCGACCGCGCCGGAGGCTGCGGCCTGCGGCACGAAGCTCATGCCGTCCACCTTGGTGCCGGGCACGGCGAAGAACACGGTGCCCTGCTCCACCTTGCGGCTGTCGGACGCGATCTTCGATACGGCAAGAGGGGCATGTTCATGCCCCTGTGCGAGATCGATAAGATCGCCGAGATACATGGTGCGTGCGCTCATCGGTTGCTGCCCCAGGCGCCGAGGCGCGACATCAGCGGGAACGGTTGCGGCGGCGGCTCGAAGCGCGGCGGCACGCCGAGCAGCGGCGCCACGCGCTCGATGACATTGCCGGTCACGGGGCCCGCGTTCCAGCCGGCCGTCGAGAAGCCATAGGTGCCCTCCACCGCTTGCGGCTCGTCCATGATGGTAAGGAACACGTATTTCGGCTTGTCGGCCGGCACCACCGCCGTGAAGGTGGTGAAGTTCTTGTTCTTCGCATAGCGACCGTTGATTACCTTCTCGGCGGTGCCGGTCTTGCCGCCCACGAAGAAGCCCGCGATGGAGGCGGAGCCCGCCGAGCCTTCCGGCGTGGACGCGTTCAGACGCATCACATAGCGCATGGCCTCGCTCGTCTCGGGCTTCAAGACCTGCAAGGCGTTCTGCCGCGCTTCGGCTTCGGTGCGTTTCAGGAAGGTCGGCTTGATCATGACGCCGCCATTGACCAATGCGCCGACGGCCATGAGCGCCTGAAGCGGCGCGACCGCGAGGCCGTGGCCGAAGGCGATGGTCATTGTGTTGAGCTCGCCCCAGCGGGGCGGAATGATCGGCAGAGCGCTTTCCGGCAGTTCCGTCTCGAGGCGCGAGAGCTGGCCCATCTTGCGCAGGAAGGCCTTGTGGCCTTCGACTCCGATGCCGAGCGCCATGCGCGCCGTGCCGATGTTGGAGGAATGCACGAATACCTCCGGCGTGGTCAGGACGCGCCGCGTCGGATGGTAATCGCCGATGGTGAAGCGCCCGTAGCGCAGGCCCGAGCGCGCATCGAAAGTAGAATTGATATTGTACTTGCCGGAATCGAGCGCCATCGCGACCGTCAAGGCCTTGAAGGTCGAGCCCATCTCGAACACGCCGACATTGATGCGGTTGATCCGATCCTTGTCGAGCGCATCGACCGGATTGTTGGGATCGTAGTCCGGAAGAGACACGAGGGCGATGATCTCGCCCGTGTTCACGTCCAGGATCGCGCCTGCGGTCGCCTTCGCCTTGAACTTCGCCATGCCCTTGGCGAGCTCGTCGCGAAGCGCATGCTGCACGCGCAGGTCGAGGGACAGCTGGATCGGCCTGAGATCGGCCGCCGAGATGTTGAAGCCTGCGCCGTTAAGGTCCTGCAGGCCCATGCTGTCGATGTATTTCTCGATGCCGGCGATGCCCACATTGTCCACGTTGGCGAAACCAAGGACGTGAGCGGCGGCTTCCGCGTTCGGATAGACGCGCTTGTTCTCGGGCAGGAATCCGATGCCGGGAATGCCGAGGCGATGCACTTCCGCCTGTTGGCGCGGCGTGATCTCGCGCTTGACCCAGACGAAGCCCTTCTTGGTGCTGAGCTTGTTGCGCAGGTCCGTGGCGTCGAGGTCGGGCAGCACGGCGGTCAGCAACTCGACCGCCTCGTCCTTGTCGACGATGTTGCGCGGCTCGGCGAAGACGGACACCATCTTCACGTCGGTGGCAAGAATCTCGCCGTTGCGATCGACGATGTCGGGCCGGGCGGCGGAAATTTCGGACGATGCCGCGCGGCGCACTTCGCTCGTGTTCTCGCTAGTGACCGCAAGATAAATCAGGCGGCCGCCGATGAGGCTGAACAGGCCGACGAAGCACGCGGCCGCAAGACCCACGCGCGACGTGCTCTTGTCGTGGCGCAGGCGAAACAGCTCGCGGGCGTGGCCGAGCACGCCACGCTTGGCACGCGGTGCGGGAATGTGGCCGCCGCTTTCCGCACCCCATGGTGCGCGGCTCAAAGGAGCAGGCGCCGGATCCATCTGGTAGGTGGTGTCCACCTCCGGATCCGATGCTCCATTGTGGAGGCTCTTACCCTGCCACTCGGTTTGAGGCTCTTTCAACACGCGGCTCACCGTTTCGGGGTTTGGGTCGTCGGGGTGCGGGCGTCCGAATTTTTGTCCTTCGGCGTCGATGTGGGCTCAAGAAGCCCGAGCGCTTCGAGCTTGCGGCCGATCTCGTCCTCGCGCGAGGGCCGGGTCGGCAGGTCCGACAAGCGCGCCAGCTGCTGGATCTTCAATGGCTGGAGATCGAGATGCTTGTCGGCCGCTTCCTGAAGACGATCGGGACGGTCGAGATATTGCCACTCGGCCTGCAGCACCGCGATGGCCTCGCGCTCGCGCTGCACCTTGGATTTCAGCTTCGCCACCTGCTCGGCGTAATAGAGCGTGTCGTACTTGATCGAATAGGCATAGCTTGCCGAAGCGATAAGAGCAGAGATCGCGATGATGTGGAGCAGCCGGATCATCGGCGCCCTCCCCGTTTTTCAGCCGTCTGCGGCAATTCGGCCAGCATGGTAATGGCGCT
>DASZBB010000245.1:0-8151 GCA_035944695.1 Microvirga sp. | reverse complement strand
GTCCACCCAGTCCTGGACATGGTCCGAGACCAAGCCGCCGTCGTGAAGGCCCAATTCCTCCGCGTGAATGCCGCGGGCGATCATCAGGGAATCGATGCCGAAGCCCGCAGCGCCCGCGATGTCGGTGCGGATCGCGTCTCCGACCGCCAGCACCCTCTCCTTCGGGATTGGATGCCCGGTCAATACTGCCGCAACCGCGAGCGCCCGGTCATAGACGGGCCCGTGAGGCTTACCGGCATAGAAGACCTTGCCGCCCATCTCCTCGTAGGCCAGGGCGATCGTTCCCGCGCAGGGCAGGATCATGGTGCCGCGCTCGACGACGAGGTCGGGATTGGCGCAGACCATGAGCAGGTCGCGGCGACGCATGGCCTCGAGCTGCGCCCGGTAATCCTCGACCGTCTCCTCCTCGTCGTTGTCGAAGCCGGAGCACACCACGTAATCGGCCTCGTCGATGGAGCCGAACCGGACGTCGAGACCGTTGTAGATCGGCATGTCGCGCGGCGGACCGATATGGTGGACGATCCGGTCGATGCGCTCTTGGATCGCAAGCCGCGTCAGGTCGCCGGAGGTGACGATGGCGTCGTAGGCGGTGCGGGGCACGCCGAAGCCGTCGAGCTGCGTTCCCACCGACGCACCGGGACGCGGCGCATTGGAGACGAGGACGACCCGCCCTCCCTTTGCGCGAAAGCGCGACAGCGCATCGCTCGCCGCCTCATAGGCCTTGACGCCGTTATGTAGCACGCCCCAAACATCGCACAGGACGAGATCGTAGGTCTCCGCGAGAGATTGCAGGCCCTCGACGTGGATGGGGCGGGACGGAGCGGTCATGGGGTCTCACTAGCGCGTCATTCGGAAAAGTGGGCCCGGTTTTCCGCGCCAAATGATGCGCAAGTCAAGATGACGAGCATCGGATTTCATCCCAAAAGTGCAGGTCCACTTTTGAGTGCGATGCTTGTGATGAAACCGGGCGGGTAGGCCCTCGCGCGCCCCAAGTCAACCGGCGCGCCGCAGAAGCGTCGGCGCATCATCCAGGCCGAAGGGCCGCGGAGCCGCCTGCTCGCCGGCGATCTCCGGCTTGACCGGACGCGGAGCCGCGAAGGCGAAGCCTTGCGCCAGCGGCACGCCGAGATCGCAGAGCACCGGGACCATGTCGTCCGCGTCCACCCGCTCGGCGATGAGCCGAATGCCCTGGCGGCGCAGGGCCGAGGCGAAATCGCGCACATCAGGTTCCGGACCGGCATAGCGGCCATCCGCCTGCTCGGCGGCCTTGATCATGAGATCGGCCGGCAGCTTCATGAAGCGGATGCCGAGATCGGCCAGCGCCTCGGGATCGAACCGCAGGTCGGCAGCGCGGTCGAGGGAGAACGGCACGCCCCGCTCGCGCAACGCGGCGAGCGCCGCCCTGTGGTCCGCATCAAGGTGACGCCAGCTGTGCTGGGGCATTTCCAGGACGATCTTGCCAAGAAGATCGGGGCTGGCGTCGATCAGGCTGGCGAGCGACCACAGGAACCCGGGCTCGGCGATGGAATGGGCCGTGAGGTTCACCGCCACGATGGCCTCGCTGCCGCGGGCGACGAGATGACGGGCAATGGCCATGGAGCGGATCAGAACCCGGCGGTCGAAATCCGACGCGCGGCCGGACGCCTCGAGGATGGGCAGGAACTCGGCTGGGCTCAGCAGGGTGCCGTCTGCCAGGCGCAGCCGCGCCAGCGCCTCGTAGAAACGGATCTTGCGGTGCGGCAGAGACACGACGGGCTGCAGATGCAGCTCGATCCGGTCGGCCTCGAACGCCTGGGAGACCAGCCGCATGCGGCTGGTCTCCTCGGTCGAGGGGCTGCGCATGGAAGGCAGCAGGGACGGCTCAGGGAAGCGGACGGTCTGCGCCAGAGCGAGCGGCGCCGCGCTGTTTCCCATGCTCGCCTCCGCGCCGGCCGCCAGCGCCAGCTCGCGCAGAACGGCCGCCGGGCTGCCTGCCCGCACGGACGTGCGCAGGACCAGCGGCGCGGCCGGAGCCTGATCTTCCTGCGTGAGGCCCGCGAGCTGCACGGCCAGATTCTGCCGCTCCGTCTCGGCCTGCCACCACAGGACGACGAGGCCGAAGAAGACGGCCATGACCAGAAAGCCGAAAACCGGCAGGACAAGGCTCGCCTCCATCGGCACAGAGGCCGCAGCGGCAGCCGTCAGAAAGGCTGGTGTGAAGGCGAGAAGAGCCGCCTTCCTGTCCCGTAGGACTGGAATTTTTTTCTTGTTCGTCACCATGGGTGCCCCCGCTCCCCTGGCTCGGCGAATATGCGCGAATCAGTGTGTTAACAGACAATGAATCAGCGCGAATCGCGGGGCAAGTTTCGCATTACCGCAATGGACATTTTTTCGCAGTCGCGCGTTGCCTGCGCAGAATCCTGATGGAATTTCAAAGAGGTCGATCGATGGAAGAACCCCGCAAGGATCTGCTGATGCAGGTCGACGGCATGACTTGCCAGGGATGTGTCAATTCGGTCACTCGGGCGATTCAACGCCTCGATCCCGGCGCCAGGGTGGAGGTGGATCTGGAGCACGGGCGCGTGCACGTCACGACCCAGGCTCAAAGCGTCGAGGTGGCGCGCGCCCTGGACGCGGCCGGCTATGAAGCCCGCGCCATGACGGGGTAAGCCGAGGGTCGCCTCCGGCCCATGGCTTTGCCGAAAGTTCTTTTTGCGGCGTCCGGAAACGGCTGATAGGTTCCTCTGTGCCAGACACTTCGGGGACCATGATGACCGCACAGACATCCAGAGCCGCCAACGACCTCATCGCACCCAACGATTTGGATGCGTGGTGGCTTCCGTTCACGGCCAACCGCTCTTTCAAGCAGCGTCCCCGGATGATCGCCCGCGCCAAGGGCATGTACTACTACACCCCCGACGGCCGGGAAGTGATCGACGGTGCCGCCGGCCTCTGGTGCTGCAATGCCGGCCATAACCGGGACGAGATCACGGCCGCGATCCAGGCCCAGGCGCAGGAGCTCGACTATTCGCCGGCCTTCCAGTTCGGCCATGCGGGCGGCTTCGCCCTCGCGTCGCGCCTTGCCCAGCTCGCCCCGGGCGATCTCAACCACGTCTTCTTCTGCAACTCCGGCTCCGAGGCGGTGGACACGGCGCTCAAGGTGGCGCTGGCCTATTGGAACGTGAAGGGCCAGGGCAGCAAGACGCGCCTCATCGGCCGCGAGCGCGGCTATCACGGGGTCGGCTTCGGCGGCATCTCGGTGGGCGGCATCGTGAAGAACCGCCAGTTCTTCGGCTCGCTGCTCGCAGGCGTCGACCACCTGCCGCATACCTACAACCGGGCCGAGCAGGCCTTCTCCCGCGGCGAGCCGGAATGGGGCGCGCATCTGGCAGACGAGCTGGAGCGCATCGTGGCGCTCCACGACGCCTCGACCATCGCGGCCGTGATCGTCGAGCCGATGGCGGGATCGACGGGCGTGCTGCCGCCGCCGAAAGGCTATCTCAAGCGCCTGCGCGAGATCTGCGACAAGCACGGCATCCTGCTCATCTTCGACGAGGTGATCTCGGGCTTCGGCCGCCTCGGAACGGCGTTCGCGGCCGAGCGCTACGGCGTCATTCCGGACATGATCACCTTCGCCAAGGGCGTGAATTCCGGCACCGTGCCCATGGGCGGCGTGCTGGTGCGCGAGGGCCTTTACGATGCCTTCATGAACGGCCCCGAGCACATGATCGAGCTGTTCCACGGCTATACCTATTCGGCTCACCCGCTGGCCTGCGCGGCGGCGCTCGCGACCCAGGACGTCTACCGGGACGAGAAGCTGTTCGAGCGGGCCAAGACCCTGGAGCCGGTCTGGGCCGACGCGATCCATTCGCTCAAGGACCTGCCGAACGTGCTCGACATCCGCACCATCGGCCTCGTGGGCGCCATCGATCTCGCCTCCCGACCCGACGCAGTGGGCAAGCGCGCCTTCGAGGCCATGGACCGTGCCTTCCAGGAATACGGCCTGATGATGCGCATCACCGGCGACACCATCGCCCTCTCCCCGCCGCTCATCATCACCGAGGAGCAGATCGGCGAAATCGTCGACAAGCTGACCAAGGTCATCAAGGCGGTGGCTTAAAGTCGAAGAGCTTACGCCGCATAGCTGTTCTGTCGTCATGGCCGGGCTTGTCCCGGCCATCTCGATTGGAAGAGCAAGACGCTTTCCATCATCGAGATCACCGGCACAGGGCCGGTGATGACGGAGAAACCTCACCCAACCCTTGCTCCTCCCCGCTCCAGGGAGTAGTGACCGCAGCACGCTTTTCCGAACCAACGGCTGCTGTAGAAACCCATGTCCAAGGCCGACAAGATCAAGGCCCGCGCCCCGCGCGGCTTTGCCGACCGCACTCCCGCCGATCTTTCCGCCACGGAGCGCATGCTCGCGGCGATCCGCGACTCCTACGAGCTCTACGGCTTCGAGGGCGTCGAGACGCCCTTCGTGGAATACACCGACGCCCTGGGCAAGTTCCTGCCCGACCAGGACCGGCCGAACGAGGGCGTGTTCTCCTTCCAGGACGACGACGAGCAGTGGCTGTCCCTGCGCTACGACCTGACCGCGCCGCTCGCCCGCTACGTGGCCGAGAACTTCGACGCCCTGCCCAAGCCCTACCGCAGCTATCGGGTCGGCTGGGTGTTCCGCAACGAGAAGCCGGGTCCGGGCCGCTTCCGCCAGTTCATGCAGTTCGACGCCGACACCGTGGGTGCCGCCTCCGTCGCGGCGGATGCGGAGATCTGCATGATGGCCGCCGACACGCTCGAAAAGCTCGGCCTCAAGCGCGGCGACTTCATCATCAAGGTCAACAACCGCAAGGTTCTCGACGGCGTGCTCGAGGCCATCGGACTCGGCGGCGAAGACAGGGCCGGCCAGCGCCTCACCGTGCTGCGCGCCATCGACAAGCTCGACCGCCTGGGTCCCGAGGGCGTGAGCCAGCTCCTCGGGGCCGGCCGCAAGGACGAGAGCGGCGACTTCACCAAGGGTGCCGGCCTCGAGCCCGACGCCATCGCGCGCGTGCTCGCCTTCACGGACGCCAAAGGTGCGAACAATGCGGCCACCGTCGAAAACCTGCGCAAGGTGGTCGGCACCTCCGCCCGCGGCCTGGAAGGCGCGGACGAGCTGGCGGAGATCGCATCGCTGGTGGCCTCTTCCGGTTACGAGGATCGCGTCACCGTCGATCCCTCCGTGGTGCGCGGCCTCGAATACTACACCGGCCCCGTCTACGAGGCTGAGCTGACGTTCCAGGTTCAGGACGAGGACGGGCGCCCCGTCCGCTTCGGCTCGGTGGGCGGCGGCGGGCGCTATGACGGTCTCGTGGGCCGCTTCCGCTCCGAACCCGTTCCGGCCACCGGCTTCTCCATCGGCGTCTCGCGCCTCCTGTCGGCCCTGCAGATGGTCAAGAGCCCCATCGTGTCCGGCGCCGAGAAGCCCGGACCGGTCGTGGTGCTCGTCATGGACAAGGACCAGGTCGGCGCCTACCAGCGCATGGTCTCGACCCTGCGCCAAGCCGGCATCCGCGCGGAGCTCTATCTCGGCTCCTCGGGCATGAAGGCCCAGATGAAATATGCTGACCGGCGGCAGAGCCCCTGCGTCGTGATCCAGGGCTCCAACGAGCGCGAGCGCGGCGAGGTCGAGATCAAGGATCTGATCGAGGGTGCCAAGGCGGCTCAGGCCATCGCCTCCAACGAGGAGTGGAAAGCGGCCCGGCCGGCGCAGTTCTCGGTGCCTGAAGCGGATCTGGTCAAGGCCGTGCGCGAGGTTCTGAGCCGGCATTTCGGATAAGCTTGGCCTTTCGGGAACCCCAATGGTTTCATAGAGGTTATCTTCCAAGCTTGACCATCAGGAGATGACTATGGCGAAGGCCAAAGACAAGAAGAGCACATCCAAGGCGAAAAAGGATTCCGGCAAGAGCACGGGTTCCAAGCTGGCGAAATCGGCGAAGAAGTCCGGCCTCATGGACTTGATCAACACGGATCTCGGACGCGAAATCCTGGCCGATGCCCTGATCGCTGCCGCCGGCGCGGCCGCGGCCGCCCTCACCAGGACCCGCACGGCCAAGAAGGCCGGCGCGGCCGTCGCGGATGCGGGTTCGCAGGGCGTCGACCTGACGCAGACCGCCGCGGGCGCCGTTGCAGGCGTCGTGACGGAGGCCGCCCGCCACTTCCTGCCGGCCAGCCTCGTAGGCGACGAAGGCGGCTCCGAGAAGGGCGGCACGTCGGAACCGAAGAAGGTCAAATACGTCCAGCGCTCCAGCGGCACCAGCAAGAGCAGGACGACCAAGGCCAAGTCAGCCAAGAGCGATACGGCCAAGAGCGATACGGCCGAGAAGCACTAGGCCGCGATCGGCGAAGACCTCCTTTTCGTCATGGCCGGGCTTGTCCCGGCCATCTCGCTTTTGAGGAGAGGCGCACCCAGTTTGCTTGAGATCACCGGCACAAGGCCGGAGATGACGCAGACGGAAACATCTCGCTTTGCGGCCGATGTCCCGGATCTCCGCTGCAGTCCCGTTCACCCTTCCGGTCAAAAACAATCGCCTTCGTGCCTCAGCATTGCTAGAGAGCATGCCGATACAAGGATCGGGCGAGGCCAGTGACGGAGACGGATGCCATTGTTGCGCTGATCGCGCTTTTCGAGCGCGAGGGTTATGCGCGGATCGAGCCGCCGGTGCTGCAGCCGGCGGACGTGTTCATCGATCTCTCCGGCGAAGACATCCGGCGGCGCATGTTCGTGACGCAGGATGCCTCGGGCACGGAGCTGTGCCTGCGGCCCGAATACACGATCCCCGTCTGTCTTCAGCATCTCTCCCGGCATGGCGCTCAGCCCTCCGGCTACTCCTACGGCGGGCCCGTGTTTCGCATGCGGCCCGGCGAGAGCGGCGAGTTCCTTCAGGCAGGACTCGAATCCATCGGCCGGACGGATGTATCGGCCGTCGATGCCGAAATCCTCGCCCTCGCCCTGGACGGCCTCAAGGAGATCGGCAGTCCGGCCCCCATCGTGAAGCTCGGCGACATGGGTCTTCTCCATGGGCTGATCGATGCCCTGGGCATCGCCCCCGCAGCCAAGCGGCGGGTGATCCGGGCCATCGTGTCGGGCCAAGGCCTGGCGAGCCTGAGCGACTCCGACGGGCCAGGTTCTCAGGAGCATGCGGGCCTTCTCGCCGCCATCGAGGGGCAAGCGCCCCAGGCCGCCAAGGCCTTCGTGGAGGACATCCTGTCGATTGCCGGCATTGCCCGCGTCGGCGGACGCAGCGCCGGCGAGATCGCCGAGCGATTCCTGGCCCGCGCGGCGAACCGGACCGGCCTCTCCGAGGAGGCACGGCAGATCCTGGAGCGTTATCTCACCATTGCGGGCGATCCCGATCGGGCGGCCCATGCGATCGGGACTCTGGCCAAGGACGCAGGGCTCGATCTCACCGGGGCGCTGAGCCTTTTCGAGGAGCGCACCGGCTTCATGGCGGCACGCGGGCTCGACGTGAGCGCCTTCTCCTTTGCCGCCACCTTCGCCCGCAATCTCGATTACTACACCGGCTTCATCTTCGAGGTGCAGGACCCGCGCCGTGGCGACGGCAAGCCGATCGTGGGCGGCGGCCGCTACGACCGGCTGCTCGAGCATCTAGGAGCCGAGACCGCGATCCCGGCGGTCGGCTGCTCGTTCTGGCTCGACCGCATCGTGGGGAGGCCCTGATGTCCGATTCCCCTCTCATCCTGGCCATTCCTTCCAAGGGACGCCTTCAGGAGAACGCGGCCGCGTTCTTCGCCCGGGCGGGCCTCGTCTTCACCCAGTCCCGCGGCGCCCGCGACTATCGCGGAACCCTCGCCGGCGTGCCCGACGTGGAGGTCGCCTTCCTGTCGGCCTCCGAGATCGTCAGCCAGCTCGCCAGCGGCATGGCCCATCTCGGCATCACCGGCGAGGACCTGATCCGCGAACAGATCGCTGACGCGGACGAGGCGGTGGAGATGCTGACCCCGCTGGGCTTCGGCCATGCCAACGTGGTCGTCGCCGTGCCGCAGGCCTGGATCGACGTGCGAACCATGGCCGACCTCGACGAGGTGGCGGCCGATCTGCGCGCCCGCCACGGCACCAAGATGCGGGTGGCCACCAAATACGTGAACCTCACCCGCCGCTTCTTCGCCGAG
>DASZBB010000244.1:0-17045 GCA_035944695.1 Microvirga sp. | reverse complement strand
GCCGCCCATGAAGGCGAAGAAGGTGATCTCGTTGATGGGGGTGAAGAAATGCGGGCCGCGGATACGAGGCGTCACGTATTCGGCGGCAGCCCTGGCATAGGCGGCGAACCTTTCAGCGAATTCGGGCGCGAAAGGATCGATATCGCCGGGATAGCCATAATGGCACAGGTCCCAGATCGGCAGGATCCGGTGGCGGTTCATGGCTGCGATGAAAGGATCCAGGCCGGAGAAATCGTAAACGCCGCCCCTGTCGACGAAGGGCCAGGGAATCCCCTGGCGGGCAACCGCGATGCCCAATGAGCGCAGGAAGGCGTAATCCTCCTCCACATGCTCCCGGTGCTGCGTCTCGGCTACGAGATCGCGCCGGCCCTGATCCTTCCAGACGAAGGTGGAGCATTCGAAGCCTGACAGGAAGAACGTCGGGAAGATGCCCGCGTGAACAGGGGGATGGGTCGCATGGCGCGGTGGCGAGTCGTGCAAGGCGGAATCTCCTCCAAATCCGTGGCCGGGGCTTGTCTTTCGCGTGACAAGCTCAACCATCCATCGCCAGGACAAGCGCATCGCGGAGGCAGGGTTCCTCAACGGAGCCGTGCAGGTGCGATGAACTTCGGGCAAGCGTGTCCGTTGTGAGACTGCGCGATCACGGACAGGAGGCACAATGCAGGAGCGGGCAACACGAATCATCATAGTGGTCGTTGCGGTGCTGCTCGCGCTCGTCGTGCTTCAGCCTTACGTGAGTGGCTATCTCCTCTCGGCCCGGGAGCCGCGGCCGGTTGCGGCGCGGGGGGACCTCTCGGATTTCGAGCAGTCGACGATCCGCGTCTTCGGGACGGTGGCACCCTCCGTCGTTCAGGTGGTCGCCCTGCAGGCCCGGGGGAGCTCGGGCGGAGAACCGGCCGGGTCCGGCACCGGCTTCATCTGGGACGCGGCGGGCCATGTGGTGACGAACAACCATGTGGTCGAAAACGGCTCCTCCTTCGTGGTGCGCCTGGCCTCCGGAGAGGTGCTTCCGGCGGAGGTCGTCGGCCGCGCACCGAACTACGATCTCGCCGTGCTGCGGGTCCAGCCCCGGGGCGGATTGCCCGCGCCGGTCCCGGTGGGACGCTCGGCCGATCTGAAGGTGGGCCAGACCGCCTATGCGATCGGCAACCCGTTCGGCCTCGACCAGTCGCTCACCACCGGCATCATCAGTGCATTGAAGCGCCGCCTGCCCACCAGCGGCGGACGCGAGGTCGCCGACGTGATCCAGACCGATGCGGCGATCAACCCCGGCAACTCCGGCGGCCCGCTCCTCGATTCCGCCGGTCGGCTCATCGGCGTCAACACGGCGATCTTCTCTCCCTCCGGCGCCAATGCGGGTATCGGCTTCGCCATTCCCGTGGACGTGGTCAACCGGGTGGTGCCGGAGCTGATCCGCACCGGCCGCGTGCCGACGCCCGGCATCGGGATCCTGGCCGGCGACGAGACGCTCGCGGCCCGGCTCGGCGTGAACGGCGTGATCGTGGCGGGCGTGGTGCCGGGCTCGCCGGCCGACCAAGCCGGGCTGCGCGGCGTCGATCCACGGGCCGGCGTCATCGGCGACGTCATTGTCGGCGTCGAGGATGCGCCCGTGCGGCATCTGCCCGATCTGACGGACAGGCTCGAGCAGACGGGCGTCGGCAATACGATCACCCTGAAGATCTTGCGGGACAACCAGACGCGAACCGTCGAGGTCCGCATCGTCGACGTGGGCGAGCAGGTGCCGCTGAATCGTCGACCGTGAACGACGTATAACCTTGTCAGTAAGGGTTTCGTTTCCTGATGCCGAAACTTTCCCTCAAGCCCGCCGTTAGCCATCGAACCTTCACCAACGGAGGAGCGAATGAAACCTGACAGCACCGAACCCAACATCCTGGTGCAAAGCTCGGCAGTCGATCTGGGCGATATGTTTCCCGAATATGCGAAGACGAACGTTCTTCAGGTCGCCGGAAAATATTTCGGGCATCTGAGCGCGGCGTCCGTACACGTGACGCGGGAGGGCATCACCTATCGCTGCACGGTGAACATGCAGATGGGCGCGCTCAAGATGATGAGCGGTGAGGCCAAGAACAAGGACCTCTACGCCGCCTTCCGGGCCGCCCTGCAGAAGACCGCCAAGCAGCTCCGCCGGTCGAAGCGCGAGCTGCGCGAAGACAAGGCCGAGCGCATCGATAAGGACATGCTCCTGCGTGAAGGCACATCGCCGCGCCGCGCTCAACGGCGCAGGGAAGATGCGATCCCGGCGGCGAACGACGAGGGCGATTACCGCGTCGCCGCCGAATAATCCGACATCGCAACCTCCTGTCATCCCCGGCGCACGAAGGGTGGGAAGGGGATCCACAGTGCCGCGTCTGCGCATGGATTCCTTCCCCGTAATGGCTTTCACCATCTCCAGCTGGGAATGACACCACCGACGCATGGCCGGGCTTGTCCCGGCCATCCCGATTGCGAGGGCGGTGCGCCTCACATGATCGAGATCACCGGCACAAGGCCGGTGATGACGCGCAGCGTGTTGCAAAGGACGTGGACAAAAAGGCCGGGCATCGCGCCCGGCCTTTGTCATGAACACTGCTGAAAGTACGGCTTAGTTCAGCCGCACGCCTTCCGGCGGACGCTCGGAGCCGCTCACCGTGACGTCGCCGATCATCAGGCCCATGGGGCCGGCATGCACGGGCACGGTCTCGCCGTCCCGGATTTCGCCGGAGAGGATGAGCTCCGCCAGCGGATCCTGCACGTGCTTCTGGATCACGCGCTTCAGGGGGCGCGCGCCGTAGGCCGGATCGTAGCCCTTGTCGGCGAGCCAGTTGCGGGCGTCCTCGTCGAGCTGCAGCACGATCTTGCGATCCTCCAAGAGCTTCTGCAGGCGGCGCATCTGGATGTCGACGATCGCGCCCATCTCCGAGCGCTTCAGCCGGTGGAACAGGATGATCTCGTCCACGCGGTTAAGGAACTCCGGCCGGAAGTGCGCGCGCACCACGCCCATGACTTCCTCGCGCACCGCATCGGTATCCTGACCCTCGGGCTGGTTCACCAGATATTCGGCGCCCAGGTTCGAGGTCATGATGATGAGCGTATTGCGGAAGTCCACGGTGCGGCCTTGCCCGTCCGTGAGGCGTCCGTCGTCGAGCACCTGCAGCAGGACGTTGAACACGTCCGGATGCGCCTTTTCGATCTCGTCGAACAGCACCACCTGATAAGGCCTGCGGCGGACGGCTTCCGTCAGTGCGCCGCCCTCCTCGTAGCCCACATAGCCGGGAGGCGCGCCGACGAGCCGGGCGACCGAGTGCTTCTCCATGTATTCCGACATGTCGAGGCGGATCAGCGCGGTCTCGTCGTCGAACAGGAACGCTGCGAGTGCCTTCGTCAGCTCGGTCTTGCCCACACCCGTGGGCCCGAGGAACATGAACGAGCCGATGGGCCGGTTCGGATCCTGCAGGCCGGCGCGGGCGCGGCGCACGGCGGTCGAGACCGCCGAGACGGCCTCGGCTTGGCCGACGACGCGCTTTGCCAGATCCTGCTCCATGTGCAAGAGCTTCTCGCGCTCGCCTTCGAGCATCTTGTCGACCGGCACGCCGGTCCAGCGCGAGACGACCTGCGCCACGTGGTCGGGCGTCACCGCCTCTTCCATCAGGCCGCCGCCGTCGGCCTTGGCCTCGACATCCGAAAGCTGCTTCTCGAGCCCCGGAATGACCCCGTAGGAGAGCTCGCCGGCCTTGGCCCAGTCGCCGTTGCGCTGCGCGGTGGCCAACTGGTTGCGGGCCTCATCGAGCTTCTTCTTGAGATCGGCCGCAGTGCCGAGCTTGTCCTTCTCAGCCTTCCAGCGCGCCGTGATGGCGGCCGACTGTTCTTCCAGATCGGCCAGCTCCTTGGTGAGGCGCTCGAGGCGGTCCTTGGAGGCGGTGTCCGTCTCCTTCTTGAGGGCTTCCTGCTCGATCTTGAGACGCACGATCTCGCGGTCGATGTTGTCGAGCTCTTCCGGCTTCGAGTCGACCTGCATGCGCAGGCGCGACGAGGCCTCGTCGACGAGGTCGATGGCCTTGTCGGGCAGGAAGCGGTCGGTGATGTAGCGGTTCGAGAGCGTGGCGGCTGCAACCAACGCCGAGTCGGTGATGCGCACGCCGTGATGCTGCTCGTACTTCTCCTTCAGGCCGCGCAGGATCGACACGGTGTCCTCCACCGTGGGCTCGCTCACGAAGACCGGCTGGAATCTGCGGGCGAGCGCCGCGTCCTTCTCCACGTGCTTGCGATACTCGTCGAGGGTGGTCGCGCCGACGCAGTGCAGTTCGCCGCGGGCGAGCGCGGGCTTGAGCAGGTTCGACGCGTCCATGGCGCCGTCGGCCTTGCCGGCACCGACGAGCGTGTGCATCTCGTCGATGAACAGGATGATGCCACCCTCGGCCGATGTGACCTCGCTGAGCACGGCCTTTAGGCGCTCCTCGAACTCGCCGCGATATTTCGCACCAGCAATCAGCGCGCCCATGTCGAGGGCGAGCAGCTGCTTGTCCTTGAGCGACTCGGGCACGTCGCCGTTGACGATGCGCAGCGCGAGGCCCTCGACGATGGCGGTCTTGCCGACGCCGGGCTCGCCGATGAGCACCGGGTTGTTCTTGGTGCGGCGCGACAGCACCTGGATCGTGCGGCGGATCTCCTCGTCGCGGCCGATCACCGGGTCGAGCTTGCCGTCGCGGGCAGCCTCCGTCAGGTCGCGGGCATATTTCTTGAGCGCATCATAGGCGTTCTCCGCCGTCGCATTGTCGGCGGTGCGCCCCTTGCGCAGGGCATTGATGGCGGTGTTGAGCGATTGCGCGGTCACGCCGGCCTGGGCCAGGATCTTCCCGGCCTCGGTGTCCTTCTCGACGGCGAGCGCCAGCAGCATCCGCTCGACCGTGACGAAGGAATCGCCCGCCTTTTCGGCGGCCTTTTCGGCGGTGTCGAAGAAGCGCATCAGCTCGCGGGTCGCCTGCGGCTGCGAGGCCGAGCCGGAGACCTTCGGCTGCTTGGCAAGCCATTGCTCAACCGCCGCATGGGCGTCGCGGGAACGGCCGCCGGCGCGGTCGATTAGACCGGCGCACAGGCCTTCCGGGTCGTCGAGCAGAACCTTTAGGACATGGCCAGGGGCGAGCTGCGGGTGGCCCTCGCGCACGGCAAGGTTCTGCGCCGCCTGAACGAAGCCCCGGGCACGCTCGGTGTATTTTTCGAAATTCATTCTCATCCCTCCTCAGATCCGCCCGCCCTCCTGGAGGCACGGGCCGATCCTGTGATGTCGGACCTCCCTATGGAGCATCCGCGAACCTTAGGTGGTGTGTCCAATTCGTCACAACAAGAGGGAGGAACCCGCTCGCCGTGCTGGCATTGACCCTGCAATGATTTGAGGAGGTTCCCATGACGCGCGATCCGCGCTCGGATGCCGAAAAAGCCCGTGCCGACCTAGCCCGCAATGCTGAGCTTGGCTTGGCTGTTCCGGAAAGTCCGCTCGAGGAAGGGCCATCCGTGACGCCGGAAACCTTCGGCGACACCACCGAGAACGGTCGGGTGCCCCCCTTGCCCGGCCAGACCGCCCGGCAAGCCGAGGCGGATCGGGACATCGGCGACTCCACCGGGAGCATCGCCACGTCCCGGGACATCCCGGTCGACCCCAAGAACGTGAAAGCCCCTCCCACCCATCGCAGCGACGAAGAAGACGGCGTGCTCTCGCGCGCCAAGGAGTGACAACAATGGCCCTATCCGATCTGTTCGCCCGCATCAGCCCGAGCCGCCGCCGCGCGGACAAAGCCGAGAAGGCCCGCGAGGAGCTGAAGGCCAATGCCGAGAAAGCCCTGCGCATGAAGCAGGAGGCTGGTCCCCAGACCAACATTCCCGAGCACCAGACGGCCAATGAGGGCATGAATCCCAAGACCACCAACGAGGATCATATTCCGGCCCGTGAAGGCTATTTCGAGCCCGAACTCAAGCGCACGAAGGTGGCCCGTTCGGGCGACGCTTCGTAATCGTTGCGTACGCGCTTGCGAGAAGGCCCTGCCGGTCCGGCGGGGCTTTTTTCATCCGGTCGCAACACCAGAAGGGCTTTTTCCACCTGCTGCATCCCTCATGCTGTCTGACGGGACAGGCAGGCGACGTGCTCAAGAAATTCAAGCGCGGTATTGAGGATCCTGTCGTTGTGGTCGCAGGCCGGGTCGTAGGATGCCACGGCGGCGGCCGCGATCTCGAACATCGCCGCTATGGCCCGTACGGCTCTCATGAGATCGGAGGGCAGGAACCCTCCCCGGGGGGCGAATTCATTGGCGGGTGCATGATCCGCATCGAGCACATCCACATCGAGGTGAATGTAGACACGTTGGATCCCCGCCGCCCTGAGCCGCCCGAGATACGGTTCCAGCGCGGCTTCGATCCCCTTGGCCTTGATCTCGGCCGTCGGGGCATGAGCCATGGGCGAGGCGGCCAGAACCTGCCGTGCGCCCTGGTCCATGCCATGCCCTCCGACGAGCAGCACGTTCTGGCCGCAGACAGGCTGAAAGCCGGGGATGGAGGCTGCAAGGGCCTGCCAGCAAAGCCCCGTGAGAGTGCTGAGCCCCATGGCGTCCAGAAAATCGCCGGTGAACGTTTCGGGCGTGTTGCAGTCGCCATGCCCGTCGAACCAGATCACGCCCAAAGGCTCCTGATCTGCCCGTTGAAGCCCCGCGACGGTTCCCAAAGAACTGTTGCAGTTGCCGGACAGCACGAGGGGGAGAGCGTTATGAGCGAGGCTTTCGGACACCTTCCGGGCAAGAGCTCGGTGGAGTTCGAAGGCCGTTCCAATCTCAGTCGGGAATTCCAGATCGTGCTCGATCACCGCAACCGATACATCACCCCCGGTCGCCCGCAGCCGGTCGGATACACGGCCCCGTTCCAGGATACGCAGAGGTCCCGCCCCCATGCGTCTCGCGCGGTGACCCGAATCGTAGGGAACGGCAAGGATATGGATCGTCATGACGGTGGCTGGCCCCGGCTCCTCTGTGTCAACTAGAGCTGTGTCACGCGCGGCAAGCGCGAAGGGATCGCTCCTGCTCCTTGCTCCCGGCGCAGCCGCCTTCTATCGATAGGGCATGAGCATTCGCATCGCCTCCCTCCAGCGCTATCCGGTCAAGGGCCTCTCGCCCGAGACGCTGACCCAGGTCGCTCTCACCAAGGGCGACTATTTTCCCGGCGACCGGCTGTTTGCCATCGAGAACGGCCCGGCCGGGTTCGACCCGGACAACCCGCAGCATCAGCCCAAGATCAAGTTCCTGATGCTGATGCGCAACGAGAGCCTGGCGCGGCTCAAGACTCGCTATCTCGATTCGATCACGACCCTGTTCATCGAGGAGGGCGGACGCGAGGTGGCGCGGGGCGATCTCTCCACGCGGGAGGGGCGGCTTGCCGTCGAGGCCTTCTTCCGCCGCTTCATGCCCGGGGAGCTGCGCGGCCCGCCCAAGATGCTCACCGCGCCCGAGGGCTTCCGCTTCACCGATTCCCGGCGCGGCTTCGTCTCGCTCATCAACCTGGCGAGCGTGCGCGAGCTGGAGAATGTGGTCGGTGCGCCGGTCGATCCCTTGCGATTTCGCGGCAACATCCACCTGGAGGGGCTGAAGCCGTGGGCGGAGTTCGATCTCGTCGGCCAGGTGCTGACCACGGCATCGGGCCTGCGCCTCAAGGTGACCAAGCGCATCGAACGCTGCGCCGCGACCAACGTGGATCCGGCGACCGGCCTCCGCGATCTGGAGATCCCCAAGAGCCTCATGAAGGTCTACGGGCACTTCGATTGCGGCATCTATGCCGAGGTGCTGAGCGATGGGACGCTCGGGACCGGTGACAGCCTGGAGGCCGAGCAGGCGACGCTAGCCCTGTAGCCGACAATTTCGACGCCTCTCCCAGGGCATCGGACCCCGAAAGTTGATCGCTTTCAAAGTCCGATGCTTGCTTCTTTCGTGGATGCACCCGTGTTGGATGGTGCAATGGCCACTCCGTTTACTCCTGTCCGACAATGTGTCTCCCGCGGCGCCCCTTGGAGGCATAGGGCAGCACGAACATGTAGAGGCCCGTGAACAGGAGCAGGAAGAGCGGGAGCAGCGGGGCGTAGACCACCCAGGCAGGAGGCTCTCCCAATCCCATCGCGACGAAGTTGGCGATCACGGCCACCGTAAAGGCGATCGACAGCCAGCGGTGAACCTGCCGGATCCGACTGCTCCATTTCATTGTGACTTCCTCCAAGGAAGAGCCGAGGCGGATCGGGCGACCCGCTCGGCGGCGACTTTCATTCAACCCGAGACAAGACCTGCTCTAGATTCGCGAAAAACCCCTGCCATCCGGCGTTGGCGCCCCCGAAGGCTTGCTTCTGATCGGGCCGGAAGCCAACCTGCTCCATGCGCAGCAGGGTTCCCGCGAGCGTTCGGGTCAGAGTAAAGGTCACGACGCTTCTCAGATCGAAGGCCGCATCGTCGTGCGTAAAGTTCCAGGTGTAGGACAGCGTTTTATTCGGCTCGATGGCGAGAACCTCGCAATCCAACACGCCGCCCCAGTCCCCGCTGAGATTGAACCGGTGCCCCACGACAGGCTTGAAGTCGTTCTTCATCAGCCACTCGGCGATCAGGTGCGGCTGGGTGAGGGCGCGCCAGATCTTTTCCGGCGGGTGGGGGATTTCGCGCTCGACAACGACGGAGCGCGTCTCGATTGCCGTTTCATTCATTGGTCCATCCTTTTCAGCAAATCCTCGAGGTCGTCGAACCGGCTTTGCCAGAAGCCGGTCATTTGGCTTGTCCAGTGGAGCAGCGGGGCCAAGGCTCCAGGCTGCGCGCTGTAGTGAGTCTGACGACCCTCGTGGCGGTTGCGCACCAATCCGACTTGCTTCAGGACGCCGAGATGCTTCGAGACGGCCGGTTGTGAGACCCTGGCCTGAGCCGTCAGGGCCGCCACGGTCTGGTCTCCGTCGCGACACAGCCGCTCGAAGATGGCCCGTCGCGTCGGATCGGCGAGTGCTCTGAAAAGGGCGTCTTGGGGATGTGACATCGGAATGTATAACTCGATGGTTATTGATTTAACCGATAACCGTCGAGTTATGGATGAGTCAAGCCGTAATGTGCAACGGCGACATGGCCTTCGATACGGGAGCGGACGACCATGGGATGCGCCGGCGCCTCAGAACGGCGCGGCCGGCCGCGCGTTGCGCAATAGCCGAAACGTTCAAACGGCAGGCGAGCGCCCGCCGTTCAGTGCGTGGGTCAAGGTCGGGCGCAACGCATCCAACAAAAAAGGGAGAGCCTGGCTCTCCCTTTTGTATCGCATTGCGGTGATGGCCTACTCGGCGGCCGGCGTCTCGGCCGGATCCGGCGTGAAGCCGGCGTTCTCGGCGTTGGCGGCCTCGATCATCTCCTGGCGGGTGCGGCGGCGGCGGCGCGGACGGGGAGCCTCCTCGTCGTTGGCCGCTTCCTGCACCACCGGGGGAGCCGGAGGAGCCTCCTCGACGGCAGCCGGAGGCGGGGTGCGGACCGGGTTCGTCAGGAAGGCCGGAAGGGTGGCCTGCTCGGGCGCCTCGGCCTCGTCGCGGCGGCGGTCGCGCTGGAAGCGCTCGCGCCGGTCACCGCGCTCGAACCGGTCGTTGCGCTCGGGACGATCGCCTCGGTCCTGACGCTCCTGGCGGTCGGGGCGTTCCCCGCGGTCGAAGCGGGCAGGGCGCTCGTTGCGGTCCTGGCGCTCGCCACCCTCGGCGCGGGCTTCATAGGGCTGCTCGTCGCGCTGCGAGTCCTGGCGCGGGCCGCGGTCGCGCTGCTGAAAGCGCTCGCGACGGTCGCCGCGATCATTCCGATCCTGGCGGTCGTTCCGGTCTTGCCGGTCGCCACGGTCCTGACGATCGTTGCGGTCGAAGCGCGGCTGACGATCGTTGCGCTCGCCCCGGTTCTCGTAGGGCTGCGGCTGGGAGCCGAAATCCTGGTCCTCGCCATTGCCGAAATCCTGGCCGCCGGCGCGCTCGAAATTCGGACGCTCTCCCTGGCCGAACTCGTCCTCGCCGCCTTCCTCGTCGAAGGAGCGCTGCTGGTAGCCGTACTGCTCGCGCAGCTGCTCCTGGGCGGCTGCGATGATGCGGTAATAGTGCTCGGCGTGCTGGAAGTAGTTTTCGGCCGCCACCGGGTCGCCGCTCGATTGCGCGTCGCGGGCGAGCTGGCTGTATTTCTCGGCGATATGCTGAGCCGTGCCGCGGATCTTCACGTCCGGCCCGTTCGACTCATAGCTCTTCGTCAGGGGATTAGGCCCCTTGTTGTTGTTGCGGTTGTTGTTGTTACGACCGCGCATACGCCTGTTTTGTCCTGGTCTCATTGTTCGCTCTATGAGCCTCGCTGGTTCTTCATGCCCACGCGATATGCAAGCCAATATTCACCGAACGGGCTCAACGCCCACCGTTCGCGTGGCAACCGTCTGACATTCTGCCATAGCCCATCAAAGGCTTGGCCATCCTTCAGTGTCGGGTTCAGGTGATCGCGCTAGGCTGTTTCTGTTTCAAAAGCCCCTGCCTGCGCGACTGATATCGTTTGGTCTTCCGGCATGCCCCAAGGGCTACCGATTTGTTTAGACCGAGGACGATCTCTAGATCCGAATCTAGCGGGTTCCGACCGGTCCAACAAGGGCTAATTCCGATTTTATCCCGCCCTTGGACACAAAAGCCGCATCCTGTTCATCACGATCGCTTCATGGCGACGCAGCGGGGGTTGCCTGAGAGATCGGGGGCGATCCGCAGGATTTCAAGGCCGTAAGCCCCTGCCAAGCTTACTAAATCCTCGGCCTGATCGTAGCCGATCTCGACCGCGAGCAGGCCGCCGGGCGCCAGCAGCCGCCCCGCTTCGCCCAGCAGGATCCGATAGGGCTCAAGGCCATCGGGACCGCCATCGAGGGCGAGCCTCGGATCGTGCTCCCGCACCTCCTCTTCGAGGGTCGGGATCACCCCGGAGGCGATGTAGGGCGGGTTGGAGACAATGAGATCGAACGAGCCCGAAACCGCATCGGCCCAGCGCGAGAGGGCGAAATGGGAGCGGTTGCCGACCCCGTTCGCGGCGGCATTGGTCCGGGCCGTCACGAGGGCTCCGAAGGACAGATCGACACCAAGGCCCGTCGCCCGGGGCAGCTCGTGCAGCAGGGCGACCAGGATGCAGCCCGATCCGGTGCCGAAATCGACCATCTTGAGCGGGGTCTTCCGGTCCGGAAGCAGGTCGAGGGTGGTCTCGACCACCGTCTCCGTGTCGGGGCGGGGCACCAGGGTCTCGGGCGACAGGCGGAAGGGCAGGCCCCAGAACTCCCGGGTGCCGGTGATCCGGGCGACGGGCTCATGGGCGAGGCGGCGCCGGGTGAACGACGCGAGTGTCGCTGCCTCTTCCGGCGACAGGGGGGCCTCGGGCCGGGCGATCAGATCCGCCGCCGAAATGCCGGTGGCCTCCAGGAGAAGGAGCCGGGCATCGAGCGCTGCGGTCTCGAACCCGGCCTCCATGAGCGTCCGGCGAAGCTCCCTCAGGGCCTCGGCTCGGGTCCTCAAGGCTTTGGGCCTTGCCGCCCGATCATGCCGCCTGGTCCTGGGCGGCGAGCTGGGCAGCCTGATGCTCGGTTACGAGCGCGTCGATCAGCTCGTCCAGGGCATTGCCGCTGATCACCTCTTCCAGCTTGTAGAGGGTCAGGTTGATCCGGTGGTCGGTCACGCGCCCCTGCGGGAAGTTGTAGGTGCGGATGCGCTCGGAGCGGTCGCCGGAGCCCACCTGCGCCTTGCGGTCGGCCGCCCGGGCCGCGTCCTTGGCGGTGCGCTCGGCGTCGTAGAGGCGGGCGCGCAGGAGCGCCATGGCGCGGGCGCGGTTCTTGTGCTGGGAACGCTCGTCCTGGACGAACACCACCGTGCCGGTCGGGATATGGGTGATGCGGATCGCCGATTCGGTCTTGTTCACGTGCTGGCCGCCCGCTCCTTGGGCCCGCATGGTGTCGATCTTCAGGTCCGCGTCGTTGAGCACGACGTCCACGTCCTCGGCTTCCGGCAGCACGGCCACGGTGGCCGCGGAAGTGTGGATGCGCCCTTGCGTTTCGGTGTCCGGCACGCGCTGGACCCGGTGCACGCCGCTTTCGAACTTGAGCCGGGCGAACACGCCGCGTCCCTTGATCTCGGCCACCACTTCCTTGTAGCCGCCGGCCGTGCCCTCGCTCTCGGACACGATCTCGACCTTCCAGCCCTTCAGATCCGCATAGCGGGTGTACATGCGCAGCAGATCGCCGGCGAAGAGGGCCGCCTCGTCGCCGCCGGTGCCGGCGCGGATTTCAAGAATCGCGCTCTTCTCGTCGGCCTCGTCGCGGGGCAGGAGCATGATGCGCAGGTCCTGGGCCGCCCGCTCCAGATCCTCCCGGGCCTGGGGCAGCTCGTCCTCGGCGAGCGAGCGCATTTCGGCATCGGTCGAGGGATCCTCGATCAGGGCCTGAAGGCCCTTCAGGTTGTCCTCCATGGCGCGATAGGCCCGGATGGCGTCTACCACCCCGTCGAGCTCGGCGAGCTCGCGGGAGAGGGCCACGAAGGTTTCCGGGTCGGGGCCGGCATTGAGCGTCGCCGTGATGATGTCATGGCGGGCCAGGATGGCGTTCAGGCGATCAGAGGGAGGGGCAATCGACATCAGACCGGAATACCATGGGTTTCCGCAAAATGGGCGAGCTTCGGACGCAGCGTTTCGCCGCCCCCGGCGTTCTTCAGTTCCTCGCGGATCAGGGCGCTGAGCTCCGCGACGTTCATTTCCAGCAGCATGGCCTTCACCGGGCCGATGGCCGCCGGGGACATGGAAAGCGAGCGGAAGCCGAGGCCGATCAGGGCCATGGCCTCGAGGGGACGCCCGCCGATCTCGCCGCAGACGGTCGCCTGGCAGCCGGCCGCCCGGGCCTGCTCGGCCACCATGTTGAGGGCCCGCAGCATCGGGGCGCTCAACGGATCAAAGCGGTCCGCCACGCGTCGGTTCTCGCGGTCGATGGCGAAGAAGAACTGCATCAGGTCGTTGGTGCCGAGCGAGATGAAATCGGCGCTCTCGCAGATTTCCTTGAGCTGGAACAGGAGCGAGGGCACCTCCAGCATGACGCCGAGCTTCAGGTCCGACGGCAGGGCATGGCTGTGGTTGGCGAGGTGGGCCTTTTCCCGCTCCACGATCTGCTTGGCGCGCTCGAACTCGTCACAGGTCGCCACCATCGGGAACATGATCTTGAGGGGCCGGCCGGCGGCGGCCTTGAGAAGGGCGCGGATCTGGGCGCGCAAGAGGCCCGGACGGTCGAGCCCGATGCGGATGGCGCGCCAGCCCAGGGCCGGGTTCTCCTCCTCGACGGACTGCATGTAGGGCAGGATCTTGTCGCCCCCGATGTCGAGGGTGCGGAAGGTGACGGGCCTGTCGCCGGCCTCCGCGAAGACGGTGCTGTAGAGCGCCTGTTGCTCGGTGGCCGAGGGCATCCGCTCGGCGATCATGAACTGCAGCTCGGTGCGGAACAGCCCGACGCCCGCAGCCCCGGTCTCGGCCAGATGCGGCAGGTCGACCACGAGACCGGCATTGAGCTGCAGGGTGACCTCGACGCCGTCCTTGGTGACGGACGGCACGTCGCGCAGCTTGAGGTACTGCTCCTGCCGGCGGGCCCGCAGGCGCGCCTTCTCGGCATAGGCCGCCTCCACGTCGGGATTGGGCCGGATCTGCACCTCGCCGGCCGCGCCGTCGACGATGATCGCGTCGCCCGGTTCCGTCAGCGAGGTCGCGTTCGACACCTCGCCCACGGCCGGGATGCCGAGCGCCCGGGCCACGATGGCGATATGGCTCGTGGGTCCGCCTTCCTCGAGCACGACGCCGCGCAGGCGCGAGCGGTCGTAGTCGAGGAGCGCCGCCGGGCCCATGGAGCGGGCCACCAGGATGGCGTTCTCCGGCAACTGGCCCCGTTCCGCCACGAGATCGCGCCCGACGAGCCGGTGCAGCAGGCGGTTGGCGAGATCGTCGAGGTCGTGCAGGCGCTCGCGCAGATAAGGGTCGGTCTGGCGCAGCATGCGGGCGCGGTTGTCGGACTGGACCCGCTCCACGGCCGCCTCCGCCGTCAGGCCGGAGGTCACGGCCTCGCGCATGCGCCGGAGCCAGCCCTGGTCGTGGGCGAACATGCGGAAGGTCTCCAGAACCTCCCGGTGCTCCCCGTGATGGGCCACGTCGCCGCGCTCGATGAGCTCGTCGATGGACAGCCGCACCTCGGCGATGGCCGAATCGAGGCGCTGGAGCTCGGCCTCGATGTTCTCGGCGATGAGGTTCTTGACCACGACGCGGGGCTCATGGAGCACCACGTAGCCCAGGCCCACGCCGTCGGCGAGCGCGACGCCCTTCTGGTAGACGGGACGGCGCAGGGCGATCCCGGTATCCACCGGCGCCAGGGCCTGAAGCTCGCCGGTCGCGAGCATCTCGGCCACCACCATGGCGGTGGTCTGAAGCGCCTCGACCTCTTCCTCGGTATAGGCCCGGTAGGTGCGGTTCTGGACAACCAGGACGCCCAGCGTGTTGCCGGCGCGCAGCAGCGGCACGCCCAGGAATGCATGGTAGATCTCTTCGCCCGTCTCCGGCTTGTAGGAGAAGGCCGGGTGGCTTTGCGCGTCGGACAGGGCGAGGGGCTCGGCGGTCGAGGCGATGAGGCCGACGAGGCCTTCGCCCGAGCGCATGATGGTCAGGTGGACGGCTTCCCGGTTCAGGCCTTCCGTGGCGAACAGCTCGAGCACGCCGTCGCCGCGCATCACGTAGACGGAGCACACCTCCGCCACCATGTTGGCGGCGATCTGGGTGACGATCCTATCGAGACGGTCCTGCGCCCCGACCGGCTCCGCCATGATCTCGCGGAGGCGGCGCAGCAGAAGGCGCGGACCGCCGGGAGCGCTTGGCATGAGCTATCAGTTCCCGTCCTTCACGAGCCGGCAGGGCGAACCGGCGGCTACCTATTACGAGTGTCGCAGCCCGACAGTTCCCTCGTCAATCAGGCTTGATCAAGGCCGTATAGCGAGTGGAGCGTGCGGACTGCAAGCTCCGTATAGGCGGATTCGATCAGGACCGAGAATTTAATCTCAGATGTGGTGATCGCCCGGATGTTGATGCCCTTGTCGGCCAGGGCCTTGAAGGCGCGCGCCGCGACGCCCGCATGGCTGCGCATGCCCACGCCGATGGCCGAGACCTTCACCACGTCGGTGGCGCCCTGCAGCTCCTTGAAGGCGATCTCGTCCCGGTGCGCGTTGAGGATCGCGCAGGCCCGCTCGTAATCGGCCGTGGGGACCGTGAAAGTCAGGTCCGTGGTGGCGGCGTTGTCGGACACGACCTGGATGATCATGTCCACGTTGATGTTGGCGTCCGCCAGGGGCACGAAGATCGAAGCGGCGATGCCCGGCTTGTCCGCAATGTCCCGCAGCGTGATCTGGGCTTCGTCGCGCGAATAGGCGATGCCCGTGACAACCTGCTGTTCCATGATGTCTTCCTCGTCGCAGATGAGGGTGCCGAGCTTGGGATCGGCGGGATCGTCGAAGCTGGAGCGCACATAGGTCGGCACGCGGTGCATCATGGCGAGCTCGACCGAGCGCACCTGGAGCACCTTGGCCCCCAGCGAGGCCATTTCCAGCATTTCCTCGTAGGAAACCTTGTCCAGGCGCCGGGCCTTGGGCACGATGCGCGGATCGGTGGTGTAGACGCCGTCCACGTCCGTGTAGATGTCGCAGCGCTCGGCCTGGATGGCGGCCGCGAGCGCCACCGCGCTCGTGTCGGAGCCGCCGCGGCCGAGCGTCGTGACGCGGCCCGTGGGCTGGTGCACGCCCTGGAAGCCGGACACGACGGCGACCTCCCGGTTGTCCGTGAAGCCCTTGAGGATTCCGGTGCCGTCGATGGCGGCGATTCGCGCCGAGCCGTGGGCGTCCGAGGTCATGATCGGGATCTGCCAGCCTTGCCAGGAGCGCGCCTTGAGGCCCATCTCCTGCAGGGCGATCGCGAGCAGGCCCGACGTGACCTGCTCGCCGGAGGCGACCACCACGTCGTATTCCTTCGAATCGTAGAGAGCGGAGGCGTCCTTCACCCAACCGACGAGCTCGTTGGTCTTGCCCGCCATGGCGGACACGACGACGGCGACATCGTAGCCGGCCTCGACCTCGCGTTTGACATGCCGCGCCACGTTGCGGATGCGCTCTACGGTAGCGACGGATGTTCCGCCGAACTTCATGACGAGACGGGGCATGGGCGAGGAAGGCCGTGATGTGAAATTGATGTTTTGCCCCTTCGCGCCGCGAAAAGGCGCGTATACATGACGGTAGGGCCGCGCCCTGTCAACGCGCGGAAAACATTTCTTTGCCTTGAGGAAACACAGCTCCCATGACCGACGGCGCACCCACGACCATCGACCCGGCCGAGGTCGCCCGTTTCGAACGGATCGCCGAGACTTGGTGGGATCCGAAGGGGCCCATGAAGGTCCTGCACAAGTTCAATCCGGTGCGCTTGGGGTATATCCGGGACGAGGCCTGCCGCCGGTTCGGGCGCGATCCGCGCTCGGCCCGGTCCCTGGAGGGGATCACGATCCTCGACGTGGGCTGCGGCGGCGGCGTTCTGTCGGAGCCACTCGCACGGTTGGGCGCGAAGGTGACGGGCCTCGATCCGGCGCCCACCAACATCTCGGTCGCCCGGCTCCATGCGGAGCGGGCAGGCGTCGCAGTCGATTACCGCAACGAGACGGTCGAGGCCGTGGTCGCCAGGGGTGAGACCTTCGACATGGTGCTCGCCATGGAGGTGGTGGAGCACGTGGCCGACCGGCAGGCTTTCGTGACCGCCTGCGCTCAGGCGGTGAGGCCGGGCGGGTGCCTCGCAATGGCGACGATCAACCGGACCCTGCGCTCCTTCGCGTCCGCCATCGTGGGGGCGGAGTACATCCTCGGCTGGCTGCCCAAGGGCACCCACGAATGGGACAAGTTCGTCACGCCCGACGAGCTGACCGATGCCATCCGCACCACAGGCTTTGCCGTCCACGATCTG
>DASZBB010000243.1:0-9102 GCA_035944695.1 Microvirga sp. | reverse complement strand
CCAGCACCTTGGGGCCCAGGGCTTGGGAGCCCTGAGCCGGAAGTGGATCGAGGGAGGTGCGAGAGGCGGCCGGCTCGATGCTTGGTGTGAAGTGGAAGAGCCGGACGGCGCCTCGCAGGCGGGACTTTAGGCGTTTCGACTTGGCGGCCCGCAGGCACCAAGGGCCTCCTGCCGGCCGCGTGCGAGGCTGCCGCAGGCCCGCTCCCGGCCCCACCACCTGCGACGCCTCGCGAAGCGCGCCCCCCGTCGGGCCGGGATGCGCAACACCCGAGCTCAGACGCACCACCGGGTCAAGAACAAGGTGAGAACATATCGTTGCAGCAGCGGCGGCCTCACCACCTCCGCCACGTCATCGCCGGCCCTGTGCCGGTGATCCCGATCAGGAAAAGCGCCGCGCCTCACCGATCGGGATGGCCGGCACAAGCCCGGCCATGACGGGGTGGGGGTCATGACGGCAGAGGACCTGAGCAGGACGGCGGGACGACCAGGCCCGGTCCCGCGGATCTGGTCCGGGGACGGACGGGACGGAGAGGGTGTGGCCAGGGCCAGCGGAGCGCTTCAGAAATCGGGCATTGCTAGGCAAGAAAGCGATGGCGGAAACATTGCATTGACAGCCCTTCTGCTCTCCCGCATCCAAACCTCATGTCCTCGACCGCCACCGTCCGATCCACCGGCGATTTTCACGCCGACCGCCGTTATGAATATGCCCGCGCCGCCTTCGACGAGCGCGATTTCGAGGCCGCCGCCGATCTGGCCCGGCAGGTGCTCGAGCTTGCTCCCGACTTCGCCCCCGCCCATGCCATGCTGGGCCGCTCCTTGGCAGCGTCGGGCGCACGGGAGGAGGCGGTGAACGCCCTGCGCCAGGCCCTGGCGCTCGAGCCCGAGGATGCGCTTGGCGCGCGGCTCGATCTCGCGCGCCTCGGTGCGCTCGCCCCCGACGAGGCGATCACCGACGGCTATGTGCGGGCGCTGTTCGACGATTATGCGCCCAAGTTCGACCGGCACCTGACCAAGAGCCTCGCCTATCGCGGCCCGGCGCTGATCGCCGACGCGCTGCGCCGGGCCTGCTCCAAGCGGCTGCGGGACTATCGCTTCGGTGCGACGCTCGATCTCGGCTGCGGCACCGGCCTGATGGCGCAGGAACTCGCCGGACTCTGCGCTTCCCTCGAAGGTGTGGATCTCTCGCCGCGCATGCTGGAGAAGGCGCAAAAGACCAAGCTCTACGACGCCCTGCACGAGGGCGAGCTTGTCGCCTTTCTGAACGGGCGGCAAACGGGCGAGGCCGATCTCGTGGTGGCCGCCGACGTATTCGTCTACATGGCGTCGCTCGATGCGGTCTTCCGCGAGGCGCATCGGGTGCTGGCGCTCGAAGGGCTCTTCGCCTTCACCGTGCAGGCGCATGACGGCGAGGGCTACCTCCTCGGGGAGGATGCCCGTTACGCGCACGGTGAATCCTATCTCCGCAGGCTCGCGGAAACCATGGGATTCAACGTCGTCATCTCCGAGCGCGTCTCGACGCGGGAAGACCGCGGCGTGCCCGTTCCCGGGTTCCTGATGGTGTTGGAGCGCTAGGTTACCAGTAACCTTGGACGCCGGCCGAGCCGGTTCCGGCCATCCCGATTGGTAGCGGCTCGGCGCTTTAGGCAATCGGGATCACCGGCACGAGGCCGGTGATGACGAAGCAGATGGACGTCCGATTAGTTCGCCCAATGAGGGTGCGTTCTGCAGGGCTATCTACTCTGCCCGCGTCGAGGGATGCGGCGCGCTCTCGTAGCAGCCGATCACCGACTGGTCGAAATCGATCACCGAGCCGGTCATCATGCCGGACTCCGAACTTGCGAGAAAGGCAACGGCGCGCGCCACTTCCTTCGGCTCCAGCAGACGGCCGAAGGGCTGCTCCTTCATGGCCTTTTCCAGCCAGTCGTCCTGCGCCGCGTGATAGGTCTTCATGATCCGGTCCTCGCCCGGCGTGTTCATCCAGCCGATGTTCAGCGCGTTCACGCGGATGCGCCAGGGCATGAGGCTGAAGGCGGCGTTCTTCGTGAGCGTGGCGAGAGCGCCCTTCGAGCCGCTATAGGCGGTGATGAAGGGCTGGCCGCCATGGGCCGACATGGACAGGATGTTGACCATCGCGCCTTCGATCTTCTCGCGCCGCATGATCTTGGCGGCCTCCTGCATGAGGAAGAAGGGCGCGCGGACGTTGACCGCGAACATGCGGTCGAACAGCTCCGGGCTCGTGTCGAAGATCGTGCCGCGATCGGTGATGCCGGCGGCGTTCACCAGCACGTCCACGCGCCCGAACACGTTGTCCGCCCGCGCGGTCACCTGGCGGGTCTGCTCGACGCTTTCGAGATCGGCCTGCACGAATTCCGTGTGGCAGCCCTGGCCCGAAATTTCGCGGGCGACCGCCTGCCCCCGCTCCGCGTTGCGGCCGCAGATCACGAGGCCCTTGGCGCCGCGCTCGGCGAAGGTGCGGGCGATGGCTTCGCCCAATCCTTGTGTGCCTCCGGTGACGACGGCGACGGCGTTCTGGAACTGGACATCGTGCGGCATGGCGTGTGCCTTTTCATTCTCGTTGGTGGCGTTGCCCAAGCTGACGGAAACGTGGGCTGGATGGCAAGGGCTTTGGCGGTTGTCTACACATTGAGCTCCTTGACCATTTCCCAGCAAGGGACCGGGACGGGGCCTTGGAGCGTCTCGGCCTCCTCCGCGATGGTGGCCGTGCAGCGCCAGCCGCAACGCTCGTAGAAGGAGCGGGCGCCGTGATTGCCCACCAGGCAATGGAGACGGGCCTTATCGAAGCCGCTCGCCCAGATCGCATGCTCGCTCGCCTGCAGGAGGGCGCGGCCGATCCCGAGGCTTCGTCCCTCGCGCGCCACATAGAGCTGGCCGAGCATGTTTTCCGCCCAGGCGGCGAAGCCGAGGAGCCGGCCCTGCGCATAGGCGGCGAGCGGCGGCACGGGAAAGCGCTTCACCCGCTCGATGAAGAAGGCCTCGTTGCGGTATTCGGCCACGCTCGCAGGCTGGAGCGGGGCCTGCGTCTCCAGCCAGACGGCATGATAGAGCCGGCCGATCGCCTCCAGCTCGTCGTTCCCGGCAGCGCGAAGCCCCTCGCCCATCGTTCTCCCCTTGGCCGCAATAAACGTAATTTTGTTTCGACCGTCAAGCGGCGGTCTGGCGAAAGCCTCACCGTACCTTATGTTGAGGACAGATGTCTCACACGTCCGCCTCCCTCCTCCCAAAGATCTTCCGTGACTGGTTCAAGCACCGTGGCTGGAAGCCCCGGGAACACCAGCTCGACCTGCTCGCCAAGGCCGGGCAGGGCCGCTCCGCCCTTCTCGTGGCGCCGACCGGCGCCGGCAAGACGCTCGCCGGATTCCTGCCGAGCCTCGTGGAGCTGGCGGAGAGGGGACCGGGCCGGGGCACGGCCAAGGACCGGCGTGGGCTTCACACCCTCTACATTTCCCCGCTCAAGGCGCTCGCCACCGACATCGCCCGCAACCTTGAGGCCCCCGTGCAGGAGATGGGACTTCCCATCCGCATCGAGACGCGCACGGGCGACACGCCGTCCCACAAGCGCGCGCGGCAGATCGAGCGCCCTCCCGACATCCTGCTCACCACCCCGGAGCAGCTCGCGCTCCTGCTCGCCCACGCGGAGGCGCGGGAGTTCTTTAAAGATCTGCGCCGCGTGGTGCTCGACGAGCTGCATTCCCTCGTCACCTCGAAGCGCGGCGACCTGCTGTCGCTCGGTCTCGCGCGGCTGATGTCGATCGCCCCGCAGGCGACGGCGGTGGGCCTCTCCGCCACAGTGCGAGAGCCCGACGATCTGCGGCGCTATCTGGTGCCGCAACGGGCGGATGCCGCCATGGCCGACCTCGTGGTCGTGCAGGGCGGCGCGCAGCCGGACATCCGCATGCTCGAGATCGACGAGCGCCTGCCGCTTGCGGGCCACACGGCCTCGCTCTCCATGCCGGCGATCTACGATCTCATCCGGACGCACAAGACGACCCTCGTCTTCGTCAACACGCGTCTGCAGGCGGAATACACCTTTCAGGAGCTCTGGAAGCTCAACGACGACGGGCTTGCCATCGCGCTCCATCACGGCTCCCTCGACGTGTCGCAGCGCCGCCGCGTGGAGGAGGCGATGGCGGCCGGGAAGCTGAAGGCGGTGGTGTGCACCGCGACGCTCGACCTCGGCATCGACTGGGGCGACGTGGACCTCGTGGTGAACGTCGGCGCACCGAAGGGCGCCTCGCGCATCATGCAGCGCATCGGCCGCTCGAACCATCGCATGGACGAGCCGTCGGAAGCCTATCTGGTGCCGGCGAACCGATTCGAGATCCTCGAATGCCGCGCGGCGCTCGATGCGGTGCACGAGGCGGCGCAGGACACGCCGGATGCGCGCATCGGCGCCCTCGACGTGCTCTGTCAGCACATCCTCGGCATGGCCTGCGCCGAGCCGTTCAGGCTGGAGGCCCTCTATGACGAAATCCGTTCCGCCGCACCGTACGCGGACCTGACCTGGGAGGATTTCGAGGCCTGCGTCGCCTTCGTGGCGACGGGCGGCTATGCCCTTCGCGCCTACGAGCGCTTCGCCAAGATCGTGAAGGGCAGGGACGATCTGTGGCGCGTGCGCGACGCCAAGGTCGCGCAGCAATACCGGCTGAATGTCGGCACCATCGTCGAGTCCAGCATGATCAAGGTGAGGCTCGGCAAGAGCCTGCGCTCGCGGCCCGGCACGGTGCTGCCGCGCGGAAGAATCCTCGGCGAGATCGAGGAGTACTTCGCCGAGACGCTGACGCCCGGCGACACGTTTCTCTTTGCCGGCGAGGTGCTGCGCTTCGAGGGCATCAGCGAGGACGAGGTGCTGGTGACGCGCGCCGGGTCCGGCACCGATCCGATGATCCCCTCCTACGAGGGCGGCAAGTTCCCGCTCTCCACCTTCCTGGCCGCGCGGGTGCGGGCGATTCTCGCCGACCCGTTCGAGTGGGACCGCCTGCCGCCGCAGATGACCGAGTGGCTCCTGCAGCAGCGCCGCCGCTCGCTTCTGCCGGGCCCGCGCGATCTGCTCGTCGAGACCTTTCCCCGCGGCAACCGCTTCTACATGACCTGCTTTCCCTTCGAGGGACGGCTCGCGCATCAGACCCTCGGCATGCTGCTCACCCGCCGCCTGGAGCGGGCGAAGCTCAAGCCTCTCGGGTTCGTGGCCAACGATTACGGCATCGCCGTCTATGCCTCGGGCGACATCGCCGCGCGCGCCGCGCGCGATCCTGCCTTCATGGACGAGCTGTTCTCCGAGGACATGCTGGGCGACGATCTGGAGGATTGGCTCGCCGAATCCGCTCTCATGAAGCGCACCTTCCGCCAATGCGCCGTGATCGCCGGGCTCATCGAACGCAAGTTCCCGGGGGAGAAGAAGACCGGGCGGCAGGTCACCATCTCCACCGATCTCGTCTACGACGTGCTGCGCAAGCACGAGCCCGACCACGTGCTCCTGCGCGCCGCGCGGGCGGATGCGGCAACGGGACTCCTCGACGTGAGGCGCCTTGGCATGATGCTAGAGCGCATCCGGGGGCGAATCATCCACAAGCCGCTCGACCGGGTTTCTCCTTTGAGCGTGTCCGTCATGCTGGAGATCGGCCGCGAGCGCGTCTATAGCGACAACGCGGACGAGATTCTGGCCGAGGCGGAAGCAGCGCTTCTCGACGAGGCTTTGGCGTGACGGCATTGCGGAAGAACAAACAGACAACACACGAGATCGAGCTTGCCGGGCAGCTGGCGCTCCTCGACCTGACGGGGGCCATGTATCTGCCCGGCCACGAAGCCCTGCTCGTGGCCGATCTTCATTTCGAGAAGGGCTCGTCCTTCGCCCGGCGCGGCATGATGCTGCCGCCCTACGACACCCGCGAGACGCTTCTCGCGCTCTCCGACGCGGTGTTCCGCTTCAACCCGAAGACCGTCGTCGCGCTCGGGGACAGCTTCCACGACATCGGTGGGCCGGACCGGCTCGGTACCGAGGAGCGCACGACGCTCGAAGACGTTCAGAAGGGGCGCGACTGGATCTGGGTCACGGGCAACCACGACCGCATCCTGCCCGACAGCATCAGCGGGCAGGTGGTCGAGGAGATGGCGCTCGGATCCCTCACCCTGCGCCACGAGCCGGCTCCGGGCGAGCAGACCGAGATCGCCGGCCATCTGCACCCGGTCGGCAAGGTGGTCATGCGCGGGCGCGCCACGCGGCGGCGCTGCTTCCTCACCGATGGCCAGCGCTGCGTGATGCCGGCGCTCGGCGCCTATGCGGGCGGGCTCAACGCGTGCGACGCCGCCTTCAAGCCGCTCTTCGCCAGGGGCTTCACCGCGCACCTCATCGGCACCGAGCGGATCTTCGCCATCGCCAGGGCGATGCTCTGCCGGGATTGATCACTGCCCTGGCCATCCCGATCGGAAGAGCGCGGCGCTTCACCAATCGAGATCACTGGCACGAGGTCGGTGATCCGCCCATAGGCACGCGCTACGGCGTCTCTTCCTGTCTGTTGCGCGCCCTTCAGCGAATGACGCGAGCTATCCCGTCTTCTTCACCACGGGAGCCTCCGAGAACCGCGCCTGCCGGGGCGCGAGCTCGTGGCCCTGTGCTTGCGTGAGGAGACCGTAAAGCTCCGGCCGGCGGCCGCGGATCCAGCGTCGGCCGGTGGCGAGCGGCAGGAGGCCGAGGTCGAGATCGGCCACCACGAGCGCGTCCTGCGCCTTCCAGGTCTCGGCGATGATGCGGCCGTAGCAGTCGATGACCATCGCGTTGCCGGTGCGCACCTCGCCGTCGTCCTCGCCGACGCCATTGGCGAACAGCAGGAAGTAACCGTTGTCGTGGGCGCGCGCCGGCAGCCAGCGCAGCAGCCATTCGCGGCCCTTGGGACCGCGGAATTCCGCCTCGATGGCCTCCGGATCGCGCTGCCGGTTCTCCCAGAGGGCGGGGTCGATGAGGCCCATGGCCTGGGGGCTGCGCGAATGGCAGCCGCCGGTCTGGTGCGGGGCCATGACGATGTCGGCGCCGAGCAGCGCCGTGGCGCGGGCGTTCTCCACGAGGTTGTTGTCCCAGCAGATGAGGACGCCGACCTTCACGCCCCACGGCGTCTCGAAGACCGTGTAGCTGTCGCCGCTGGCGATATGGTCGCTCTCGAAGGCGTGAAGCTTACGGTGGCGGTGAACCTGGCCATCGGGCAGGCACACCACATAGGTGTTGAACAGGCGCCCGTCGTCGGCCCGTTCGATCAGGCCGACGCCGATGGCCATGTCGAATTGTGCCGCGAGCTTGAGGACGGCTTGCGTCGACGGACCGGACGGCACGGGTTCGGCAAGTGCCTCCAGCCGTTCGCGTCCGAGATCGCGCACGTGCCAGTATCCGGTCAGGCACATTTCCGGAAAAGCCAGGATCTTGACGCCCTGATCCGCCGCCTCTCGGGAGAAGCGCTCCACAACCGACATGTTGTAGCTCTTGTCGTCGGCCTTGTGATGGAACTGAACCGTCCCGCACCGGAGCATCATGGTGCAACTCCTCTTGTTCACGCCATCGGCAGGATGGCCCGCCGGTCCCGCGGCGTAAAGCACGGACGCGCGGCGTTTTGCTTAGTCCCGTCGGAAGATCGTGTTGGCGAGCCAGCCGAAGAAGAGGGCGATCGCGGCGGTCGACAGGCCGTAGGCCAGGGACCAGTCGCGGGCAATGACGCCGACCTGTTCCTCGAATCCGGTCTTGACCAGCTCGAAATGGGTTTGCGTGCGCGCCAGGATCACCGTGTCGGCAAAGAGCGTCACGTCCACGTCGTAGTTGCCCGGAGGGGCCGTGGCCGGCAATGCGACGCTGGCGCGGAAGATCTCGGGCGTGAGGAACGTCACGCCGCGCTCGTCCTGGATATAAAGCCCTTCCTGGGCTTTGAGCCGGTACAGCGCATCCCGGAAGGGCTGGTCGGCGCCGCCGCGATGGATCGTGAAATCGGCGGAGTTGATGATCGCGCTCAACCCGATCTTCTGGCGCTGGCGCAGCTGATCGCTCGTGATCTCCTCGATCGGCCGGGAGCTGAGGACGTTCAGGTAAGCCGGAGCGGTCGGGAATTTCTGCTGCTCCTGGTTGATCCAGACCGGACCGAGCCGTTCCTTCTCGCGCACCGTGAGAAACTGGCGCGGCCCGCGAACCGTGACCACGATGTCGTAGGCCGTCGCGCGGGCCACCGTCTGCGCGTCCCGCTCGATGGCGCCGAACACGGCGATCTGCGTGCCCGTGTAGTTGGAATTGATCAGCACCCGGTGATTCGACAGCGACGTGATCAGGGTTTCGGCGCGCGCGCTCATCACTGTGCCGACGAGGATCAGGAGGGCGCAGAGGGTCCTCATGTGCGCGTCTCCTGCGTGGTGATGGAGAAGGGCTCGTCCGGTTCGAGCACGAGCTCGAGGCCGAAGCGCAGACCCACCGCCAGGAGCAGGATGGCGAGCAGGAAGCGGAACAGCTCCGCCCGCAGATGGCGCCCCATGCGCGCGCCGAACTGGGCCCCGAACACGCCGCCGACGATGAGCAGGATCGCCAAGACCATGTCGACCGCCTGGTTCGTGACCGCATGGAGAACGAGGGCGACCAGGGTCGTGCAGACGATCTGGAACTGGGAGGTGCCCACGACCACGTTCGTCGGCACCCGGAAGATGTAGAGAAGCGCTGGCACCACGATGAAGCCGCCGCCGATGCCGAGCAGCGCGCCGGCAAAGCCGATGAACAGCGACAGCCCGAGGATCGGGATGATGCTGACGTAAAGCTTGGAACGGTAGAAGCGCATGCGCAGGGGCCAGCCCAGATAGGGCGCGTGCTCGCCGGCCTGGCGCCGCAGGCGCACCACGCCGCCTTTTCGCCGGCTCCAGAACTCCCGGATGCTCTCCTTCAGCATCAGGCTGCCCACGATGGTGAAGAGCGTCACGTAGGAGATGACGATGACGAGGTCGAGCTGGCCTGCCCGTCGCGCCGCCGCGAAGAACCATACGCCGAGCGCCGAGCCGACGAATCCGCCCGCCACCAAGATGGCGCCGAGCTTGTGATCGAGGGCGTTGCGGCGCAAGGCGCCGAGC
>DASZBB010000242.1:0-14306 GCA_035944695.1 Microvirga sp. | reverse complement strand
AGCCCCATGCGCCTGAAAGACGTTCTTCGCCAAGTCTAAGCCGATTGTGCTAACCTCTCCCATGGACGCCTCCCTCAAGTGGTGCTCAACACCTCCACTTTGGCACACCAAGGCCGCTGGGGGGCGTCCACCCCATCAGATTCCGTGCGAAGTTATGGTTGGAGCAAGTCAGGCGGGCCGCTTGTCAGCGATCCAGTGCAACGCTCATGATCCCCACAGCCTCGTTACACCGGACAACAGGCTTCCGTTTCGTCACGCCCGAGGTGAGAGCACCTGCTTGGCGGACAGACCTCCGGCAGCGATGGCCTGATAGGCTTGGCGTCCCTCGCCGAGTGGCCAGGGCCTGATGTCGGAGGGCATGAGGATCCCAGCCTCGAATCCGTCGCGCAGGCCATTCATGATCCCGGCGATCTCTTCACCGGACAGCTTGGCGCTGTCGACGCCGATAAGGCGCAGCCGGTTGTGATAAAAATCGATCAGGTCGAACTCGACCCGGCGTGATCCGACACTGGTGATCACCGCCTGCCGGCCACCGAGCGCGAGCGACTTCAGGCCCGGTTCGAACACGGGCCCTCCGACCGTGTCGAGCACGGCATCGACGCCATTGCCGTCCGTCAGCTTTCGCACGGCGTCCGCCAGATCCACATCGCGGCTGTTGATGAACATGTTCGCCTCGGAAGGAGGATCCGTGATATCCGCCCCGATCACCTTCGCGCCGCGCAAATGGGCGATCTGGGTCGCGGCCCGGCCAACTGCGCCGAGCGCCCCAGTCACTAGAATGGTCTCGCCAGCTTGCAGTGCCATGGCGGTCACGAGCGCCGACCAGGCGGCGATATAGGGCACGCCCACGCTCGCCGCCTGCTCCATGGTCAAACGCGAGGGCTTCTCCGACAACCAGCTTTCAGGAACTACGGCATATTCGGCATGGGCCCCGTCGCGTGAGATGCCGAAATCGGCTCCGGTTCCCCACACCGCTTTGCCGTGCCATGCACCCTCGCTTACCACGACGCCCGCATAGTCGCGTCCGGGAGTGCGCGGCAGCGAAGGCTCGAAAAGACCCGACAGGATTTTAACGTCGCTCGGATTGATCGCCGAGGCGTGAATCTCGACCAGCGCCTCACCGGCACAGGGCTGGGGCACAGGTTTGTCGACGAGCTCCAGAACGTCGGGCGAGCCGAAAGAACGGAAAGAAAGTGCTTTCATGGGTCTGGCCTTTCACTGATCGGGACTGCCCGCCGATGCGAAGGCGCGCTCTGTCTTGGCGCACTGCCGCAACCCCGTGGCCGCTGATCGGGTGCGGGCAAATTTCGGCGAGGCGCATCGAACAAGAAATCCTGAAAATCTCGAAGCGACTGTTCGAGCAAATAGACATGTATTTGCCGGCACTCGGAAGAGCGGCCCGGAGCTATGGCGGGGCCAAGCCGAAGCGCCCGCTTGCCTATTCCATCGAACAGCAGCTTCGACCTTATCTGGCTTTCGCGGCGCGGCAGATTGGTTGAAATCAGCTCACCTCAGTTCCCCGGAGTGGACCGAAGCGGGCGATCGGTGCGGCCGAGCGCGAGCGGGAGCGTGCGCTTTTCGGAAACACGAGGCCCCTGTTCACGACGCAACAAGAGGATCTCTCATGACCCAATCGAAGCCCGCCGCGGTCGGCCTGGAAGCGATGCTGACGCCAGACAACTGCGCACTCATACTGATCGATCACCAGCCTTTTCAGGTGAGCGGCATCGGGAGCCACGACCCGGCTCTCATGATCAACAATGTCGTGCAGCTCGCCAAAGCCGCGAAGCTGTTCAAGGTCCCGACACTGCTCACCACCGTGGTCGAGGAGCGCGGCGGCTATCTCATCAAGCCGCTGCAGGACGTCTTCCCGGAGCAGAAGCCGATCGACCGCACCACCATCAATACTTGGGAAGACCCGCGTGTTGTGGAATGGGTCAAGCAGACCGGCCGAAAGAAGCTGGTGATGGCAGCGCTCTGGACCGAGATCTGCCTCGCGTTCCCGGTCATCCACGCGCTGGGCGACGGCTATGAGGTCTATTTCGTGACCGACGCATCGGGCGGCACCACGCTCGAGGCCCATCAGGTCGCCGTGCAACGCATGATCCAGGCTGGCGCCATCCCGCTGACGGCTGGCGTGTTCATGGCCGAGCTTCAGCGCGACTGGGCTCGCGCCGAAACGGTGCCGGGCGTTCAGGAAATCATGCTCGCCCATGGCGGGGCGACGGCCACCAACCTTGCCTGGGAGCTTCAGCTCCTCGCCGGCAAGGGCGGAGCGGGCGTCTGAACCTCATCCTCTCGGTGAAGCCTGCTCCGGCAGGCTTCACCAGCCGGAGACCTGCCATGGACCTGCTCACGGTCAGCATCGTCAAGGTCACCGCCAATCTTGGCCCGCCCGGGCACGACACGATCATCGACGCGGGCGGCCACCGCTTGCACGCCGACGAGCCTTTGAGTGCCGGAGGATCGGATACAGGGCCGGCTCCCTATGACTTCCTCCTCGCCGGACTTGGCGCCTGCACGTCCATGACGCTGCGGATGTACGCTGCCAAGCGACGCTGGCCGATCGCTGCCTTGCAGATCGTGCTCCGCATGAGCCGCTTGGACGGCGGCATGCACATCGATCGCACGATCGCCGTTCGGGGACTCAACGCCTTGCAGCGGGCCGAGCTCGCCGAGGCTGCAGAGACAACGCCGGTGACGCTGACACTCCGCTCCGGCGCGACCATCGGCACGGTCGTCGAGTAGAGCGAGCGGCTTGGGAATTATCAGATCAAAGCGCGTGAACGTCGCGCGCGCCTGGCTCCCATTCGGGGACCTGGCTGATGAAGCGCTCGATCAGGAAACTCGCGGCCGCCCCGGCGGGTTGTTCGAGCGATGGATCGCGAAGAAGCGATAGGCGCCGCCTTTGACGTCAGGCAGGCTGATCCTGACCAGCCGGCCCGTCCTCAGATCTTCCCGGATCATGGGCACAGGCATGTTTCCCCAGCCGACACCCTCGACCAAAAGCATATGCTTGGTGGTGAGATCGGCCACGCGCCAGGTGTGCGTCCCCACGACACCAAGATCGACGCCCTTGGTGCGCTCCGACCTGTCCGTCAGCACGATCTGCACATGGTCGCGGCCCGCCCCGATCGGGTTTTCGGCCGCCAGGGCAAGCGGATGGTCCGGCGCCGCGACGGGAACCAGTTCGACGCTGCCGATGCCGATCCGCTCCAGGCCATCGATCTCGATGTCAGGGGGGCCGCAGACGCCGATCATCGCGGTCCCGTCGATGACGAGCCCCGCGACCGCGCCAAGCCCCTCGGTCCGCACGTGCAGGGGGACGGTCGGAAACTCCCGCCGAAAGCTCTTGAGCGCATCGAGCGCGCGGGAGGCAGGCAGCATCATGTCCACGACGATCGAAACGCTGGGTTCCAGGCCCTGCAGCAGTCCCTGCGCCTTGGCATGAAGGCGATTGACGCCGTTCGCGATGCTGCGGGTCTCGGCCAGGACCGTCCGTCCGGCCTCGGTGAGGCGCGGCTTGCGGGTGGCGTCCCGCTCGAACAGCGCGAAGCCGAGATGGGCCTCAAGATTCGTGATGGTGTAGCTGATGACCGAGGTCGCGCGGTTGAGCTTGCGCGCCGCCCCGGCGAAGCTGCCGACGTCGACCACCGTCAGAAAGACCCTCAACTGGTCGAACGTCGGTATGCTCGGTCCCTTCATTCAAACTCCATGCAGACATGCCAACTCGCTTGGCAAGATTCGATCGAACTATTCGATATTCCTGTAGCGTGAGCTACGGCGCGACCGCTGCAATTGCGTGACAGGGAGCGCCGCTGAGAGCACTATCCACAAGAATGCCGGATGATAATCGGGCATATTCCGCAAAAGCTTTTCAGCGCGGTTGAATAATCGTGCTGATTATCGCTCCGCGGCATGTGCTTTGACGAAGTCGATGAAGGCGCGCATGGCCGGCGCCATCTGGCGTTGCTGCGGATAGGAGATGTAGATGCCCGGAAAAGGCGCCGACCATTCTTCCAGAAGCGGCACGAGCCGCCCTGCATCGATATGCGGCCTTAGCTCGCTCTCGACCCAGAAGGCGATGCCTATCCCCCTGACGGCAGCGTCGATGGTCATCCGCTGCTCGCTCAGGATGAGCGGGCCATCGACCTCCACCTCGAACCAGCCCCCGTCCTTGAAGAACTCCCAATTGTAAGGCGTTGTCCGCCCTGGCCAGCGCCAGCGCAGGCACTTGTGGTCGTGCAGGTCTCTCGGCGTCCGCGGGCTACCGTGGCGTGCGATGTAGTCAGGGGAGGCGACGGCGACCTGACATATGTCGCCGCCGAGCCGGACACCGACCATGTCCTTTTCCATGACCTCGCCGAGGGTGAACCCGACATCGAAACCGGCGGCGACCAAGTCGACGATGGCATCGTCGACCAGGATGTCGAGCTTCACGTCAGGATAGGCCTCGTGGAACGCCGGCAGGATGGGCTCGACATAGGCGCTGTAGGCGAGCCGCAAGCAACGGACCCGCACGAGGCCTGCCGGGCGGTCGCGATAATGCCCGACGTCGGTCAGTGCCGCATCGAGCTCCGCGAGCGCGGGCCGCACGCGCAGCAGCAGTCGCTCGCCAGCGTCCGTGAGTGCGACGCTCCGGGTCGTGCGGTGGAAGAGGCGAACACCGAGCCGCTCCTCGAAGCTGCGGATGATCTGGCTCAGTGAGGACGGAGAGAGGGCAAGGCGCTCGGCCGCCTTCGAGAAGCTGCCGAGCTCGGCGACGGCGACGAAGGCACGAAGGTCATTTCCGCTGCTTGTCTTCATTCACGCGGGTCCATTGGCATTATGTTGGAAAACTGAAGAACCCTTTCGGTTTATTCCGGATTAAATGGATAGTCGAGGTCTCCTATTTGCGTTGCGAGGGCAGCGGTTGCCGCCGCCTGAACGTCAGAAGAGGAGATCGATCATGACCCGTACCCCGCACGAGCTGAATGAAGTGGAAGGCAAGGTGGCGCTCGTCACGGGCGCTGCGAGTGGCATCGGCCGCGCCATAGCCGAATTGCTCCACACCCGCGGCGCCAAGGTGGTCGCCGAAGACATCAACTCCGAGGTCGAAAGTCTCGCCCGCGACGGTCTCGTGCCGTTGGTGGCCGACATCACGCAGGACGGGACGGCGGAGCAGGCTGTCGCGCTTGCGGTCGAGCGCTTCGGGCGGCTCGACATCCTCGTCAACAACGCCGGCCGCATCCTCTACAAGCCCGTCGTTGAGATCACGCGCGAGGATTGGAACTGGCAGATGGAGACGAACGTCACCGGCGCCTTCCTGCATTCGCGCGAGGCCATGAAGGCGATGATGCCGAACAGGTCGGGCGCCATCGTCAACATCGCCTCCTATGCGTCCTATTTCGCGTTCCCGGGGATCGCCGCCTACACCGCTTCCAAGGGCGCGCTCGCGCAGCTCACCCGCACCCAGGCGCTCGAGGCGATCGAGCATGGCATTCGCGTGAACGCGATCGGGGTCGGCGACGTCGTGACCAACCTCCTGAACCATTTCATGGAGGATGGCCGCGGCTTCCTTGCCGAGCATGGCAAGAACGCGCCGATCGGGCGCGCCGCCGCGCCCGAGGAGATCGCGGAGATCGTCGCTTTCCTCGCTTCCGACCGGGCGAGCTTCATCGTCGGATCGGTGGTGATGGCCGATGGCGGCATGAGCGTCGCGATCGGCTGACGAGAACGCCGGTCGCGCCGGCGATCCCGGTCGCGCCGGCGATCAATCCCGATCCACCAATCGAACAGGAAAGGCGCGGCCGCGCGGCCGCAAAGGACAAGACATGACCACGGAACTGACCAACGCCGCTTTCTTCACTGCAAAGCCGGGCCAGAGCGAGAGCCTCGGCGCGCGACTGCTCGGGCTCGTCGAGCCGACGCGCCGAGAGCCGGGCTGTCTGCGCTACGACATCTACCACTCCGCGGACGATCCCGATGCCTGGTTCGTCTACGAGGATTGGCGGAGCCAGGCCGATTTCGACGCCCATATGCGCACGCCCTACGTGCAGGCCTTCATGGCCGACGTGCCGAACCTGTGCGCGGACGATGTCGAGATCTGCGCCTACCGCCGGGTCTCCACCGCCGCCGAGCGCGGCTGATGCTGATCCCGACAGGAGAATCAAGCCATGACTACTGAACGAAAATCCGTCTGGCTCGTGACCGGCTGCTCCAGCGGTTTCGGCCGCCAGATCGCGGAGCACCTCCTCGGACGGGGCGAGCGCGTCATCGTCACCGCGCGCAAGCCGGAGCAGGTCGAAGACCTGGCCGAAGGCCGCGAGGCGCTCGTCCTGCCGCTCGACGTGACAGATCCGAAGCAGGCGCAGGTCGCCGTCAGCAAGGCGGAAGAACGCTTCGGCGGCATCGACGTGCTCGTGAACAATGCCGGGCTCGGCTACTTCGCGGCGATCGAGGAGAGCGATGAAGATGCCGTTCGCATGCTCTTCGAGGTGAACTTCTTCGGTGTCGCGACCATGATCAGGGCCGCGCTTCCCGGAATGCGCCGCCGCCGGTCGGGCACGATCGTCAACATCACCTCGATCGGCGGCCTCGAAGGCTATCCGGCCGTCGGCTTCTACTGCGCCACGAAATATGCCGTCGAAGGTCTTTCCGACGTCCTGCGCAAGGAGGTCGCGCCGCTCGGCATCCATGTCATGACGGTGGAGCCGGGGGCGTTCCGGACGGAATGGGCAGGCTCGGCTCGGGAGACCACGCGCCCGATCGCGGACTACGACGCGACCGCCGGGGCGGCGCGCCGTGCCTATCATGCCTCGGTTGGCCGGCAGCAAGGCGATCCGGCCAAGGCGGCAGTTGCAATTGGAGACGCGGTTCTCGGGGCATCCCCCCCGAAGCGCCTCCTCCTCGGTGCGGATGCCTACGAAGCGGCAACGGCGAAGCTCGGCGAGATGCTCCGGGAATTCACCGGCTGGGAAGCGATGGCGCGGTGCACCGATTTCGACAATCTCGCTCGCGGCTAATGCCGCGAGCCATTCCCCATGCACAGGAGAACAGTCATGAAACGATTCGAAGGGAAAGTCGCCATCGTGACGGGCGGCGGCTCCGGCATTGGCGAGGCCGCGGTTCGACGCTTCCTTGATGAAGGCGCCTGCGTCGCGATCTCCGGCCGCAGCCAGAAACGCCTTGCCGAGACCGCAGCGGACATGCCGCGGGATCGGATCCTCGTCCACCCCGCCGATGTGTCCGACCGGGTGCAATGCGATCGCCTGGTGGCCGCGGCGGTCGAGCATTTCGGTCGGCTCGACACCTTGGTCAACGCGGCCGGCATGAACCTAGTCGGGACAGTGGACGACGCATCGGATGAAAGCTGGCGAGCCTGTTTCGGAGCCGACGTCGACAGCGTCTTCTACATGAGCCGGGCCGCGCTGCCGCACTTGCGCAAAACCCGGGGATCGGTGGTCAATGTCGGCTCCGTCTCTTCGCTGGGGGGCGGCTGGAGTCACGCCGCCTACAATGCGGCGAAGGCGGCAGTCGCCAATCTCACGCGCTCGATCGCCTGCGACAACGGCTGTTATGGGGTGCGCGCCAACACGGTCTGCCCCGGCCTCACCGTCACGGGTATGGTCGACGAGATCATGAAGGACGAAGCGCTGCTCGAGAAGGCGTGGGACCGAATCCCGCTGCGCAGGGCCGGCGAGCCTGCGGAAATCGCGGCCGCGATCGCTTTCCTCGCGAGCGACGAGGCGCTGTGGATCACGGGCGCAACGCTCGCGGTCGATGGCGGCCAGACCTGCACCGACGGCGGTCCGGAGTGGGGCAAATGATCGGCCATTGCGCGCCTGGGCTATAGGCGCGCCGCATCGGTCATGTGATTATTGCAAGGGATCGAGATCATGCAGAGCATGCCTGCATCCAAAACCTATCGACTGCTTGAAGCGGGGCCGATCGTGCTGGTCACGACAGCTTGGGAGGGCAAGCCGAACATCATGACCATGGGCTTTCACATGATGATCCAGCACGCGCCACCCCTGGTCGGCTCCATCATCGGGCCCTGGGACCATAGCTACCAGGCGCTGCGCGGCACCCGCGAGTGCGTCATCGCCATCCCGACGATCGACCTCGCCCCCAAGGTGGTCGATATCGGCAGCTGCTCGGGCGAGGAGATCGATAAGTTCGGCAAATTCGGGCTGACGCCGCTGGCTGCGGAAGCGGTCAGCGCGCCGCTCGTCGCCGAGTGTCTCGCCAATATCGAATGCCGGGTGGCCGACACGACGCTGGTGGAGAAGTACAACCTCTTCATCCTCGAGCCAGTCCGGATCTGGGTGGACGCCGAGCGCAAGGAGCGCCGGACCCTGCACCATTGGGGCAACGGAACTTTCACAGCTGATGGCGAAACCGTCGATCTACGCGAGCGCATGGTCCGCTGGTGGCATCTCCAGGACTGATCCTGCCGCTGACCGTTCGATAATATCGAGCTTATGAATCGAACTTATTCGGCTATTCCGAGAAGCGGCCGGGTGTCAGTTATCGGGGCATCAGGGTGCTTCATCCCGGCGCACCGCTGCAAAAGGAATGGTCCCATGTCCCAATCTCATGCCCTCTCTCAGCCTTTCACCTTCACCGCCGATGCCGGTTTCCTGAGCGGCGCCGCGCCGCTCGTCGCGCGCCTGCTGGTCGCCCCGCTCTTCCTTCTGTCCGGCGTCTCGAAGCTCTCGGCTCCCGCCGCGACCATCGGCATGATCGAGGCATCCGGGCTGCCCTTCGCCGTCCTGGGCTTCGCCGCCGCGGTGCTGGTGGAGGTCGCCGGCGGGCTCGCGCTCGTCGCCGGCTATCGCACGCGCCTCGTTGCGGCCGCCCTGGCGCTGTTCACGCTTGTGACCGCTGTCACCTTTCACAGCAACCTTGCCGACCAGAGCCAATTCTTCCACTTCTTCAAGAACGTCTCGATCGCAGGCGGCCTGCTGCAGATCATGGCCTTCGGCGCCGGCCGCTTCGCCCTCGACGCCTATCGCCGCCGATGAACCGGCGGCGATCCCGCCACCTTTGTCGCCGCTCGGCTGCAAGGCTGCGGCATCACTCTCCCGACGAGCGGCGGACCTTCGACGAAGGTCCGCCGCTTTGCGTTTGAGGTGCGGCGGCACGCGGAGTCTCCGCGGCCTGATTGCGCAGCCGCTCGATGAGCCATGAGGCCGCGGGCCCCGGCGGCGTGTCCGCGCGATAGATAGCGTGCAGGACATAGTCCCCGCCGATGCTGTCGGGCATATCGAGGTGGATGAGCCGGCCGCGTTCGAGATCCTCCCTGATCATCGGCTCCGGCATGTTGCCCCAGCCGATGCCGGCCTTGAGCAGCATGTGCTTCGAGGCGAGGTCGGCAAGGCGCCAGGTCCTTGCGCTCACCACGGCGAAGTCCCGGCCCTGGGTGAGCGGCGAACGGTCCGTCAGGACGAGCTGAACATGTTCGCGTCCGGCGCCCGGCGGGTTCTTGCCGGCAAGCGCCAGCGGATGCTGGGGGGCCGCGACCGGGATCATCCTCACGCTGCCGATACCGATGCGCTCGACGCCGCCCACCGTGTCGAGCGGTCCGCTGACGCCGACTGTTGCGACCCGGTCGAGCACGAGCTGCGTGACGGCACCGAGCGTCTCGACATGGAGATGGAGCGAGACCGTCGGGAACGCGTCCCGGAAGCTCGTGAGCGCATCGACCACGCGCTCCTCGGGCAGGAGCACGTCGAGGACCAGGTGCAATTCGGTTTCAAGGCCCTGTAGCAAGCCCTTCGTCTTGGCACGAAGTCCGTCCACGCCGTCCGAGATCGTTCGCGCCTCGGCCAGCACCATACGGCCGGCTTCGGTCAGCTGCGGCTTCCTCGTCGTCTCCCGGTCGAACAGCTTCACGCCGAGCTGCGCCTCGAGATTGGCGATGGAATAGCTGATGACCGAAGTCGCGCGATTGAGCTTGCGGGCCGCGCCCGCGAAGCTGCCGACGTCGACGATCGTCAGCAACACCCGCAGCTGATCGAGCGTCGGTGTTCCCGGCTCGGATATCATATCGAATTCCTCGAACGTTTCGCGCGAGTTTATCCGTATTTCCCGCTCAGTCCACCTGGCGTAAGTCTCGGTCATCAGATCCGCGGACCTCGAACGGCCGCCAGGAGGCGACGATGACCCTGCAATCCACCACCGATCCCGTCGAGCAACTGCTCCTTCCGGCTGTCCGCGACCTTGGCGATTTCGACGTGCGGCGCGCGCTGCCCTCAGCCAAGCGTCGCATGGTCGGCCCCTTCATCTTCCTCGACAGCTTCGGGCCGGCGGTGTTCCGCGCCGGCGAAGGCGTCGACACCCGTCCGCACCCGCATATCGGACTTGCCACGCTCACCTATCTGATCGACGGCGAGATGGATCACCGCGACAGCGAGGGCTACGTCCAGACGATCCGCCCCGGCGAGGTCAACCTGATGACGGCGGGGCGGGGCATCGTCCACTCCGAGCGCAGCGGCGCCGAGTTCCGCGCCCGCGAGGACCAGCTGTTCGGTTTCCAGACCTGGCTCGCGCTGCCGCTCGAACTGGAGGAGACCGATCCCGGCTTCCAGCATGTCGCGGCATCCGATCTGCCTCGCCTCACCGGCGAGGGCGCCGATGTGCGGCTACTCGCAGGCACATTTGGCGGCGCGCGCGCACCGACCAGGATCTTCTCGGACACGCTCTATGCCGATGTGGCGCTCGCGGACGGCGCACGATTTCAGATCGACGGCGAGCATATCGAGCGCGCGCTCTATGTCGTCGATGGCGAGATCGAGGTGGAGGGCCAGACCGGCCGCTTCGGCAAGGACCAACTCGTCGTGCTGCGGCCGGGCTCCGAGATCGTTGTGATGGCCTGCGGGCCAGCGCGGCTGATGATGCTCGGCGGTGAGCCGCTGCCCGAGAAGCGCCACATCTTCTGGAATTTCGTCTCCAGCCGGCGCGAGCTGATCGATCAGGCAGCCGAGGACTGGCAGGCCGGACGCTTCCGCGGCGTGCCTGGAGACAGCGAATTCATTCCCCTCCCTGGAATGCCGCGCTGGCGCGTCTCCTGACGCGGCGGCGATCCCCCACACCTCATCGTCAAGAAAGGATGCAAGTCATGACCTACGCAATTATCGGTTCCGGTGCGATCGGCACAGCTCTCGCGCGCCAATTCGCCCGCAAGTCCATTCCGGTCCATGTCGCCAACACGCGCGGAGCTGCCTCGCTCAGCGATCTTGCGGGCGAGCTCGGCGAGAGCATTCGTCCGTCCGAGCTGTCCGAAGCGCTGTCGGCCGACATCGTGATCCTCGCCGTGCCCTTCACGGCGGTTCCGGAGGCGGTCGCCGGCGTGGGCGATTGGGGCGGCAGGATCGTCGTCGACGCGACCAACGCAATCAAGTTCCCTGACTTCGCACCGGCCGATCTCGGCGGCCGCCCCTCGACGCAGATCGTCGCCGAGGCCGTGCCAGGCGCGCGCGTCGTGAAGGGCTTCAACACCTTGCCGGCCGGGGTGCTCGCCGCCGAGCCCGAGGTGGCGGACGGGCGCCGTACCGTCTTCCTGTCCAGCGACGACACGGAAGCCGCCGGCGAACTGTCAGCCCTGCCCGAACGGCTCGGCTTTGCTCCTATCGTGCTTGGCAGGTTGGCCGAGGGCGGCCGGCTGCAGCAGTTCGGCGGACCGCTGATGGTGCATTCGCTCATCAGGCAGGGCTGATTGCGGCGTCCGTCTCCGCGCCCAACCCCTTTTCTCACCTCGACCCAACAATTGGCATCCAGACACCGCGCTGCCGGTTCGACAGTGTGCGGCCGGGAGAACGCATATGAGCAATATTCTTGAGAACAAGACCGTGATCGTCACCGGCGGCTCGAGCGGCATCGGTCGCGCCATTGCGCTCGCCGCAGCGCGGCACGGCGCCGAGGCGGTGATCGTGTCGGACATCGTGGAGACGCCGCGCGAGGGCGGCGAGCCGACAGCCGCCGAGATCGAGGGGCTGGGCGTGAAGGCGAAGTTCCACAAGTGCAACGTCGCAAGCCGGGCCGACAATGACGAACTGGTCGAGGCCGCGCGCGAGTTCGGCGGCGTCGATGTCATGGTCCTCAATGCCGGCATCTCGCTCAGGAGCGACGGCGCTGATGTCAGCGAGGGTGACTATCGGCGGCTGATGGCCGTCAACCTCGATGGCACACTGTTCGGCGCGCAGGCCGCGGCAAGGCAGATGAAGGCGCTCCGCAAGAAGGGCAGTATCGTCATGATGGCGAGCATGGGCGGCATCTCTGGTGCGGGCTTCACGGTCGCCTATTCCACCAGCAAGGGCGGCATCGTCCTGATGGCGAAGTCGCTCGCCGACGCGCTCGGGCCGGACGGCATCCGCGTCAACGCGATCGCGCCCGGTACGATCGACACCGAGCTGCTGCGTTCCACCCCGGACATTGCGGCGGCGTCGGAAGGATTCCGCCAGCGCACTCCGCTGCGCCGTCTCGGCCAGCCTTCGGAGGTTGGGGATGCCGTCGCGTTCCTCGGCTCGGATCTGTCGAGCTACATCTCCGGCATCGTCCTGCAGGTCGATGGCGGGCTCCTCGCCGTCATCTGAGGCGGCCGCCAACTTACCGAAAATATCGAACTTGTTGATCGACGGTATTCGGGTTTTCCTCTTACCCGTCTGTCGGCACAGTCACGACACCAACGGCGCGGGCAGGCCGCAGCCGCAATCACGGAGGCCACCATGCCCAAGGTTCTTGTCCTCTATTATTCCACCTATGGCCATATCGAGACGATGGCGTATGCCATCGCGGAAGGTGCCAGCAAGGGCGGCGCCGAGGTCGATGTGAAGCGCGTGCCGGAGACGGTTCCGGAGGAGATTGCGCGCAACGCGCATTTCAAGCTCGACCAGGCCGCGCCCGTCGCCACGGTCGCCGAGCTCGAACATTATGACGCGATCATCGTCGGCACGGGCACGCGCTTTGGCCGCATGTCGTCGCAGATGGCGGCCTTCCTCGACCAGGCCGGCGGACTGTGGGCGCGCGGGGCCTTGAACGGCAAGGTCGGCGCGGCGTTCACCTCATCGGCCACCCAGCATGGCGGCAACGAGACGACGCTGTTCTCGATCATCACCAACCTTCTCCATTTCGGTATGACGATCGTCGGGCTGCCCTACAGCCACGCCGGTCAGATGACGGTGGAAGCGATCGTGGGCGGGGCGCCCTATGGTTCGACCACCATCGCTGGTGGAGATGGTTCGCGCCAGCCTTCCGAGATCGAGCTCGAAGGTGCACGCCATCAGGGTGAACTGGTCGCCAGGACGGCCGTCAAGCTCGCCGCGTAAGGCGCATCCGAAAGATCGGGCGCGGGCCTGCTGCAAACCCGCGCCGGTCAGCGGCCCCCACCAGCCCGAGCCAGATGGAGAAGACGATGACCGACGACATCAGCGAGACCGCCAAGGCGGTGATTCGCCGTAACACGATCGAGGTGCAGGGAGGGGGCGACTGGGTGCTGTTCGACAAGCTGTTCGCCGACAACTTCCATGATCATACACCGCAGCCTGGTGGCCGGCCCGACAAGGCCGCGGTGCTTGAGCTCTACTGGCGCCTGCGCGAGGCCTTTCCGGACTTCACGCCTGAGATCCATTGGCAGCGCGCCGACGGCGATGTTGTCACGACCTACAAGACCTACCATGGCACGCATCTCGGCACCTTCCTCGGTGTGGCGCCGACCGGCAGGAAGGTCAGCTTCGAGACAGTCGACGCCATGCGCGTGGTCGACGGGAAGATCACCGAGCATTGGGGTGTGGCGAACCTCTACTCCGCCATGCAGCAGTTGGGCGTGGTCCCTCCGCTGGGCTGACGAATCGAGCATGTGCAAGGCGGCTGGGGATGTCACATTAACGGGGAATACTGCTCTGTACTCGTCAAGCAAAAACGCGTGTTGAGGAAAATCAGCGACTTGGCTTGTGCAATAGCTGGCCTCGTCGGTCCCCTCAACGACTATACTCAGTTAATGCGACATCCCCTTATGTGATGCCGGTCTGAGGTGCAACCATATTAGGGGCCGTTCCTCGACAGAGGCAATCCTCAATAGAGCGTAAATGCACTCGAAGTATTCCATGCTCTCAGCTCATGGGCGGGTCGGCATCGCTGCACTTTCTGTCGGCCCGGTTCGCTCTAGATTGAATTGAGCCAGCGTGTTCTTCGATGCTGACGGTCCTCCTCACCTTCGATCCCTCTTTGTGAGTGGGCCCTTTCTCGAGCTGCAGTTTGCAACGCGTCGATGCTTGCTTTTGTCGCAAAAAGAATGGTGCATTCCTTTGCTGTTACTAATCCTGTTC
>DASZBB010000241.1:0-18435 GCA_035944695.1 Microvirga sp. | reverse complement strand
GGCTGTTCCATGATCGAACCCGAGACGAATGTCGTCGCCTTCAAGCCACGCAAGGCCGTGGCTCATCATCCCAAGAGCCTGATGGAGCGCATCTATGCCGCCGGCTCGCTCTCCGTCCGGGCGGACGATCGGGCCACCAAGATGGCCGCCACGATGCTGCAGACCCTGGGTTTCCTCGTTATCGAGGAGATCCTGGCCGACGGCACCCCGCGCCGGCTCCAGCGCGGCGAGGCCCGGCAGGCCATGGACCGGCCCTGGCGGCTCTCGAAGCCGGCCTTTTCGGGCAAGATCGGCGTTCCCGACGGCGGCGGGGCGTTTCCGGCCTAAGTCCGGCCCAGTGCGGCCTTCATGAAGCTGACGGCATCGGGGGAGGCCCAATCGGCCGGCCCCTTGAGCAGGGCGATCTCGCAGCCTGAAGAATCCACCACGAAGGTCGTCGGCAACCCGACCACATGGCCGGATTTCTGCAGCACCTGGAGCAGCTTGCCCTCAGGATCGGCATAGTAGGCCAAGTTCTTGATGCCGTTCTCCTGCAGCCAGGCTTTCGGCTTCTCGGGATTGCGGGTGTCCACATTGATGGCCACGATCTGGAAATCGGGGCCGCCCAGCTCAGCCTGGAGTCGGTCGAGGGCCGGCATTTCCTCCCGGCATGGCACGCACCAGGTCGCCCAGAGATTGACCAGGATCGCCCTGCCCTTGAAGTCCGACAGGCTCATCGGCTGGCCCTCAGGCCCGTTGAAGGCGATGACCGGCGGCGGCTTCGGCGCATGACTCACCCCCACGGCCGCCACCTCTCCCTTGGCGAGCGGCTTCAGGCGCTCCGTGGTCGGCTTGGACGCGCGGCATTCGGCAACGCCGGCCATCATGGGATCGCGCGGCGCCAACCCGTACCAGAGGGCGCCTGCTCCCGCGAGGACAAGAGCCGCAAGGCCCATCAACCAGCCTTTTCGGAATTTCACTGCTTTCGACATGGCCCGTGATGTGGCTCTTTTCAGAGCTGGCCTCAAGTGCCGAATGCGCAAGCGCGGCCGCTCGTCCCATCACGAAGGCGTTGGGTGCGCGGCCTAGGTCAATGCGCACCTTGCCTCTCGCATCCGGCAACGCTTGCCGCTATGGTGCGGCCACGTTTCGGAGTTCTCTATGTCGTCCAGCCTGACCTTCCCTCGCACCGTCCTGCTTTGCGGCCTTCTCATCCTCGGTCTGACCGCCTGCGGCCGTCGCGGCGCGCTCGAGCCGCCGCCGGACGCCTCGGCACAGGCGGCCGAAACCCAGACGCAGGCCCCCACGAGCGACTCCACCCTGCCCTCTCCGGTCGGCACGCCCCGCTCCCAGCCGAGCCGGGGCTACACGATTCCGAACAAGCCGTTTATTCTCGATCCGCTGCTTTAGGCCTTTCGATGCACCATTTCGCCTATCGTGACGGCGTCCTCCACGCGGAGGGCGTCGATCTGCGCCGCCTCGCGGACGAGGTCGGAACCCCGTTCTATTGCTATTCCTCGGCCACCCTGGAGCGGCATTATCGGGTCTTCGCCGAGGCCTTCGCCGACACGGACGCCCTCGTCTGCTACGCCATGAAGGCCAATTCCAACCAGGCCGTGCTCAGGACGCTCGGGCGCCTCGGGGCCGGCATGGACATCGTGTCCGGGGGCGAGCTGCGCCGGGCGCTGGCGGCCGGCGTGCCAGGCGAGCGCATCGTGTTCTCCGGGGTCGGCAAGACGAAAGCCGAAATGGCCTTCGCGCTTGAGAGCGGCATCCTCTGCTTCAACGTGGAATCGGAGCCCGAGCTCGAGGCGCTCTCCGAGGTGGCGTCCTCCAAGGGCATGCGGGCGCCCGTGTCGATCCGGATCAACCCGGACGTGGACGCCAAGACCCATGCGAAAATCTCGACCGGCAAGTCGGAGAACAAGTTCGGCATCCCGATCGCCCGCGCCCGCGAGGTCTATGCCCGGGCGGCGGCGCTCACGGGCATCGCGGTCACCGGCGTCGACATGCATATCGGCAGCCAGATCACGGATCTGGCCCCTTACGACAATGCGACCGCCCTTCTGGCCGAACTCGCCCGCGACCTGATGGCCGACGGGCACCGGCTCCATCACATCGATCTCGGCGGCGGCCTCGGCGTGCCCTATCGTGAGGACAACGAGCCTCCGCCCGACCCGCAGGCCTATGCGGCGATCATCAAGCGCCACACCAAGGATCTCGGCCTCAAGCTCGTGTTCGAGATGGGCCGCATGATCGCCGGCAATGCGGGCGTGCTCGTCGCCCGGGTGATCTACGTGAAGCAGGGCGCCGACAAGCCCTTCGTGATCGTCGACGCGGCGATGAACGATCTCATCCGCCCGACGCTCTATGAGGCCTATCACGACATCAAGCCGGTCGTCGAAGCCTCTTCCGAAAGCCCGCGCGTGGTCGCCGACGTGGTCGGTCCCGTCTGCGAGACGGGCGATTACCTCGCCCTCTCCCGCGACATGCCGGCTCTCAAGGCCGGCGACCTCATCGCCGTCATGACGGCTGGTGCCTATGGGGCGGTTCAGGCCAACACCTACAACACGCGGCTCCTCGTGCCCGAGGTGCTCGTCCTCGGCGAGGAACACGCAGTCGTGCGCCCGCGTCCGACCTATGAGGACCTGATCGGACTCGATCGGATTCCGGGCTGGCTGGACTGAAAGCCACGGCACATTCGCGAGAGCATCGTGCCGAACCCGATCGTCTCCCTCGAACAATGCGCCACTTGAACGATTGAGCATCGGACGGGTCCCGAAAGCGGTCGCCGCCTTCGGAACCGAAGCCCAGGCGCAAGCTCGGGCATTGTTGGCCGGTCACCTCTTCTTGAAGCTCCGCGCGCAATTGACCGCTGGTCATCCGGGGCATGCGTGCTAGCTTTTCCTTGGGGGCATCTGCACAAGTCGTGCAGCGGGAGATGTTTGGCATGAGCGAAGGCCCGAACCCGACGCCTGGGCGCAGCCACCTGAACCAGCGGTTCGGGCGTCTGGTCGCCCATGCGCGCTGGTCGCTGTGGTGGGAGGAGGCCTGGCCCCGGCTCTGGCTGCCCTTCGCCATCGTTCTTCTGTTCCTGACCCTCTCCTGGCTCGGTCTGTGGCTCGACGCCTCGCCCCTGTGGCGTACGATCGGCCTCGGCCTGTTCGCGGTTGCCTTTCTCCTGTCGCTCTGGCCCCTCATGCGCCTGCGCATGCCCAGCCGGACCCGCGCCCTCGACCGGCTCGACCGGGAAACGGGTCTCACCCATGGTCCTGCCCGCGTCCTTGACGACACCCTGGCCCTCGGGTCGACGGATCCGGGCACCAAGGCCCTCTGGGCGCTCCATCGCAAGCGGGCGGAGGACGCCGTCAGCCGCATGCGCGTGGGCCTGCCGCAGCCCGACATGGCCAAGCGCGACCGCTATGCGGTGCGCGCCGCAGGGCTTCTCGCCCTGGTGACGAGCGCCTTCATCGCAGGGCCCGAGATCGGCTCGCGGCTCGCCGCGGCCTTCGACTGGCGCCAGGCCCAAACCGCTTCCCCGTCCTTCCGCATCGACGGCTGGATCGATCCGCCCCTTTATACCCGCTCGCCGCCGCTCATGATCGACCTGGCGCGGGGGCAGAGCCTGCGCGCGCCGATCCATTCCACGGTCGTCGTCCGGATTGCCGGCGAAGGCAGCGCGGAGGTGAAGCCGGGCAAGGGGCTGACGCCTCTGCCGCCCAAAGCCAATCAGCGTGCCGACATGCGCGAGGAGCGCTACACGCTGGACGGCTCGAGCGAGCTGACGGTCAGAACGGGCTTCGCCCACAGCGTGACCCTCACCATCGAGGCGATTCCCGATCGGCTGCCCGAAATCGCCTTCACCATGCCGCCCGAGGTGAACGCGCGCGGCACCTTCACCTTGAGCTACAAGGGTAAGGACGATTACGGCATCGCATCCCTCGAAGGCGTCGTGGAGAAGGCCGACAACAGCAAGGGCCGCTCTCTCGTGCCCGCCCCGCAGCTCACGCTCGCCCTTCCGAGCCACGAGGAGAACGCCCCGGACACCAAGTCCCCTGTCGATCTCACCAACCACGCCTGGGCCGGCGCCCCGGTGACGATCCGGCTCAAGGCCAAGGACGAGGCCGGTCAGGAGGCTTCGAGCGAGGCCATCACCTTCACCCTGCCGCAGCGGCCCTTCACCAATCCCCTCGCCAAGGCGCTCGTCGAGCAGCGGCGCAATCTCGTGCTCGCCCCCGACGACCGCAAGCGCGTGCAGGTGGCCCTCGACGCGCTGCTGATCGCGCCCGAGGAATACACCCCGCAATGGGGCGTGTTCATGGGGCTGCGCGCCGGTGCGGAACGCCTGCGCGTCGCCAAGACCGATCAGGACCTGCTCGATGTGGCCGAGTGGCTCTGGGCCATGGCGCTCCAGATCGAGGACGGCAACCTCTCCGACGCCGAGCGGGAATTGCGCGCCGCTCAGGAGCGCCTGAAGGAGGCCATGGACCGGGGCGCGACGGACGATGAGATCCGGCGGCTCACGGACGAGCTGCGGCAGGCCATGGACAAGTTCCTGCGGGAATTCGCCCAGCGGATGCAGCAGAACCAGCAGTCGCAGGACCAGAATCAGCGCACGCCTCCGGAGCGGATGATCTCGCAGGACGACCTCAACCGCATGCTGCGTCAGATGGAGGAGGCCATGCGCCGCGGCGACGTGGCCGAGGCCCAGCGTCTTCTCGAGCAGCTGCGCAACATCCTCGAGAACCTGCAGACCGCCCAGCCCAACAGCCGCATGACCGACCCGCTCGGACGCGAGATGAACCAGGCCATGCAGGACCTGGAGGACATGGCGCGCGAGCAGCAGAACCTGCGCGACGAGACGTTCAGGGACGGCCAGAACCGGCGCATGCAGCAGGGCGACCGCAACGGGCAGCGCCAGCAGGGGCAGCGTCAGGGCCAACGCCAGCAGGGACAGCGCCAGCAGGGGCAGCAAGGTCAGCAGGACGAAGGCCAGGAGCAGGCCGAGAATGGTCAGGGAGGCCAGGAGCAGGATCCCCTGGGTCTCAGGCAGAGGCAGCAGGCCCTGAGGGAAAGGCTGGAGGAACTGCAGCGGCGGATGCAGGGTATGGGCATGCAGGGCGAGCAGGGCCTCGGCGAGGCCGAGCAGGCCATGCGAGATGCCGAAGGCGCCCTTGGCCAAGGCCAGGACGGTCCGGCAGTCGATGCGCAAGGCAGGGCGCTCGAGAACCTGCGGCGCGGCATGCAGGGCATGGCTCAGCAGATGCAGCAGATGCAGCAGGGCGACGGCCAGGGGAACGAACAGGCCGGCGACCAGCCGGGCCAGGGCAACCCGCAGGGCAATCAGCAGGCCGGCCAGCGCGACAACGATCCTCTCGGCCGCCCCATGCGGAACCGGGACTATTCCGACGGCCGCGTCGAGGTGCCCAGTGCCAGCCAGTCCCCCGCACAGCGCGCGCAGCGGATCTTGGAGGAATTGCGGCGCAAGCTGGGCGATCCCAGCCGGCCGCAGGAGGAGCTCGATTACTTCGAGCGCCTGCTGCGCCGGAATTAGCTCCAGGGTGCACCGGCCTCTTGCCTCCTCGAAAGGTTCGGGCCACGGTCGCCCGAATCTTTCGATGGAATCAGAATGACGAGTTTTGCCGATTTGCTGGTGCCGATTGCAGTGGTGGCTGTCGCCTTCGTTCTGCTTTTAGGCCTGATCAACATGCTCCGCGGCGGCAGCCCCAATCGGTCGCAGCATCTCATGCGACTGCGTGTCCTGCTCCAGTTTCTCGCGATCGTCGTGATCATGGGCGTCATCTGGTGGCGCGCTGCCTGACGTTGGGGCACGCGGGAAAACCGCTTCCGTTGTCCACATTGTGGAGCGGGCATCTCCGTATTGACACTTTTTCGCCACGGTTTGTATTAAGAGAACGTTAGCCATAACGGCATAGCCTCACGGCATAGATATTTATTGATTTACGGATCTCTTAATGCGCATCAGTCCAGCCATAGGCATGAGCCTTCTGGTCCTCTTCGTGGGATCGACAGGTGTCCTAGGCTCCGACTTCAAGCGGCAAACGAGTTCCTCCCAAGCCCCAATCCAACCGAGCTTCCTGTCGGAATTCCGTTTTGGTCTCTCCGCTCAGGATCCGTGGGGCCCGGAGGGACGCGACGGCTCCGCCAATCTCACCGGCGAAATCCTTTTTGCAAAGCCGTTTACCGCTTCGGACCTTTTCACCAGCTATTTCATTCCCAGGCCGCATGTGGGCGGCAGCGTGAACGTCGATGGCCGGACGAGCTTCGCCTATGCGGGTCTCTCCTGGACGATCGATGTGACGCCCGACATCTTCGTCGAGGGCAGTTTCGGCGGTGCCGTCCACAACGGCAAGGATACGTCCCATCCCCTCTCTGACCGTCAGGATGTCGGCTGCTCCCCGCTGTTTCGCGAATCCGGGTCGGTGGGCGTGCGGCTTTCTGCCAACTGGAGCGTGATGGCGACGATCGAGCATCTGTCCGATGGCGGAACCTGCTCGGACGAGAATAGAGGCTTGACGAATGTGGGCGCGCGGGTTGGGTATTCATTCTAACTGAATCCCAACCTTCGGGCTTTTCATGGTCGTCCTCAACCGCATCTACACCCGCACCGGCGACAAGGGCACCACGGCATTGGCCGCCGGCGGACGTCGCCCGAAATACGACCTGCGCATCGAGGCCTACGGCACGGTCGACGAAACCAATGCCTGCATTGGCCTGGTTCGTCTTCACACGTCCGGTCAGGAGATCGACGCGATGCTCGGCCGCATCCAGAACGACCTGTTCGATCTGGGCGCCGATCTGGCGACGGTCGAGACGGACAAACCCCTTCCCTACGAGCCCCTGCGCATCACTCAGGAGCAGGTCGACCGCCTCGAGCGGGAGATCGACAGCCTCAATACGGAACTGTCGGTTCTGCGCTCCTTCGTCCTTCCGGGCGGAACGCCCGCCGCAGCCGCACTCCATCTCGCCCGCACGGTCTGCCGCCGCGCGGAGCGCCATGTGGTCGAGCTGATGGAAAGGCCGGACGAGAAGGTCTCTCCGGAATCCGTGAAATACCTGAATCGCCTCTCCGATTTTCTCTTCGTCGCGTCCCGTTACGTCAACGACAAGGGTGCGCTCGACGTGCTATGGGTGCCGGGACAGAACCGCTGAAGGAGCGGCCTCATGTTTCTGCCGCTTCATGACGGCGTTCCGCTCAAGAACATGAAGACGCCCCTCGCGACACGCTTCCTGATCGGCGTCTGCATCGTCGCCTATCTTTTCACCTTCTACGGGCCTCTCGGCGAGGACGCGGTGGTGGGCGGTCTCGGCTTCATTCCGTCGGTCCTGTTCGGCACGGAAGTGCTCCCCGAGGGCTATCCCTTCGTCCCCGTCGAGCTGACCCTGGCCACCAACATCTTCCTGCACGGCTCGCTGTTCCACCTCATCGGCAACATGCTGTTCCTCTGGGTGTTCGGCGACAACGTGGAGGATGCCATGGGGCATCTCCGCTTCATCCTGTTCTTCCTGCTCTGCGGAACGGCTGCGAGCCTGGCCCATGCCTTCATCACCGCGGAGCCGCACCGCCCGCTGATCGGAGCCTCCGGCGGCGTATCGGGCGTGGTGGCGGCCTATCTCATCCTCTATCCGCGCGTGAAGATCTGGGGCCTGTTCCTGAAGGGCATTCCCTTGCACCTTCCCGCCTATTGGACCATCGGATTCTGGTTCGTCCTTCAGTTCGCTTCGGCATTTCTTGGCGGGGACGAAAGCGTGGGCTGGTTTGCCCATCTTGGCGGCTTCGTCGTCGGCGCTATTCTCATCCCCGTCATGCGCCGCCGCTACGATCCCGTGCTCGCCCGCATCCAGGCGCAGGAACTGCAAGCGCCGCGTTGACAATCGGGTTTCGGCCATTACGGTCCATCCGCCTTTTTCCTATATGTCCGGAGGGTTGGTTTTCGGCCATATCCGGATCCGATCTTTGGTGAGGACAGACGAATGAAGCTTCTTGTGTGTGTGAAGCGGGTGGTGGACTACAACGTGAAGATCCGGGTGAAGCCGGACGGGTCGGGCGTGGAACTGGCCAACATCAAGATGTCCATGAACCCCTTCGACGAGATCGCCGTCGAGGAGGCCGTGCGCCTCAAGGAGCAGGGCAAGGCCACCGAGATCGTCGCCGTCTCCATCGGCCCGCAGCAGGCGGGCGAGACCATCCGCACGGCGCTCGCCATGGGCGCCGACCGTGGCATCCTGGTCAAGACCGACGCCACCGTGGAGCCGCTCGCCGTCGCCAAGATCCTGGCCAAGGTGGTGGAGCAGGAGAAGCCCGACCTCGTCATCATGGGCAAGCAGGCGATCGACGACGATTCCAACCAGACCGGCCAGATGCTTGCCGCCCTGCTGGGCTGGCCGCAGGGCACCTTCGCGTTCAAGGTTGCTGTGGGCGAGGGCTCCATCGACGTGACCCGCGAGGTCGACGGCGGCCTGCAGACGGTCGGCCTGAAGCTGCCGGCCATCGTCACCACGGACCTGCGCCTCAACGAGCCGCGCTATGCGTCGCTGCCCAACATCATGAAGGCCAAGAAGAAGCCCCTCGACGAGACGAGCCCTGAGACGCTGGGCGTCGACGTGTCCCCGCGCCTGAAGGTGATCAAGACCGCCGAGCCCGGCGGCCGCAAGGCCGGCGTGAAGGTCGGCTCGGTGGCCGAACTGGTCCAGAAGCTCAAAGTCGAAGCCGGCGTGCTCTAAGGGAGAAGACCAACAATGACCACCTTGCTGATTGCCGAGCACGACAACGCTCACCTGAAGGACGCCACCCACAAGGCCCTCTCGGCCGCCCAAGCCCTGGGCGCACCCGTCCATGTCCTGGTCGCCGGCTCCAACGCCCGCGCCGCCGCGGACGCCGCCGCCAAGCTCGAAGGCGTCGAGAAGGTGCTGCTGGCTGACGCACCGGCTTACGAGCACCAGCTCGCCGAGCCGACCGCGGCTCTGATCGTGTCGCTCGCCGGTTCCTATGATGCCCTGGTGGCGCCCGCCACCAGCAAGGGCAAGAACATCATGCCCCGCGTGGCGGCCCTCCTCGACGTGATGCAGGTTTCCGACATCACCAAGGTGGTGTCGCCCGACACCTTCGAACGGCCGATCTATGCCGGCAACGCGATCCAGACCGTGCAGGCCACCGATGCCAAGAAGGTGATCACCGTACGCACCGCCGCCTTCCCGGCGGCTGGCGAAGGCGGCTCTGCCCAAGTTGAGACTGTCGGGCCTGCCGAGGATCCGGGGACGTCGAGCTTCAAGGGCGAGGAGATCGCCCAGAACGATCGGCCCGAGCTGACCTCCGCCCGGATCATCATCTCGGGCGGACGCTCGCTCGGTTCGGCCGACGCCTTCAAGCAGTACATCGAGCCGATCGCCGACACGCTCGGCGCCGCCATGGGCGCTTCGCGGGCCGCGGTGGATGCGGGCTATGCCCCCAACGACTGGCAGGTGGGCCAGACCGGCAAGGTCGTCGCTCCCGACCTCTACATCGCGGTGGGCATTTCAGGGGCCATTCAGCACCTGGCGGGCATGAAGGATTCCAAGGTGATCGTGGCGATCAACAAGGACGAGGAGGCCCCGATCTTCCAGGTGGCGGATTACGGCCTCGTCGGCGACCTCTTCCAGATCCTTCCGGAACTGAAGGAGGAGTTGACCAAAGCCGGTCAATAAGGTCAGGAATAGTGACGGACCGGGCGGGTCTCCGCCCGGCCGCTTTCGACGATTGAATGCAGGCGGCAGATCAGATGGGCATTGAGATCAAAACGGTTGGCGTTGTCGGCGCCGGACAGATGGGCAGCGGCATTGCCCATGTCTGCTCGCTCGCGGGATTTGCCGTCCGGCTCAACGATCTCTCGGAAGACCGGATCAATGCCGGCCTGGCCACGATCAACGGCAACATGGCGCGTCAGGTCGCCAAGGGCGCCATCTCCGACGCCGACCGGCAGGCGGCGCTCGAGCGGATCAAGCCGGCGCGCACCTATGACGATCTGTCCGCCTGCGACCTGGTCATCGAGGCGGCGACCGAGAACGAGGAGGTGAAGCGCAAGATCTTCACCAATCTCAGCCCGTCGCTGCGACCCGACGCGATGCTCGCCACCAACACCTCGTCGATTTCGATCACACGCCTCGCCGCCTCCACCGACCGGCCGGAGCGGTTCATCGGCATCCACTTCATGAACCCGGTGCCGGTGATGCAGCTCGTGGAGCTGATCCGCGGCATCGCCACCGAGGACCCGACCTACGAATCCGCCAAGGAATTCATCGGCCGGCTCGGCAAGACCTCGACCGTCTCCGAGGATTTCCCGGCCTTCATCGTCAACCGCATCCTGCTGCCCATGATCAACGAGGCGATCTACACCCTCTATGAGGGCGTGGGCTCCGTGGAGGCCATCGACACGGCCATGCGGCTCGGCGCCAACCACCCGATGGGTCCGCTCCAGCTCGCCGATTTCATCGGCCTCGACACCTGCCTGTCGATCATGCAGGTGCTGCACGAGGGCTTGGCCGATTCCAAGTACCGCCCCTGCCCGCTTCTCGTGAAATACGTGGAGGCCGGCTGGCTCGGCCGGAAGACGAAGCGCGGCTTCTACGATTATCGCGGCGAGAAGCCGGTTCCGACCCGCTGACGGCTCACATCAGCCCCTTGAACGCATCCGTGAAGACATAGGGGCCGAAGCTCCAGAGCCCGGCCCAGAGCATGGCTCCCAGGGCATTCGCCACGACGAAATGGGGCCAAGGCATCCCGGTCGATCCGGCGATGAGACCATTGAGCTGGCGCAGCACGACGACGAAACGCGCCGTGAGAACCATGAAGAATCCCTTGGCTTTCGCCGTTCTCTCGAGCTTGGACAGGCGCTCCGGCGTGAGCTTCACCACCGACCCGAACCTGTTCAGGAGCGGCCGCCCCCCGAACCGGCCGATCAGGTAGCCGGTGCTGTCGCCGAGGACCGCCCCGACCCAAGCGGCCAGAAAGACGTGACCGATTGCGAGATCGCCCCGGGTGGCCAGGAGTGAGGCCGCGATCAGGGCGCTCTCCCCGGGCAAGGGAGCCCCGAGCGACTCGAAGTAAAGAACGACGAGAAGAGCCCAGACGCCATAGGTCACAATGGCCGGTTCGATCCAGGCCAAGCCTTGCTGAAGAAGGTTCATCGAAACACCCAAGTTGCTGGAAGTCGGCCCTGACGTGTCCACATTCCACTTCCTGTGGGTGCGTCACAAACGTCTGGCCCTGGATCTTCACAACAGTGTCATGCTGCCTATAGTCTACTGGGACGGGATACGACTCTTCTCTTACCTGAAGAGGAGGTGAGGTGACGATACACGTCCAACCTGTTGTGCGACCGGAGGCCTGCCCGGCCCTCGTTCTCAATGCCGATTACCGGCCGTTGAGCTATTACCCCTTGTCCATCTGGTGTTGGCAGGATGCGATCAAGGCGGTGTTCCTGGACAGGGTCAACATCGTCTCGGAATACGACAAGGTCGTGCGAAGTCCGACCTTCGAGATCCGCCTTCCCTCGGTCATATCCCTGAAAACCTACGTCAAACCCTCACGTCACCCGGCCTTCACCCGCTTCAACGTCTTCCTGCGCGACCGCTTCAGCTGCCAATATTGCGGAGACCGCGAAGACCTCACCTTCGATCATGTGATTCCCCGGTCCAAGGGCGGACAAACCACTTGGGAAAACGTCGTCGCCGCCTGCGCGCCCTGCAACCTCAAGAAGGGGGACAAGCTGCCCCGCGAGGTGGAAATGTGGCCCCGGCAGAGCCCCTTCGCCCCGACCGTTCACGATCTCCACTCCAACGGCCGCCTCTTCCCGCCGAATTATCTCCACGACAGCTGGATGGACTATCTCTACTGGGACAGCGAACTGGAACCTTAAAGCCCTTCCCCGGCTCTGTCCCTGGCCAGCCCCTTGCCGATGGGCAACCCGGTCACGTGAGACGGCCCCGGGCCGCGACGGGCATTTCGCCGACAATGGTATCCCCCCGAACAGCGATCAATCGATCCACCATGTTCACCACCACGCAGACGTGGTTCGGCACGATGCGCACCACATCGCCGATATTGGGGCGATCGTTGCAGGCGGACAGATCGAGAAACCCGTGCTCCTCGGCAAAGCGTGCGATCCTGGCCTGCGGATGCTCGAGGATGAGGCCATGCCCCTCAAGGCCGCCGGTGTCGTACGTCAAGGTCTTCGAACCGGAATCCAGAATCCCCCGCTCGGGGCCGGCGCGACTGACCACCGTCGCATAGACCGTGAGCGCACAATCCTCCAACTGCGCGACGCCGGCCGCCAGCATCATGCGGTCGTTGAACACTGAGGTTCCGGCCCGGTGCTCGGTCACGCCCCTGATCTTGCCGAGATGGACCAGGTTGGGGGTGCCGCCCGTCGACACGACGCGCGGCTCGAGCCCGAGCTCCCGGACGCCTGCTTTCGCCTCATCGAGGAAAGCCTGCGTTTCGGCCACTGCGCTCTCCGGCGGATAGAGCATGAAGCCTGCAAACGAGAGCCCGGGACGCGACGCAATCTCCCGGGCCAACGCCACGGCCTCCGCGGCGGTCTCGACGCCGGCCCGCCTGCGGCCGGTATCGCATTCCACCACCACATCGAGGTCACGCCCTGCAATGGCGGCAGCCTGCGGCAGGCCCGCGACGACGACCGGATTGTCGGCCGCCACCGTGACCTTCGCCTGCGACAGCAACCGGCCGAGACGGGTCAGCTTCTCCTCGCCCAGGATGTTGTAGGCGATCAGGATGTCGTCATGGCCATTCTCCGCCATGATTTCGGCTTCGCCGAGCTTCTGGCAGGTGATGCCGCGAGCCCCCGCATCGCGCTGCATGGCGGCGATGACCGGGCTCTTGTGCGTCTTGATGTGCGGGCGATTGGCGATGCCGGCCGCATCGCACAGGCCCTGCACACGGGCGATGTTGCGCTCGACCACGTCGAGATCGATCACCACGGCGGGGGTCCCGAACTGCCGTGCCACCGCGTCCTTGAGAAACTGGATATTCATGAAAGGTCCCGAGCCTGTTCCGAACAAGGCTAGCGGGGTCACACCCATCGGCGCAAGGTCACCGGCCGAGGTAAAGACCCTTGCGGGCTGCGGCCCTGGCCGCGAAGGCAGCCAGGGCCAGCGAGATCAGCAGGTTCCATCCCGCGAGCGACAGGCCGAGGAAGCGCCAGGCGGCCTCCGTGCAGCTGACCACGCGGGTTGTCTGCAGCTGGTTCAGGAAATCGCCCACATTGCCCGCCCCTGCGCCCGATCCGCCGCCGCAATCGCTCGGGCCCGCGAAGAAGCCCCACTCCACGCCGGAATGATAGGCGCCGAGCCCTGCGCTCACGAGGAAAACCAGCGCCAGAAGCCAGAGCCCGGCGTGGGTGTAGCGCGCCGGCAGGAGCGCGGCCAGGAGGCCAAGCGGGATGCCGATATAATAGGGGTTGCGCTGGATCAGGCAGAGCTTGCACGGCACATAGCCGAAGACATGCTCGAAGACGAGCGCCCCGCCGACGGTGGCCGCGGCCCCGAAGGCCACGGCCAGGGCGGCCTGCCGCATGGTGAGGCTGATCTGCATCGATCCCTCCCGCCTAAAAAAGATAGCGGAAGGCCACGAAGCCGCCAACGAAGGCCGCGATGGCCAGAGCCGCCACCAGATTGAAGTTGTTGTCGATGATCGATTTGATCCGCGGCCCGAACTTGCTCATCAGCAGAGCGATGAGGAAGAAGCGCGCTCCCCGGGTCAGGATCGAGAGCGCGATGAACCAGCCGAGATGATAGCCTGCAAAGCCCGAGGTGATGGTCACGAGCTTGTAGGGAATTGGGGTCAGGCCCTTGAGCAGGATCACCCAATGACCGTACTCGGCATAGGCGTGCCGGAACGTCTCGGCTCCTTCGGTCAGCCCGTAGAGCTGGAACAGCCAGGCGCCGATGGAATCGTAGAGCCCCAATCCGATGAAGTATCCCAGAATGCCGCCCAGGACGGAAGCGACGGTGCAGATCAGCGCATAGGTCCAGGCCTTGTCGGGCCGCGCCAGCATCATCGGCACGAGCATCACGTCCGGCGGCACCGGAAAGAACGAGCTTTCCGAGAAGGAGACCAGAGCCAACGCGTAAGGAGCCGAAGGTCGGGCCGCGAGGGACAGGGTCCAGTCGTAGAGGCGTCTAAGCATAGGGTTCCGACAGGTTCAGATCCGGATCGGGGCATTTGCCCCGCGCCCCTTTGAGCACAAGGCGTCCGGAATTGCGAGAGGTCACCCTTGCGGCTTCCCTTCACATCTCCCGCATTGACCAACCTTCGCCGCCCATGGTACGTCCCGGACCCTTGCCCCTGTGGCGGAATTGGTAGACGCGCTCGACTCAAAATCGAGTTCCGCAAGGAGTGCTGGTTCGATCCCGGCCAGGGGCACCATCCCTTTTCAAATGGCACGACGAGGCAGAGTTCGGAATCCGAACCCGTCTTCAAGCATGACGCCCTAACGCTTTCGGGCTACCTCAACTGCCATCTTGCGAATGACATTCTCTTTGGAACAAATGGCCGCGGCCGAAGAGAGATGCGGATTTCTGATCGGGGCGGCGCAAACATGCGCCATGGGGGATTTTCGGCGCGCATCATTGATTGCCTTCAAAGCCGCAAGGAGGGGCTTATGATGGAAGCCGAAATCGAATTCGTCGCCCGCGCACTTTACACTGCTGAAGACAATGCTCAGCTCTGGGAGCGTGAACCCGATCTCGTCAAGGACGAGTTCCGTCTCTACGCCCGGGTGGCCTTGGAACTGCTTGCAGAGCACCGCAAGCAGAAGAGCCTTGAGGCCGAGCCCTCCAACTTTCCTTATGCTGCGTAAGGTCCAGTCCGGACGTCGCGGTGCCCCTTACATTCGCTGAAGCGGTCACGCCTTGTCGCATGATCGCGATCATGATGTCGAAGGGTTCGATAGAACCACCTGTCAAAATCAGGTGCAAGCGCCCACAGCCAACCGGCTGCGGGCGCCCCACCTTCGAGTGTGCTCGTGAAGAATGAGCCCGTCAGCCGCGACGCTCGATCACGGTCACGATCCGGCGAGAGCTCGGCTCCACGATCACGATCTGATCGCGCACGACCACGTACTTGCATTCCGGCAGGCCGGTCAGGATACGCTCCACGTTGTCCGGGCAGTCGTACAGAGTCGTCACAGACGTCGGAATGGTCGAGCCGACATTGACGCTGAAGGTCACATTGGTGAGCGGCTGAACATTCACGCTCCGGAACGACTCGGTGATCTGTGTGCGCTGCTCCGACGTCACGTTGACATTCGTAGAGCTGGACGACGTGGTGCTGCCGGTCGTGTTGGCGGCTCCCCCCGTCTGACCAGCCGCATTGCCGGTCGTGCTCGTGGTACCGCTCGTTCCCCCGGTGGCTGTGCCGGATGCATTGCCGCGTGTTCCGCCGGACGTTCCGGATGAGGCGCTGTCGGTCGCGCTGCCGGAAGGAGCGCTCGTGCCGCTGGAAGCGGAGCCCGAAGTCGTTCCACCCGACGTGCCGGATGCGGCCCCACCGGCGCCGCCGGAGCCGGACGAGCCGCCGGGAGTCGTGATCGTCGAACCACCCGAAGTCCCGCCGGAAGCGCCGCCCGCAGCACCGCCGGAACCGCCGCTCGTCTGAGCCATCGCTGCTACGCTCAAGGACAGGGCAGCCGCTGCAACCGTTGCCATCAATGTTGTACGCATCGCAAGATCTCCCATGAATAGAGCGCTCGAACGAGCCCTCTGCAATGCGTATCAACGAGATGTTTTCGGCAGGGTTCCGTCATTCTCTTTGGGGTTATGAAACGTACAGCTCCCGTTCATCTTCATGAACGTTTTGCACTGCTACGCTGACTTGATCCACCTCGAGTTTAGACATCGTTCACCGACGCTTAAGCTACGACACGAGCAGAGCAGCTCGGCCGGGATCAGGGGTGATCCGAGGCCTGAAGATTCCGGAACGAGAGCGGCGAGAAGGCAGCAACGACTTTCTCGTAAACCGGCCGCTTGAACGGGATAATGAGCTCAGGGAGCCGATGCATGTCCTCCCAGCGCCATTCATCGAATTCAGGCCTGTGACCGCCACCGCCGGGCTGATGAATGTTGATCTCGCTCTCATCGCCTTCGAAGCGGAACGCGAACCACTTCTGGTTCTGGCCACGGTAGCGCCCGCGCCAGGCGCGCCCCGCAACCATGGACGGGAGATCATAGGCATACCATTCCGGAGCCTCCGCCAAAAGGCTCACGGAACGAACGCTGGTTTCCTCATAAAGCTCGCGCAAGGCGGCTTCGTAGGGCTCCTCGCCCGGATCGATGCCGCCCTGCGGCATTTGCCAGGAATAGCCATCGGCCGCCGCATCGCCCTCGGACCGGCGCCGCCCGATGAAGACCAATCCGTCTTTGTTGATCAGCATGACGCCGACGCAGGAGCGGTAGGGCAGATCCTTTCTGGCCTGTGATCCTCTTGCGCTCCTCATCCGACACTCACTCCCTCAATGGCCGAAACCCGCTGCGGCCGGTTCTTGCATAGTGCCGGCGCTGACGCATGGTTCCAAAACTGGCAAAGAGAGTGCCGCTTCCCTCAGCCTTGTACAAGCCTTTCAGGAGGGTTGTAGACGCATGGATGGAAAAAGAGCCTGACGGGGGATCCCGTCAGGCTCATATGCAGCGTTATAGCTTGGAGAACGAGCGCCGATCAGTTGGGCGTCGTCGTAGTGTTGGCGGCACCCTTGCGAACGCCGTGCAGCAGATCGTAAGCCGCGAGGAGCTGCTTGTCCTTGGCCGGATCCGGCGGAATGTAAGCGGAGGATCCGCCACGCTCTTCCTTGTCGCCGCCGTTCTGCAGATGGCCGCGCAGACCGGCCTCGCCCTTGGTCTCGTCCTTGCCCTTCAATTCCTCGGGGATGTCCTGCAACACCTCGATGTCCGGATCGATGCCCTTGGCCTGGATCGAGCGGCCGGCCGGGGTGTAGTAGCGCGCCGTCGTCAGGCGTACGGCTCCATTGCCGCCGAGCGGGATGATGGTCTGCACGGAGCCCTTGCCGAAAGAGCGGGTTCCGAGAACCGTCGCGCGCTTGTGGTCCTGCAGGGCGCCGGCCACGATCTCGGAAGCCGAGGCCGAGCCGCCGTTCACCAGCACCACCAGCGGCTTGCCCTTTGCCAAATCGCCGACCTTGGCGCTGAAGCGCTGCGTATCCTCGGCATTCCGGCTGCGGGTCGAGACGATCTCGCCGCGGTCGAGGAAGGCGTCCGACACCATGATCGCCTGGTCGAGGAGGCCGCCCGGGTTGTTGCGCAGGTCGATAACGAAGCCCGCCACCTTGTCGGCGCCGATATCGCTCGTGAGCTTCTCGATGCCGGACCGCAGGCCCTCGAAGGTCTGCTCGTTGAACTGGGTCACGCGCAGGACGCCGATGTCACCCTCAACGCGGGCACGCACCGGACGAACCTTGATGGTTTCGCGCGTCAGCTTGACCACCACCGGATCCTTGGCTTCCTTGCGCTGGATCTTGAGGGTGACCGAGGAATTGACCGGGCCGCGCATCTTGTCGACGGCCTGGTTCAGGTTGAGGCCCTGAACGGGTTCGTCGTTGATGTGGGTGATGATGTCATTGGCCAGGATGCCGGCCCTGGAGGCCGGTGTCTCGTCGATCGGCGTCACCACCTTGACGAGCCCCTCCTCCATGGTGACCTCGATGCCGAGGCCGCCGAACTCGCCGCGGGTCTGCACCTGCATGTCGCGGAAGCTCTTGGCATCCATGTAGCTCGAATGCGGATCGAGCGAGGTCAGCATGCCGTTGATGGCCGCCTCGACGAGCTTCGACTCTTCAGGCTTCTCGACATAGTCCGTGCGGACCTTCTCGAAAACGTCTCCAAAAAGGCTCAACTGGCGGTACGTGTCGGCCGAGGCGGCAACCGCGCTCATGCCCGACAGAAGGCTGGTCTGCGACACCATGGTCGCGCTGCCTGCGCCGATGGCCGCACCGAGAATCAAAAGGGATAGTTTGCGCATTATCCGCGAACCTTTTCGCTTTGCGATTTTGCCCACCAGGGACCTGGGTCAATTGAACCGCCGTCTTTCCTGAACTCAACATAGAGGACGGGATTGTTCTTTTCTATGGCGGCGCCGATCAAACTCATGAGAGGAGCATCCCCCATGGTCGCAACGGGTTCGCCTGCGAGCACGAACTGCCCGACATCGACGTTGATGTGGTCCATACCGGCCAGAAGAATATAGTATCCCCCACCGGCGTTGATGATCAAGAGTCGACCGTAGGACCGGAAGGGGCCGGCAAAGGACACCCACCCGTCCGCGGGTGATACCACACTCGCCTTGGGCCGTGTCGTGATCGAAATGCCACGCGTCGTTCCGCCATAGCCGTCCGGAGCCCCGAAACTCAGGACCGTCTCGCCGCTGACCGG
>DASZBB010000240.1:0-16136 GCA_035944695.1 Microvirga sp. | reverse complement strand
CATGAAACCCGAGTACCAGGCGCGATGCCATGAAGTCCGGGAGTTGACCAAGGACCGGGAAACCGGCGCGACCCGGGTCGACTTCAGCGTGACGGGGCCGCTCGCCCTCGTGCATTTCGACGGCACGCTCGCCTATCTCGGCCTGTGCGGCACCGCGCCCGATCCGAAGGTGCTCTGCGTCACCTACCAGACCAACGACATGAAGGTCGGAGAGGTGGTGACGGTCGCCGGCGGCTACAGCCGGCCGAACCCGGACTTCATCGTCCTGGACCCGTGCCTCGCGCAGCGGCCGGAGGAGCGTGCGGAGTAGGAATCCCCTACGCCGCCTCGGCGGGCCAGGTCCCCACATAGCGCGATTGCGGCCGGATGATGCGGCCGGTGCGGCTCTGCTCGATGGCGTGCGCCACCCAGCCCGCCGTGCGGCCGGCGGCGAAGAGCGGCGTGAAACCCTCGCGCGGGACGCCGATGGCGTCGAGCAGGATGGCGGTGTAGAACTCCACATTGGTGTCGAGCCGACGTCCGGGCTTGCGGCGCTCCAGCACCTTCAGGGCCGTGGCTTCGACGGCCTCCGCGAAGGCGATGCGGTTGTCCTTTCCCTTCAGCCGACCTGCGGCGGCTTTCAGCACGTCCGCCCGCGGATCGCGCACCCGGTAGATGCGGTGGCCGAAGCCCATGAGGCGTTCGCCCCTGGCCATTGCGCCATCGAGCCAGGAATCCGCATTTTCGATCGAGCCGATCGCATCCAGCATGTCGAGCACGGGACCGGGCGCGCCGCCGTGCAGCGGTCCTTTCAGGGCGCAGAGCCCGGCCACGACGGAGGACAGGATGCCTGCCTGGGTCGAGGCAACGACCCGGGCCGTGAAGGTCGAGGCATTGAGCCCGTGGTCGATCACCGTCACGAGATAGGTGTCGAGGGCATCCGCCTCATCCGCCGTAACGGGCGCGTCGCGCATCATGCGCAGAATGTCTGCTGCGTGACTGAGCAGCGAGTCGGGTGCGACCGGCGCGAGCCCCTGCGCGCCGCGCACCGCCATGGCGGCCGCAACGCCTGCCGCGCCGACGGCCAGGGCAGGATGATTTTCGTCCGCATCCGGCAGGCTCGCCAGCAGGAGCCGCATGCCTTCCACCGGCGTGAGGCCGGCGAGCTGCGGAGCGAGCGACGCGAGATGGGTGAAAGCCCTCTGCCGGGCTGCGCTCAGAAGGGCCTTCGGGTCGACCACGTCGGGAACGAGGCCCTCCCAGAGCATTGCCACTACGTCCTCGAAGGCCACCCGCCCGACGAGTTCCTCGAGGTCATGCCCGGCAATGATCAGGCGGCCTGCCTCGCCGTCCACATGGCTCAGCGCCGTCTCGGCCGCTACGACGTCGTCCAGTCCGATGGTCATGCATTGTCTCCTGTGTTGGAGAGAGCTTCGCGCCGGCCTTGCCGAACCGTCAATCTTGAATCAACATATCAACATATGAGCACGACCTCCCTCGATCTCGCATCCGCCGACGAGGCTTCGTCCCGTCTCGGCATCAGCCGGGCGAGCCTCTACGCTTATGTGAGCCGGGGCCTGATCCGCTCGTTCTCCTCGCCGCACGATCCCAGGCAGCGGCTCTATGCGGTCGCGGACGTGGAGATGCTGGTCGAGCGCAAGGCCCGCTTCCGCCGTCCTGCGGTCGCGGCCGCGACCGCCCTCGACTGGGGGCTGCCCGTGCTGGAAACGAGCATCACGCAGATCAGGGACGGGCGCCTCTTCTATCGCGGGCAGGACGCCATCGCCCTGTCGCGCACCGCCCCCCTCGAGGAGACGACACGCCTGCTGGTCGGCGGCCTGACCGAGGATCCCTTCCTCAACCGCTCTCCGATCCCCGCCCCTCTGCCAGGACCAGCCGTCGGCCTCCACCGGTTCGTCGCGCAAGCCGTCCGCCTCCTCGCGGAGCCGGCGCGCAGGGAAACCCGGGCGGCGGAGGTGGCCGCGATTCTGCGCCTGATGGCCGCCGCTGCCACCGGCACGGATCCGGGCACGGAGCGGCTTCACGAACATCTGGCGCGCGCCTGGGAGGTCCCCTCGCAGGCAACCGATGCGATCCGGCGTGCCCTCGTCCTGTGCGCCGACCACGAGCTCAGCTCCTCGGCCTTCGCCGTCCGCGTCACGGCTTCGACGGGCGCCTCCCTGCGGAACGCGGTGATCGCCGGTCTGGCAGCCCTGAGCGGCCCGTATCACGGGGGAATGACGGAGCGGGTCAGGGCCTTCCTGGACGCTCCCGGAGCGGCGCCGTCGCCGGGCTTCCGGCATCGGCTCTATCCGGACGGCGACCCGCGGGCCCGGGCCCTTCTGGAAAACCTTCCGCTGCTGGCCTCGGACGCCACGACCCTGAAGGCGATCGCCAACGCCTCCAGCGGCGGCCCCAGCGTCGATGTGGCTCTCGTCATGATGGAGAGAGCCTATGGACTGCCGTTCGGGACCGCGTTTACGGTCTTCGCCATCGGGCGCACGGCCGGATGGCTCGCCCATGCCATCGAGCAGCGCAGCCAGGCGGCCCTCATCCGGCCCCGCGCCCGTTACGTGGCAGCGGATGAACCACCGGCCCGGACAGCGCCCCCATGACCAGCGATCGCCTCTATCCCTCCCGTCCGATCCTCGCCGCCTCGGTGGCGGTGATCCGGAACGGTCGCATCCTTCTCGCGGCGCGGGGCAAGCCGCCGAGCGAGGGACTGTTCTCCCTGCCCGGCGGCTTGGTCGAGACCGGCGAGACCCTGGGCGAGGCCGCCCTGCGGGAACTTCGCGAGGAAGTCGGGGTTGAGGCCAAGCTCATCGGCCTGATCGCCCCCGTAGAATTCATTGAAAGGGACGAGAAAGGCCATATAAAGCATCACGTCGTCATCGCCGCCCATGCCGCCCGCTGGGTTTCGGGCGAACCCCAGACAGGTCCGGAAGCAAAGGAAATCCGTTGGGTCACGGAACGGGACATCGCCGATCTGCCAATGACGGCAGGGCTCACCGGGATTCTGGAACAGGCTTTCAGGCTCGCCCGTCGGAACGCGGGGCCATGAAGCGCACGGGCCTGCTCCTCGTCCTTCCGGCCCTTGTGCTGGCCCTGCCCCAACCCGCGGCGGCCCAGGGCTTCTTCGAGCGGCTGTTCGGAGTTCCGCCCCGGCCGCAGCCGGGCCAGCCCGTCCCACAGCAGCAATACAGGCCCCAGCCGCAATACCGGCCGCAGCAGCAGCCCCAACAGCAGCGCCGGCCCCAGCAGCAGCAACCGCAGAGACCGGCGGCCGGTCAGCAACAGCCGCCGCAGCAGCAGGCGGAGCCCGCTCCGGCGGTCGAGCCGCCGCCCGCGCCCTACGAGAAGGAATTGCTGCGGCTTGCCGAGATCATGGGATCGCTTGCCCTGCTGCGCCCCCTCTGCAGTGCCCCCGACGCCAGGGAATGGGCGCAACGCATGCAGGTTCTGCTCGAGGCGGAAGGGACCACGCCCGGCCGGCGCGAGCGCCTCGCCGGCGCCTACAACAAGGGCTATCAGGCCTATGCGCTCACCTACCGGGTCTGTACCCCCTCCGCCCAGGAGGCGTCCGTCCGCTTTCTGGCCGAGGGCGAACAGCTCGCCCGCAACATCACCGGGCGCTACGGCGGGTGATGTCCCGGCAAAAGGTACGATTCTTGAGAAGTCCCTCTAGACGTCATGGCCGGACTTGTCCCAGCCATCCCCATCGGAAAAGCACGGCGCTTCAATATATCGGGATCATCGGCGTAGGACCGGTGATGACGACGCGTGGCCGTTTCCAGCCAGGCATTCAGAGCGAGGTTGAGATGAACGGCCCGAGACCCAGGCCGTGCGGGTCAGGTGTTGCACGGACGCCTCTTATCCACATTTTTCGACCCGCCCCCTCTCGCGTTAACCTCCTTGCAAGGTGATGCTGGCGGCGGGTCGGCGCGACGTCTAGAAACTATTCAACCGAACTCGCGCGCCGCCCCTCAAAGGGGCCTGGATCATGAACGACAACGACGTCCCTCTCAACGAGCTGCCCGAACTCAGCGCCATCAAGCAGGCGGCCCTGAGCTATGTGACCGAGGCCTTCGCCGAGGCCGAACTCGACGGGCTCGACGGCGATTGCATGGCGCAGGCCGCCCTCTTCGCGGCCTTCACCGAGCTCGTTGCCACCTATGGTGAGGATGCCGTTGCGGAATATGCATCGACCCTCGTCGACAAGATCCGCAGCGGCGCGTTCTCCATGGTGGGTGCGCTGAAGCATTGAGCCTAAGGATTGTGCTGGCGCGGCCTGAAGCTGCAGCGCGTCACCGTTCAGGATAAGCTGCCTGTCCTCGATCTGCCCACAGAGCAAGAGCATGGGACGCGCCAGACGGCACCGTACGCAAGGACGCTATGCCGGCTCGAAAGGATTATGAACGGCGACATTGTGTTATATGCCCACATGGTTCCTCTGTCCTACTTCTCCTATGCGTCTCATCCTGATCGCCTTCCTGCTCCTTTCGGCTCTTGTCACGGCGAATCCCGCTGATGCTCTCGAGGAGCGGGTTGTCCTTCCCGGCGGGGCCGAACTCTTCCTGATGCGCCCGGATAAGCCAGGACCTTGGCCGATCATGCTTTTCCTTCACGGCCATCAGAGTCCTCCCCGTCCCGGAGCGCGTGTTTTCCTCAAGCTCGATCAGCGGCCCCGTCTGGCAACCGTCGATGAGGGTCGGCTGGCCCATATGCAGGACAGGGGGTATCTCGCCGCCGCCGTATCGTTACCGGGATACGGGGCCACGCCGGGTCCTGCCGATTTCTGGGGGCCCCGCTCCCAGGCGGTGCTCCAAGAAGCCCTCGACTATCTTCTGGCTCAGCCCAACGTGGATCAGGATCACGTCGGAGTTTATGGGGTCAGCGGAGGAGCGGCCACCGCATCCATGCAGGCCACACGGGATGGTCGCATCAGGGCCCTGATCCTGGCGGCCGGCGTGTATGATCTGGGCGAAGCCTATCCCAGCGGCGATCCCGGGCTGGACGACTATATCAGGCGCGAAGCTGGCACGACGCCGGAGTCTTTCGCCTCACGCGCAGCTCTGCGCTATGCCGACAAGATCCGGGCGCACACTCTCATCCTGCATGGAGAAAAGGACGATCGCGGCGGCACGGTTCATCAGGCACGCCGCTTGGCCGATAGGCTCCGCAACCATGGAACGCCTGTACGGATCAGAATCTACGAGGGAACGCCTCACAGCATTCCGATGAATCTGCAATGGCAGGAGATCGACCCGTTCCTGAAGCAGTTCTTCGGCCGATAGGTGTGCGGCCCCTATTTTCCAGCCGTCTCCTCGAACCGCACCACCTCTCCTTTAGATGGCGTCTCAAGCGAGCCGTCCCACATCACCACGTTGCCGCGCACGACAGTGCCGACAGGCCAGCCGGTGACTTGTCTGCCGTCATAGGGCGTCCAGCCGCACTTCGAGGCGATCCAGGCGTTGGTGATGGTCTCGGTGCGCTTCAAATCGACCACGGTGAAGTCCGCGTCGTAGCCCACCGCGATGCGGCCCTTGGCTGCGATGCCGAAGAGGCGCTTGGGGCCGGCGCTCGTCATGTCGACGAAACGCTCCAGCGTCAGCCGGCTGGCGTTCACGTGGTCGAGCATGACGGGCACGAGAGTCTGAACGCCGGTCATGCCGGAGGGCGTGTTGGGATAGGTCTTGTCCTTCTCCTCGCGCGTATGCGGCGCGTGGTCGGAACCGAGAATGTCGGCGATGCCCTCGTCGAGGCCCTGCCAGAGCGCGGCCCGGTGGAGTTCATCGCGCACGGGCGGGTTCATCTGGATATAGGTGCCCAGCCGCTCGTAATCTTCCGGTCCTGACAGAGTCAGGTGATGCGGCGTGACCTCCACGGACACGAGATCCTTGTGATCCTTGAGCAGCGCCATCTCCTCGGCGGTCGTGATGTGCAGCACATGGATGCGCGAACCGGTGTTGCGCGCGATGCGCACGAGACGCTGCGTGCAGGTCAAGGCGACATCCGCCGAGCGCCAGACGGGATGCGAGCGCGGGTCGCCCTCGACCCGCAGGCCCTTCCGCTCGCGCAGCATCGCCTCGTCCTCGGAATGGAACGCGGCGCGGCGGCGCGTGCGGCGAAGGATGTTGGCGATGCCCTCGTCGTCTTCGACGAGGAGCGAGCCGGTGGACGAGCCCATGAACACCTTGATGCCGGCAGCGCCCGGCAGGCGCTCCAGTTCCGGCACGTCGGCCGCGTTCTCATGCGTGCCGCCGACCCAGAAGGCGAAATCGCAATGCATGCGCTGGCGGCCGCGCCGCACCTTGTCGGCGAGCGCTTCCGGCGTCGTGGTCTGCGGATCGGTGTTGGGCATCTCGAAGACCGCCGTGACGCCGCCCATGACGGCCGCGCGGGAGCCCGATTCGAGATCCTCCTTGTGATCGAGGCCGGGCTCGCGGAAATGCACCTGCGTGTCGATGACGCCCGGCAGAATATGCAGGCCCCGGCAATCGATCTCTCTGGCGGCGGAGGCCTGCGACAGGTCGCCGATGGCGGCGATCCGCCCGGCGCGCACGCCGACGTCGCGCTCCACGCGCCCATCGTGGTTCACGACGATGCCGCCTTTGAGGATCAGGTCGAAGGTCTGGGGCATGGCAATCTCATCCCTTGAGGCCGCTGCGGAACGGGCATATGTCACGCTTGTAGCGCATCGTGCGGAAAAGTGGACCCAGTTTTCCGCTCCGAACGATGCGCACACTTAGGAATGAGCATCGGATGGATCCCAACAGTGCATTCCACTTTTGGGTCCGATGCTCCATCAGGAAAGGGGGAGCGGGCACATGCCGTCAGTCCATCTGGCCGACCGGGGCGTGGTAAGGGTTTCGGGCGAGGACGCCAAGAGTTTTCTCGACAACCTCATCACCTGCGATCTGGACCGTGTGTCAGCGCACACCGCGCGCCTCGGCGCCTTGTTGACGCCCCAGGGCAAGATTCTGTTCGACTTCCTGGTCTTCCAGTCCCCTGAGGAGATCGGCGGGGGCTATTATCTCGACGTGCTCAAGGTCTTCGCCCCCGATCTCGCCAAGCGGCTCGGCTTCTACAAGCTGCGGGCGAAGGTGGCGATCGAGGATCTGTCCGATTCCCTTGCCGTCGTGGCCGGGTGGGATGCGCCGAAACCGGACGAGGAGGCCGGCCTCGTGGCCGAAGACCCGCGCCTGCCTGATCTCGGCTGGCGCGCCATCGTGGCGGCCCAGGATGCGGCGGAGTTCGGCCGGGACCCGCCCGAAGCCTATCACGCGCATCGCATCGCCCTCGGGGTGCCGGAGGGCGGCCGCGACTTCCTGTTCGGGGACGCGTTCCCGCACGAGGCCCTGATGGACCAGCTCGACGGCGTCGATTTCGACAAGGGCTGCTATGTCGGCCAGGAGGTCGTCTCGCGCATGCAGCACCGGGGCACGGCCAGGACCCGCATCGTGCCGGCCCTATACGAAGGCGGGTTTGCGGCGGAAGTGGGAGTCGAGGTCACGGCCGGGGAGAAGGCCCTGGGGACGACCGGAACCGGCGCGCAGGGCCGCGGGCTGCTGATGATCCGCCTCGACCGGGCCGCCGATGCGCTTCGGGCCGGCGAGACCATCCGGGCCGGCGGCATCCCGGTGCGGCTCGAAAAGCCCTCCTGGATCCGCTTTCCGTTCCCGGGTGACGTGGACCTTCCCTCTTAAGTTCTAGTCAGGATCGAGGAACCATGGGAACCCCGCAGGGGTTATAGGCAATTAGGGCTGGTCATGTGCCGAAGAAACGCACAGACGACCCTGCTGGGGAATTTCCGGATGAATGCAGTGCCAGGGGATACGAAACCGTCGCAGGAAGGACGCTTTCAGCTCCTCGTCGACGCGGTCACCGATTATGCCATCTACATGCTCGACCCGACCGGCGTCGTGGCCAGCTGGAATCCAGGCGCCCAGCGCTTCAAGGGCTATACGGAAAGCGAGATCATCGGCGAGCATTTCTCGCGCTTCTATACGGAAGAGGATCGCGCCGCGGAATTGCCGCGGCGGGTGCTGGAGACGGCCGCGCGCGAGGGCAAATTCGAGGCGGAAGGCTGGCGCGTCCGCAAGGACGGAACCCGATTCTGGGCACATGTGGTCGTCGATCCCATCCGCAGCCCCCGTGGCGAACTGATCGGCTTTGCCAAGATCACCCGTGATCTTACCGAGCGGAAGAAGGCTCAGGAGGCCCTCAAGGAGAGCGAGGAACGTTTCCGTCTGCTGGTTCAGGGCGTGACGGACTATGCCATCTACATGCTCGACCCTCAGGGCCACGTCACGAACTGGAATGCCGGGGCCCAGCGCATCAAGGGCTATACGGAAAGCGAGATCGTCGGGAAGCATTTCTCACACTTTTACACCGATGAGGATCTGGCGACGGAACTGCCGCGGCGCGCGCTGGAGACGGCCGCGCGCGAGGGCAAGTTCGAGGCGGAAGGCTGGCGCGTTCGCAAGGACGGAACCCGATTCTGGGCCAGCGTCGTGATCGACCCGATCCGCAACGACCAGGGCGACCTGATCGGCTTTGCCAAGATCACCCGCGACATCACCGAGCGCCGAAAGACCCAGGAGGCGCTCGAAGAGGCGCAGGCGGCTCTCTTCCAGGCGCAGAAGATGGAGGCCGTCGGCCAGCTCACCGGCGGCGTCGCGCACGACTTCAACAATCTGCTGACGATCATCGTCAACAATCTCGATCTCCTGACGCGCAATGCGCGCGATCCCCGTGACGTCAAGCTGATCGAGAGCGCGCAGCGCGCCGCCGAGCGTGGGGCCAAACTCACGCAGCAACTCCTCGCCTTCTCGCGCCGTCAGCCCCTGCAGCCCAATGCGCACAATCCGAACACGCTCATCGAGGGATTCGAAGCGGTTCTGCGCCGGGCCTGCGGTGAATTGATCAGGCTGCAGCTTTCGCTGGCGCCGCGGATCCGGTGGATCTCGGTCGATGCGCCGCAATTCGAATCGGCTCTTCTCAACCTCGTCGTCAACGCGCGCGATGCGATGCCGGACGGCGGCTCTCTCAAGATCATCACGGGAAACGTCGCGCTCAATGAGGAGGACGCCGCCTTATCGTCCCTGCAGCCGGGCCAGTACGTCTCGATTGCCGTGCAGGACACCGGTACCGGCATGACGCCGGACATCGTCAACCGCGTGTTCGAGCCCTTCTTCACCACCAAGGAAATCGGCAAGGGAACGGGCTTGGGCCTGAGTCAGGTCTATGGTTTCGTGACCCAGTCGGGCGGGCACATCAAGGTCGACAGCACGCCTGGCCAGGGTACCAGGGTCACCATGCTGCTGCCGGCGCAGGAGAGCGGAGACGACGTGCCTGAAGAGGAAAGCGACACGGAACGTCCGGCCCGGGACAGCGCGGGAACCGTGCTGATCGTCGAGGATGAGCCGGCCGTTCTGGAAGTTGCGAGCGATATCTTCGACAGTCTCGGCTACGACGTCGTGACGGCGACCGATGCCAACGAGGCGCTCAAGGTCCTCGACGGCAATCCGTCGATCGATGTCCTGTTCAGCGACGTGATCATGCCCAACGGCATGAACGGGGTCGAGCTGTCGAAGAAAGCTCGCGAGATGCGCCCCGCTCTCAAGATCCTGCTCGCCTCGGGCTATCCCATGTCGGCCCTGCCATCCGACGGACTGGGTGCGGGCGTCTCTTTCATCAGCAAGCCCTACCGCTGGACGGAACTGGCCGACAAGCTCCGCGGCCTCCGTACGGGGCCCTGACGTTCATCGCCGGGCGTGATGGAGAGCATCGGGATTTTTGATTGGTCCGAGCCCTCGTGAATCGGTAGCATCGCAGGTCTGCTCGATCGGGAATGCCATGTACCAGCCGCCGCACTTCCGCGAGGACGATCTCGCGGTCCAACACGCTCTCATCGGGGCCCATCCGCTCGGCCTGCTGCTGACGTTCGGCAGCGCAGGGCTCGAGGCCAATCCCATTCCGTTCGTGCTGGACGCCTCGGCCTCGGCGCTCGGAACCCTCAAGGCCCATCTCTCCCGCGCCAATGCGCAGTGGCGGAACGTCGACCCGGAGCAGGAGGCCCTCGTGGTCTTCCAAGGGCCCGAGACCTACATCACCCCGTCCTGGTATGCGGCCAAGCGCGAGCACGGCAAGGTGGTGCCGACCTGGAACTACGCCATCGTCCAGGCCCGCGGGCTCCTGAAGGTCAGAGACGATCCGGACTGGCTGCGGCAGCAGATCACCGCCATGACGGATCTGCAGGAGGCCCCACGGGCGGAGCCCTGGGCCGTGGGCGATGCGCCGACCTCCTTCGTGGCCGCGCAGCTCAAGGGCATCGTCGGCGTGGAAATCGAGATCACCCGAATCGAGGGCAAGTGGAAGGTGAGCCAGAACCGCCCCGAGGCCGATCGCCTCGGCGTCTCTGCGGGCCTGCGGCTGTCCCGGGACGATGCCTCGCACCGAATGGCGGAGCTGGTCGATGCGCGCGGAGCCCTGCCTCGTGAATGACGGAAGCTGCCCCAGGATCGAGCCCTGCAGCCTCCAGTCCCTGGAGGAATGGGCCGTCCTGCGTCACGCCCTCTGGCCGGAGGCTCCGGTGCAGGACCACCTCTCCGAAGCGCAGGCCATGCTCTGGGAACAAAGGAAGGCCGCCGCCTTCCTCGTGCGCCTGCCCGACGGCACGGCTGCCGGCTTCGCCGAGGTCGCCCTGCGCTATGACTACGTGAACGGCTGCAGCACGTCCCCGGTGGCCTTCCTCGAAGGAATTTACGTGGAGCCCGAGTACCGCAACCGGGGGCTCGCCCGCCTGCTGTGCCGCGCCGTCGAGGCTTGGGCGAGGCGTCTCGGATGCTGTGAATTCGCATCGGACGTTCTTCTCGAGAACACCGGCTCGCAGGAGATGCATCGGGCCCTCGGCTTCGAGGAAACGGAGCGGGTCGTCTATTACCGCAAGCCGCTGTCGTCCTCCTGAGCGGATTGGCCGGCTGCCCGTCTTCCCGTTTGCCGGGAGGCCCGCTACACACGTCCCATGACCGACGGACTGATCCTGCATCCCGACCACAAGGCCCGCTGCTGGTGGCCCGGCACCGACCCCTTCTATGTGGCATATCACGACACCGAATGGGGCGTGCCGGAATTCGACGACCGTGCCCTGTTCGAGAAGCTGATTCTCGACGGCTTTCAGGCGGGGCTGTCCTGGATCACGATCCTGCGCAAGCGCGAGAACTTCCGCCGCGCCTTTGCCGGGTTCGACCCGGCGGTGATCGCCCGTTTCGACCAGGCGCAGGTCGAGGCGCTGATGCTCGACACCGGCATCGTGCGCAACCGCGCGAAGATCGAGGCGATGATTGCCGGGGCCCGCGCCTGGCTCGTGATCCAGGAGCGTGGCGGCTTCTCGCGCTTCCTGTGGGATTTCGTCGACGGGCGCCCGGTCCAAACCAATGCGAAGACCCGCAAGGACGTACCCACCGAGACGGAGGTCTCCCGGAAGATCTCGAAGGCGCTCAAAGCCGAAGGCTTCAACTTCGTCGGTCCCACCATCGTCTATGCCTTCATGCAGGCGGTGGGCATGACGAACGACCACCTGACCGGCTGCTATCGCCACGCGGAATGCGCAGCCCTCGCCGAGAGGCTCTGATGGCGAAGGAACCCCGCGTCTGGCAGCGGATGCTCTCCGGCCGCCGCCTCAACCTGCTCGATCCCTCGCCGCTCGACGTCGAGCTCGACGACATCGCTCACGGGCTTGCTCGGGTCGCCCGCTGGAACGGGCAGACGGTCGGCGGGCACATCTTCTCCGTGGCGCAGCACAGCCTGCTCGTGGAGGCGATCGCGAGCCACACGAACCCGGAGATGCCGCGCGAGTGGCGCCTCGCGGTGCTGCTGCACGATGCGCCGGAATACGTGATCGGCGACATCATCTCGCCCTTCAAGGCCGTGATCGGCGATGCCTACAAGGCCATCGAGGCGGGCCTGCTCGGAGCGATCCATCTGCATTTCGGCCTGCCTGCCCAGCCGGCTGCGGCGCTCAAGCGCTTCATCAAGCAAGCGGACCGCCAGGCGGCGTTCCTGGAAGCGACCCATCTCGCGGGTTTTTCCCGCGAGGAGGCGATCAAGTTTTTCGGCCGCCCCGAGCCCCTGCCCCGAGCCGTGCTGGCCCTCCTCGAGCCGTGGCCGGTGGCGCAGGCCGAGGACCGGTACAGGGAGAAGGTGACGGGAGCCATGACCGCGTCCTCATAAGGCGGCGCGAATCGTGTAAGGCTGCCCGCCACTCCTGAGAGCACCCCATGCCGACCCTGCACGTCTGCCCCCTCTCCCGCCTGGACGACACCGTCGCCGTGACCCGCGCCAGCCATGTGGTGAGCCTCATGGGAGCCGGCGCTGAGGTTCAGCGACCGGATACGATCTCCCCCGAGCGCCACCTCTTCATCGGCGTCAGCGACATCGTGGAGCCCCTGGAGGGCTATGTCCAGCCGGCCGCGGAGCACATCGAGAAGCTTCTCGCTTTCGTCCAAGCCTGGAGCCGGGAAAGCCCCCTGGTCCTCCATTGCTGGGCCGGGATCAGCCGCTCCACCGCGGCGGCCTATATTGCGGCCTGCGCCCTCGCGCCGGAGCGGGACGAAACTGAAATCGCCCAGGCTCTCCGGGAGGCGTCCCCCAGTGCCACCCCGAACGCGCGCTTCATCGCGCTGGCGGACGATCTCCTCGGCCGCCGGGGCCGGATGGTCGACGCCGTCCGCCGAATCGGCCGGGGCGCCGAGGCTATGGAGGGCACACCCTTTATGTTACAGCTTAGCTGCCGATAGCCGATTCCGCCCGGGACGGCCACGCTGACGCACGATCGGAGGCCACCCCTTGGACATGGTCCTGCTTGCTCTGCTGGTCCTCAGCATTCCCGTCTGCGCCATCGCAGGACTGGTTCTCGGCCTTTCCGCACGCAGCAAGCTCGCCATCCTCCAACAGCATATCGCAGCGCTCGAAGGCGAGTTGCGCCTGATCAGGACCCAGGCGGGCAGTCCGGCGCCGTCGGCGGATCGTGCCCCGCTCCCGGAGGCACCCGTCGAGCAGCCGGCCGAACCGGAACCGGCCCCCGCACCGCCGCCCGAGCCCACTCCCGCGACCGCACCCGTTCCTGCCATTCCGGCCGCGGCGGCGCCGCAGCCCGCCGCAAAGACGCGGGACTTCGAGGAGAAGCTCGGCGCCCGTTGGGCCGTCTGGGTCGGGGGCGTCGCCCTCGCGCTCGGGGGCATCTTTCTCGTGCGCTATTCGATCGAGCAGAACCTGCTCAGCCCCGGGGCCCGCATCACGCTCGGTCTTCTCTTTGCGCTCGTTCTCATCGGCGCCGGCGAGTGGATGCGCCGCCGTGAGCGCAGCTTCGACCTGCCCGGCATTCCCAGCGCCAACGTGCCAGCGATTCTCACGGCGGCGGGCACCTGCACGGCCTTCGCCTCCGCCTATGCGGCCTATGCGCTCTATGGCCTGATCGGCCCCGGCACGACCTTCGTGCTGCTCGGGCTCGTCGCAGTTCTCGCCATGGTCGCCTCGACGCTTCACGGTCCGACCCTCGCGGCCCTCGGGCTGCTCGGCGCGATGGGAAGCCCTCTTCTCGTGTCCTCCGACAAGCCGCAGCTCTGGGCGCTGGTGATCTATCTCGCCTTCGTAGTGTTGCCGGCCTATGGGGTCGCCCGCTTGCGCCTCTGGCGCTGGCTGGCCCTTGCCGCACCTATCGGGGTGCTGGCCTGGACGTTCGTCATCTTCATTATGGACGACACGGACGCCCTGCCGGCCATGGTGCATCTCGTTGTCCAGGCCGGGCTTGCCGCATTCTTCCTCGTCGCCGTTCCCTACCGCCATGTGCCGGAGGCAGGGGCCCGGATCGACCGGCCCGCCAGCGGCGTCCTTCTCGCCTTTGCCCTGGCCGGAATCGCCATTTCCGGATCGGCCATCGCCGGGGACGGCCGCCCGGTCTTCGTCGCCGCAATGGCGCTCGTCCTGCTCGCGTCGGGTGTCCGCTTCCCGCCGGCCGCCCCGGCGGCCGCCTGGGCAGCCCTCGCCGTCGCCGGCGCCCTGCTCGTCTGGCCCATTGCCACCGAGATCGGCGGCACTCCGGAAAGCCTCTTCTATCAGAGCGGCGATGCTTTCGCCGTAAGGCCCCATGCAATCGGGACCTATCTCGGCCTCGCTCTTCTGCTGCCGGCGCTCACTGCCGGCGCCTGCCTGCTCCGGACCGTACGCTCCCCTCATCTGAGCCTGCCTGCGACGGCCTGGTACGCGGGCACGGCCGCGGTCGGCCCGCTTCTCGCGCTGATCGCCGCCTATTGGCGGGTGGCGGAGTTGGAGCGCAGCCTGTCCTTCGCCCTCGTCGCAGGCGGGCTGGCCCTGGCCTTCATCGCCGCTGCCGGCTGGCTGAGCCGTCAAGCCTCCGGACAGGAGGGCCCGAGCCGCCTGACCCTCGGCGCGGCCGCCTCGGCGGCTCTCGCGGCCTTGGCCCTCGGCCTGACCTTCGCGCTCGACAAGGGCATGCTCACCGTCGCCTTTGCCCTGACGGCTCTGGGCACGGCCTGGGTGGCGGACAGGATCGCCATTCCGGCCCTGCGCTATGCGGTCGGTGCCATCGGGATGATCATCTTAGGGAGGCTGATCTGGGATCCGACCATCGTAGGGGGCAATCCCGGTCCGGTCCTGGTCAACTGGCTCCTCTGGGGCTACGGCGTTCCGGCCCTTGCCTTCCTGGCCGCAAGCCGCCTGCTCCAGCGCACGGGCCGCGACTGGACCGTGCGGCTGACCGAGAGCCTCGGCATCGCCTTCGCGGCCTTCCTGGTCTTCTTCGAGATCCGACACGCGCTCCGGGCCGGGGATCCGCTGGCAGCGACCACCGATCTTCTGGAGATCGGGCTGGTTGCGACAGAAAGCCTCGTCTTCGCGATCGTCCTCACGCGCCTGGACATCAGGCAGTCCGACCCGGTCTATCGCTGGGGCTCGCTGATCTTCAAAATCCTCTCCCTCGTCCTCTGCGCGGGCGGGCTCCTTCTCGTCGCCAATCCTCTGCTGACCGAAGAGGAGATCCTCGGCGGGCCGCTCTTCAATGCCCTGGTCCCGGCTTATCTGCTGCCGGCGATCCTCGCCGCCGGACTGGCCCTCCTCGAACGGCGCGCCCGGCCGCGTTTCTACAGCCTGTCCTCGGCCGTCCTGAGCCTGCTCCTGTTCACGGCCTATGTCAGCCTGGCGATTCGGCGGATCGCCGCCGGCCCGCAGCTGGCGCTCTGGCAGGGATTCAGCCAGGGCGAGCAATGGAGCTATTCGCTGGCCCTGCTCCTCATCGGCATTCTCCTGCTCGGCCTCGGCTTCGTGTTCAACAGCCGCGTCGCCCGGCTCGTCTCGGCGGTCTATCTGGTGCTGGCGGTCCTCAAGGTCTTCATCGTCGACCTCGCCAATCTGGAGGGCGTCCTGCGGGCATTGTCATTTATCGGGCTCGGCCTTGTTCTCATCGGCATCGGTCTCGTCTATCAGAGACTCCTCGCGCGCCGACCAAGCGATGCCGCAATTCCATCGTGAGATGCGCAAGGACAGACACGGATAACCCATGACCGACACCGCCTCCATCAAGACCCTCCCCTTCGAAAAGGCCTTGGCCGAGCTGGAGGACATCGTCCGCCGCCTCGAGCGCGGCGATGTGCCCCTGGAGGATTCGATTGCGATCTATGAGCGCGGCGAGGCCCTGAAGAAGCATTGCGAGCAGCTCCTCAAGAAGGCCGAGGCCCGCATCGAGAAGATCACCATCGGGCCCGACGGAGCCGCTTCCGGCACGGCTCCGCTGGACGTCGCGGAATAGTCAAGCTGGCCAGGACAGCCACGGGGTTCTTGTTTGACCCAGGCCGTCCCCGACCTTATTTCCTGGAGATGGCCTTCGGCTGAAGCTTGGCGAGTATAACGTTGTCCACACCTCTCCTCGACACTATCAAGACCCCGGACGATCTGCGTCAATTGCCCGAAAACCGGCTCCGGCAGGTGGCGGACGAGCTGCGGACTGAGACGATCAGCGCGGTGTCCGTCACCGGCGGACATCTCGGGGCGGGCCTCGGCGTGGTCGAGCTAACGGTGGCGCTCCATTACGTGTTCGACACCCCCCGCGACCGGCTGATCTGGGACGTGGGCCACCAGGC
>DASZBB010000239.1:0-5588 GCA_035944695.1 Microvirga sp. | reverse complement strand
CATGAGGGCGAGCTTCCAGGCGCGCTCCAGCTCCAGGCTGTAGAGATCGAGATGCTGGTCGTCGATGGCCGCATCCTTTTCCACCGCGTTCCCGCCGCCATAGAAACGCCCGTTGCCGACGGCGATCTGCAGGGTCCTCACGTGCACGGATTCATTCTCGCTGATGATGGTGGCGCGGAAGGGCTTTGCGTGCGCGAGCACGTTCAGCGCGACCAGCGCGTAGCCGAGTCGACCCCAGCGGCGCTTGATGTCGCGCGTCAGCTTCTGCGCCAGTTCCGCCGAGAGTCCGAGGCTCGCCACGTTGAAGAAGGGCTCGCCGTTGACGATTCCGAGATCGATCCTGCGCGTCGTCCCGGCCGCAATGACATCGGCAGCCCCGTCGAGATCGAACGGGACGCCGAGGGTGCGTGCGAGATCGTTCGCCGTTCCCATCGGCAGGATGCCCAAGGGCAGCCCGGCCTCGATGACGCCGAAGGCCGCCGCATTGATGGTGCCGTCGCCGCCGCCGACGATGGCGCAATCCACATCCTTGGCATTCTTGACGATGAGCGGCGACAGATCCTCCCGGCGGCCGCATTCCAGATGAACGGGCTCGATGCCATGATCCCTCAGGCGCTCGATGGCGATGTCGCACTGGGCGGCGCCGCTGCGGCTCTTGGCATTGACGATCAGAAGGGCGCGGCGGGGCATACTCGACTACATGGAAAAGCTTGAGGGGATCCGCAAGAGGGAAATCCCAAGCGGGGCCGTTGGATAACCCGGCTCCCCGGTTTTCGTTCACGGCGCCGGCGATGAAGAGTTGCCATCCGGGTTTTTAAGGCCAATAACCCTGCTTCCCCAAGGAGTCTTGCCAAGGAGGCTTGACGCATGACCCTCACCGTTGCGTTCCAGATGGATCACATCCGCAGCATCAAGATCGCTGGCGATACGGGCTTTGCCCTGCTGCTCGAAGCCCAGCGGCGCGGTCATCAGGTCCTGCACTATACCCCCGACCGTCTCTCCCTGCGCGACGGCGCGGTGATCGCCATGGCCGAGACCATCGAAGCGCGGGACGTGGAAGGCGATCATTTCACCCTGGGGGCGCCCGAGCGGGTCGATCTGTCGACCGTCGATGCGGTGCTCATGCGCCAGGACCCGCCCTTCGATCTGGCCTACATCACGGCAACCCATTTCCTCGAGCGCATCCACCCGAAGACCCTGGTGGTCAACGATCCGACCCATGTGCGCAACGCACCGGAGAAGATCTTCGTCACCCATTTCCCGCACCTGATGCCGCCGACGCTGATCTCCCGCGACAAGCAGGAAATCGAGGAGTTCCGGCGCGAGCACGGCGACGTGGTGATGAAGCCGCTCTACGGCCACGGCGGCGCGAGCGTGTTCAAGGTCGGCCGGGAGGATCCGAATTTCGGCTCGCTCTACGACCTGTTCTCCAACCTGTTCCGCGAGCCCTGGGTGATCCAGCGCTTCCTGCCCAAGATCACGGAAGGCGACAAGCGCATCATTCTCATCGACGGCGAGGCGGCAGGCGCCATCAACCGGGTGCCGGCCGCCAACGACATCCGCTCCAACATGGTGCGCGGCGGCGCCGCGAAGCCCACGGACCTGACGCCGCGCGAGCGCGAGATCTGCGAGACCATCGGCCCGGACCTCAAGCGCATGGGCCTCATCCTCGTGGGCATCGACGTGATCGACGGCAACCTCACCGAGATCAACGTGACGGCCCCCACGGGCATCCGCGCCATCAAGCGCCTCGGCGGGCCCGATCTCGCCGTGAGGGTCTGGGACGTGATCGAGAGCAAGGTGAAGGGTTAGGTCAGGCCGGTCGACGCGCCACCGCAAGCAGGGCGCCGAGACCGCACATGACCATGCCCGAAGCCTGACGAACCCGTCGGATGACGTGAGGCCTGCGCGCGAGGCCGTCCCGGACCCGGGAGGCCAGGAAGGTGGCAAGTACGGCCGAGAGCGTGTTCAGGGCGATGGAAACCAGTCCGAGGGCCACGAACTGAAGCGCGACGCTTCCCCGATCCAGGCTGACGAATTGCGGGATGAGGGCCAGGAAGAAGGCAGCGGTCTTCGGGTTCAGGGCCTCGACCAGAACGCCGTCGCGGAAGGCCCGCCAGGGTCCCGATGCCGGGCCGCCCGCAAGCGCCTCGACCTTCGCTTCCCGAATCGTCCTGAAGCCGAGCCAGACCAGATAGGCCGCGCCGACAAGCTTCAGCACCGTGAACGCCTCGGCGCTGGCCATCACCAGGGCCGAGACCCCGAATGCGCCTGCCAGTACATGGACCAAGCCGCCAAGGGCGGTTCCGCAGCAGGACGCAATCCCTTCCGCGCGCCCGCCGGCCAGGGTCCGGGCAGTCACGTAGAACAGCCCCGGACCCGGCATGATCGCGATGAGCAGGGCTGCGGCAAGAAAGACGACGAAGCTCTCCGATGACGGCATAGGCTCGCTCCTGAACGGCTGCCTCGACGAGCCGTCCAGAGCATGACGCTCGGCTTAAGCCGCCAGTTCCGCAATCACCGCATTGAGCACCGGAAAGCCCTTGGGCGTCACGGCGAGGCGCGAGCCGTCGTGGCGGACCAGCCCCTCCTCTTCGAGGATTCGCAGACGCCTCTGGTTGAGCGTCCTGCCCGTGAACGCCTCGAAGCGGCGCGGATCGACGCCTTCCTTTAGGCGCAACCCCATGAGCAGGAACTCGTCGCCTTCGGCCTCGGAGGTCAGCACCTCCTCGTCGACGACGCCGTGGCCCTCGCGCTCCACCCGTTCCAGCCACGTCTCCGGGTGCTTCTCGGTCGAGGTGGCCAGCCGTGCGTTGCCGGTGACGAGACGCCCGTGGGCGCCGGGGCCGATGCCCGCATATTCGCCATACCGCCAGTAGAGCAGGTTGTGTCGGGATTCCGCCCCGGGTCTGGCGTGGTTCGAGATCTCGTAGGCGGGGAGCCCGTGCTTCGCGCAGACCTCCTGCGTGATGTCGTAGAGCGCTCGGCCCGTCTCCTCGTCGGGCACCGTGATCTTGCCCGCATCGTAGAGGCGCTGGAACCAGGTGCCGGGCTCGATGGTGAGCTGGTAGAGCGAGAGATGCTCGACCGCGTGGGAGATCGCCTGCTCCAGTTCCGCGCCCCAGGCTTCCGGCGTCTGGCCCGGGCGCGCATAGATCAGGTCGAAGGAATAGCGCTCGAAGATGGAGGCCGCGATCCTGACCGCGCCGAGGGCCTCCTCGACCGAATGCATGCGCCCGAGGCGCTTGAGATCGGGATCGTTGAGCGCCTGGACACCGAGGGACACCCGGTTGATGCCCGCAGCGCGGTAGCCGCGGAAGCGCTCCGCCTCGACGCTGGTGGGATTGGCCTCGAGCGTGACCTCGGCCCGCGGGTCGACGGCCCAGGCTCCGCCGATGGCATCGAGGATCGCCCCTACGGTCTCGGGCCGCATGAGCGAGGGCGTGCCGCCGCCGAAGAAGACGCTGGTGACCGTCCGCCCCGGAATGCGCGCCGCCGTGTGGGCGATTTCGCGCCGGAACGCCGCCAGGAACCGCTCCTGGTCCACCGGCTGGTGGCGGACATGGCTGTTGAAGTCGCAATAGGGGCACTTGGAGGCGCAGAAGGGCCAATGGACATAGACGCCAAAGCCCACATCGCGCGTCGGATGATCGATCATCCGGCGTATATGGCAGTTCTTCCATGGAACGTCACGGGTGGCGTTGTCGCGTTACCGCGCTCTCGTTCCCTCAGCGGAAGGGGCGCCCTATCCCGAACTCTTACGGACCTCTTGGCTCACAAGGTTGTTCACTCCTATAGCGCCTCCCGTTCTGGCCTCCGCCGCTGCGGAGCCCTAAGATCGGCAGGCAGAAGAGTAGGAATCCAGCATGCGGCATTGGCGCGGCCCGTTCGACCGGCAGGGCTATCACCACGGCAACCTGAAGGAGGCGCTGATCGAGGCGGCGCAGCGCTTCATTGCCGAGCGGGGGATCGGCGGGTTCACGCTGGCGGATGCCGCCAAGCTGGTCGGCGTCACGCCGGCGGCGCTCTACCGCCATTTTCGGGGCCGGGACGCGCTGGTGGCCGAGGTAGCCTTCCGCGGCTATGACGAATTGGCGAAGCGCCTCGGACGCGCCCTGCAGAGCGACGGCACGGCGCTGGAGCGCTTCACCCGCATGGGCGAGGCCTATCTCGCCTTCGCCGAGCAGGAGCCTGGGTTCTACACGGCCATGTTCTCCGCCAAGCCCGCCGAGGGCGAGGCCTCCTGCGGCCCATTCTGGGCCAAAAGCATTCAGAGCGGCGGCAAGCCGGTCGGCAACGCGTTCGATTTCCTGGTCCAGGCCCTGTCCGAAACGTTCCCGGAGGGCTTCCAGAGCGTCGACGTCCGCTTCATCGCCATCGAGGTCTGGGCCCTCTCCCACGGCATCGCGACCTTGGACGCGGCGGGCCAGCTGCCGAAGGGGTCCGGCCTGCCCGACAAGTACGAGCTGCTGCGGGCCGGCGTGCTCGCCCTCGTCCACGGCGCCCTGAAGGGCCGCCCCGGCACCTCCGCAAAATAATCGGCGTAGCCTCCCTTGAAAGCGCCAAAATCGATCCGCATGTTAATGTTGTTAGCATTAACATAGGGACCTTCAATGTCTGACTCTGCCTCCACCGCTTGGAATGCGGGCCCGCATGCGGGCCCCTGGGGCGACGGCACCCATCGCCGCTGCGGGCGCAAGCCCGGACGCGGTCTGGAGATCGTCGGCATCATTCTGGGCTTCATCTTCGTCTGGCCGCTCGCGCTGGCCTATCTGGTGTGGAAAATGTGTGGATATCCGAAATACGACGAGGCCAAGTCCTTCTTCCGCGACACCTTCGGGCGTGCCCGGGACGACCTCTTTTCCGCGCGCGGCCCCGCCGGCTTCGGCGGCTTCGCCAGCACGGGCAATGCGGCCTTCGACGAGTACCGCCGCAGCGAACTCGAGCGCCTGGAAGAGGAGCGCCGCAAGCTCGACGAGGAAGCCCGCGAGTTCCGCAACTTCGTCGAGGAGCTGAAGCGGGCCAAGGACCGCGAGGAGTTCGACGCCTACATGGCCAGGCGCCGGGGCAACGGCACCACGAACGTCTAAATCGAACACGAGTCAGCGGAGCGCCCTTCAGGGCGCTCTTTTCGTTCCGAACACGTCCTCGGCCATGGCCGAGAAGAACCCGTCCTCCATCATGCCCTCGCGGTCATGGTTGGGCTTGTGCCGGCCATCTGTGAAGCGATGCGCTTTCCGGCCTGGAGTGGCTCTGTCCCCATCACGGCCGTGCCCGGACGTGGTCCGGGGATCGGTCGCGGCCCTCCCGATTTGAGGGCTCAGCGCTTCACAGCATCGGGATCACCGGCACGAGGCCGGTGATGACGTGAGAGGGTGGGATCAGGGCGATGCTGCAGCCGAACGTTATGTTCTCACTTTGTTCTTGACACTGTGTTGCACCTGAGTTAGAGCCTTGTGTCAGATCTGCTCCTGTGAGGGGCGCGCTCGAGGCGTCGCAGCGTGGGAGCAGGCACGGTCCTGTGCGGCGGGCTCGCACCCTGCCCCGACAGGAGGCCCAGGATGCCCGGGTGGGTGGTCGGGACCGGT
>DASZBB010000238.1:0-4924 GCA_035944695.1 Microvirga sp. | reverse complement strand
TACGTCATGCGGGTCGGACGCACGGCTCTCGTTCCGTATTACCGGCCGGGAGATCCCGCCGTTGTGGACGCGATCCGTGGGCTTACAGGGCGATACAGCGCCGTTCTTCTGGCCAATCACGGCCCTGTGGTGGCTGGCAAGGATCTGGAAGCTGCAGTCTATGCGACTGAGGAACTGGAAGAGACTGCGAAGCTGCGCCTTCTCCTCCACGGGCTCAACCCGCGCCTGCTGACCCGGGCACAGGTTCGGGATCTCGTGACCCATTTCAATCTGGACGAGGCGATTGCGGAAGAGGCGCCTGACAGCTCTCAAGAATGCTGCTCCACGTCTCATCACCCTTCACACGAATGCGGATGAACCGATGCCCCGTTTCTCGGCCAATCTCGGCTTTTTGTTCACCGAGCTCTCTGAAATCGAACGGATCGAGGCTGCGGCCGCAGCAGGCTTCAGAGCCGTCGAAATGCACTGGCCCTACCAGGTTCCCGCGGCCGAGATGCGCAGCGCCCTAAGCCGCAGCCAGGTCACCATGCTTGGACTGAACACGCCGGTCGGGAACGCGGCTGCCGGCGATTTCGGTCTCGCAGCCCTTCCGGGACGCGAGGGCGAGTTCGAGCAGGCCATCGGCCAGGCCGTCTCCTACGGACATGCCATCGGCGCAACGGCCGTTCACTGCATGTCCGGGCTGGTTTCTCCGGATGCCGCTTCAGCCGCCGAGCGCACCTTCGTGGCGAACCTGAGGCTTGCCGCCGACACGGCCGCTCAGGCCGGCATGACAGTCCTTGTGGAACCGATCAACCACAGGGACAAGCCGGGATATTTCCTCCACACGATCGAGCAGGCCGCATCGATCATCGACCAAGTCGGCCGCCGGAACGTGAAGATCATGTTCGACTGCTATCATACCCAGATCATGCAGGGAGATCTCACGCGGCGTCTCAAGGATCATTTCGATCTGATCGGCCATGTGCAGATCGCCGCCGTCCCGAGCCGTGCCGAACCGGATGAAGGCGAGATCGACTACCGCTATATCTGCCAATCTCTCGACAGCCTGGGGTATGGCGGCTGGATCGGCGCCGAGTACAAGCCTCGCGGCCGCACGGAGGACGGCCTCGGCTGGCTTGCGGCCTGGTCCGAAGAGCGATCCTCGAATGCCAGTGGAGCGTCAGCATGAAGCTCGGATGCATCGCCGACGATTTGACCGGGGCAACCGACCTTGCTCTCATGCTGGCTCGCGAAGGGCTTCGGACCGTCCAGACGATCGGCGCGCCGCGCGCGGATCTCGACCTGTCGGGCGCGGATGCCGTAGTCGTCGCCCTGAAATCCAGGACCATTCCGGCCCGAGATGCCATCGATCAATCGCTGACCGCGGCTGAAGCCCTGAAGAAGGCCGGGGCGCAGCACCTGTTCTTCAAGTACTGCTCCACCTTCGATTCCACCGACGAGGGGAACATCGGGCCGGTCACGGATGCCCTTCTGACCTTCACGGGCAGCGCCTTCACCCTCGCCTGCCCGGCCTTTCCGGCGAATGGGCGCACGGTCTATAAGGGCCACCTGTTCGTGAACGGCGTCCCGCTGCACGAAAGCAGCATGAAGGACCATCCGCTGACGCCCATGCGCGATTCCAACCTCGTGCGGGTGCTGCAACGGCAGACGACGCGCTCGGTCGGGCTCGTTTCCTTCGAGGATGTGGAAGCGGGGCCGGAGGCCATCCGCTCCGCTTTCGACCGTGAAATGGCAGCCGGGCATCACATCGTGATCGTCGATGCCCTGAACGACGCACATCTTCGCGCAATCGGCCTCGCGGCCGCAAACTTCCCTCTCATGACCGGTGGCTCAGGGGTCGCCATGGGATTGCCTGCGGCCTATCGGCAGGGCGAGCCTTCGACCACCACCTCCCCATCGACGGACTTCGATGCGCCTGCCGGGCGCAGCATCATCCTGGCCGGATCGTGTTCAAGTGCAACGAGAGGTCAGGTCAAGGCCGCCACCGAGGCGGGAATGCCCGCTCTCCGGCTCGATGCCCTGGACCTCGCCTCGGGAGCCGTGACGGCCCAGACGGCTCTCGAGTGGCTAAAGACGCAGCCTGCGAGCGGTCCGGTCCTGATCTACTCCACGGCAACCCCTGCGGAGGTTCAGGCGGTTCAAGGCAGGCTCGGACGGATGAACGCGGGGGAGATTGTCGAGAAGACCCTTGCAGATATTGCGAAAGCGCTTCCCGGCTTGGGCTTCGCCCGCCTCATCGTCGCCGGCGGCGAGACCTCCGGGGCCGTCGTGAATGCCCTCGACATCGATGCGCTCGCAATCGGGCCCGAGATCGACCCCGGTGTCCCGTGGACGCGCTCGCTGGCAGGGATTGATCTCGCCCTTGCCCTCAAGTCAGGCAATTTCGGAACTCCGGACTTCTTCCTGAAAGCCTGGACCATGCTTCGATAGGGCTACGGCCCAAGCCACCTACACACAGCAGCACAACAAGCCGGTGGCGATCGCCCGCCGGATGGGGAGATGCGCGATGAACTATCACGATTACTATGCGAAGGCCGGCCGACCCGTGGAGACCTGCGTCGTCGGCACCGGCGGCTTCGGTCAGAGCTTTCTCGCCCAAGCACAACGCGTCCCCTTGATGAATGCCCGGATTACTGTCGATCTCACCGCCGAGGGCGCCGCATCGGGGCTGAAGGCAGCGGGCGTCGACCCTCGGAAAATCCAGGTGTGCGAGTCGGCCCGCGATGCCAGAACCGCGTGGGAGCGCGGCGATTACATCGCCACGAAGGACCTCGCACTCGTATCGGAGCTGCCCTTCGATGTCGTCGTCGAAGCCACCGGCCAGCCGCAAGCGGCCGCCCGCCACGCCCTGCTCACGGTTGAAGCCGAGAAGCATCTCGCGCTCGTCACGAAGGAACTCGACAGCGTCGTCGGGCCCGGCCTCAAGGCTCTTGCCGCCGAACGTGGCCGCATCGTCACGACGGTCGACGGCGATCAACCGAGCCTGCTCATCGGCCTCGCCACTTGGGCCGAAGTCATGGGCTTCCACGTCATCGCGGCCGGCAAATCCAGCGAATACGACTTCGTCTTCGATCCCTCGTCCCGCCGCCTGACCAGCAGCGATCGCTCTGCGGAGACCGCGGATCTGGAAGGCCATTGGTCTCTTGGCGAGCGGGACGTGGGCGAGATTCTGGCCGCCAGAGACAGGGCCATTGCCGGCTTTCCGCAGCGTGCCGTGCCGGATCTTTGCGAACTCATGGTCGTCGCCAACGCCACCGGACTGCAGCCCGATCGTTTCGATCTCCATGCGCCACTGGCGCGGATCAACGAGGTCCCGACCATCTTCTCCCAGCGGGACGATGGGGGCATCCTCTCGGGCGACCGTCGCCTCGACGTGTTCCACTGTCTGCGCAAGCCCGATGAGATCAGCTTCGCCGGCGGCGTCTTCGTGATCATTCGCTGCGACGATCCGAAGAGCTGGGACATGCTGGCCCAGAAGGGGCATATCGTCAGCCGAACGAGTGCGAATGCCATGGTCTACCTGCCGCGCCATCTGCTCGGGCTCGAGGCCGCCACTAGCATTCTTGACGTGGCAATCCACGGGACATCAGGTTATGGCTCCGACTACCTGCCGCGCTACGACCTGATCGCCGTGGCGACCGGGGACCTTCCGGCCGGCACGGTTCTCTCCATGGGAGGACATCATCATACCATTTCGGGGGTGACTGCCGAGCTCCGGCCTGCCGGACCTCTCACAGCGACAGCGCCCGCTCCCTTCTATCTTGCGGCCGATTGCCGGCTTGCGGCTCCGGTCTCCAAGGGGCAGGAAATCCGAATGAGCGATCTCGAGCTGCCGGCGACTTCGGCACTGATGGACCTGCGCCGAGATCAGGATGCGCGCTTCTTCGGGCATCGGTCCTAAAGAGCCGCACGCGGAGCACGTGATCGATGGCCTTTCTCTCCCTCTTGCGTCCTGACCGCTTCACCATCGCCCTTGTGGCGACGGCGATCCTGGCGACGGTCTTGCCTGCCACAGGTGCCGCAGCGCCCATCCTCAAGGTGGTGATCGTCGGTTCGATCGCGCTCCTGTTCTTCCTTCAAGGAGCTCGGCTTTCAAGAAAGGCCATCATCCAAGGGGCAATCCACTGGCGTCTGCACCTTATGGTGTTTGCCGCGACCTTCATCCTGTTCCCGATCCTCGGGTTGCTCACGAAGATCTATCTGCAGTCGTATCTCGCGCCGGGCATAGCACTCGGCATACTCTATCTCTGCCTTCTCCCATCCACGATTCAATCTTCGATCACCTTCACATCCATCGCAGGCGGGAACGTCGCGGCGGCCGTGTGCAGCGCATCAGCCTCGAATGTCCTGGGCGTCTTTCTCACGCCCCTCCTCATGGGGTTCTTCATCCAGACGCAGGGAGGGGTGTCATTCGAGGCGATTGGGGAGATCGTGCTCCAGATCCTCGTCCCTTTTCTCCTGGGGCACCTCATGCGCCCATGGATCGGACAATGGGTGGAGAAACGCCGGACGCTCACAGGAATCGTGGATCGCGGCGCGATCCTTCTGATCGTCTACTACGCTTTCGGCGAAGCCGCCATCGAAGGCCTGTGGCATCAGCTGGAGCCGAAGGACATGATCCTCCTCGTTGTCCTCAGCTGCGTCCTGCTTGCTGCAGTTCTCTTCATCACGACGACGGTGAGCCGGCTGCTCGGATTTTCAACCCGGGACGAGGTCGCCATCGTGTTCTGCGGCTCCAAGAAGAGCCTCGGCAGCGGCGTTCCGATCGCGAGCATTCTCTTTCCAGCCAGCATGATCGGGGCGATCATCCTGCCCCTGATGCTGTTTCATCAGATTCAGCTCCTGGTCTGCGCCGTTCTGGCGAGGGCCTATGCGGAGCGGACGGGTCAAGAGTCGAAGACCGCAGAGCCCGCCGGATAGG
>DASZBB010000237.1:0-51815 GCA_035944695.1 Microvirga sp. | reverse complement strand
GGTGCGGCTCGGCGCCATCGATCCGGAGCAGGAGCCCTACCGCAGCGAGTTGGACAAATCCGGCATCACGGTCCTGAACCTGTCCAAGCTCAGGACGGGCGATCCCCTGAACCACTCGAAATTCGCCGAAAGCCCGGAGGTGGTGCGCATCATCGGGCGGGAGCTGGCGGAAGGACAGACGCTGACGGATTCCCGCGTCGGCGTCGGCGACCGGATCATCCAGGTCACGGCGGGCGCGGCGGCGGCGGCGGGTACCGCGGCGGGGATCGCCGTCTCTGCACCCGTCGCGATCGTCGATCCCCGCACCCGGGAGAACCTCGGGGGCCACGTGCAGAACTTCGGCCAGACGGTCACGGGCGCCGTAGAGCCATAGGCGCTAGGACATAAGGACGAACCGGAGAGGTGACGATCAGCGCGACCTTTGGTGACGGTCCAAGGCGTGTGTCCAGCGGGATGGCCAGAACGCGATGACGGCGACGGTGAACGTCAGCAGGAGAAGGGCCACGACCATCTGGATGACCGAGAAGTTGGGAGCATCGCCGGCGACGAACCAGCTCGTGATCGCGCCTGCCACGACCAGCAGCGCCCGAACGATCCAGCTCACCATGAGCGTTCTCCGTCGATTCCATCAGGCGGCCCAGGCCTCGGGCCGCTTCCATGCCTTTCCCGAGACTCAACGCTGCTGATGGGCATTCAGTCGAACTTGTCCTGCTTGGTTCCCGCTTGGGATCTCACTCGGCCGGAGCAGCGGGCGCGACGCCCGTCACCGTGGCCGAGGGCTCCTCGCTGAGCCAGTGGTAGAGCACGCCGCCGAGAATGCCGCCGACCAGCGGTGCGACCCAGAACAGCCAGAGCTGCGCCAGCGCCCAGCCGCCGACGAACAGCGCCGGGCCCGTGCTGCGGGCCGGGTTCACGGAGACGTTTGTCACCGGAATGCCGACGAGGTGGATCAGTGTCAGCCCCAGGCCAATGGCGATGGGAGCAAACCCGACGGGTGCCTTGCCGTGGGTCGCCCCCATGATGATGAACAGGAACATCGCGGTCAGGACCACCTCGGTGAGCAGGCCCGCGACGAGCGTGTACTTGCCGGGCGAGTGGTCGCCGTACCCGTTGGCGGCAAAGCCCTTGGCGAGATCGAACCCGGGCGCTCCGCTCGCGATCATGTACAGGACCGCCGCCGCCACGATGGCCCCGATCACCTGCGCCCCGACGTAGGGGCCGATGTCCTTGCCCGGGAAGCGGCCGCCCGCCCAGAGGCCGACGGTGACCGCCGGGTTGAGATGGCAGCCCGAGACGTGACCGATGGCGTAGGCCATGGTGAGCACGGTCAGCCCGAACGCGAGCGACACGCCCAGGAGGCCGATGCCGACCTCGGGGAACGCGGCCGCGATGACAGCGCTGCCGCAGCCTGCGAAGGTGAGCCAGAAGGTGCCGATCGCCTCGGCGGTGCATTTGCGGATGTCCATGACCTGCTCCTCCCGCGGTCGAGCGGCATCTTCGATGAGCCATCCCGCTTCCGGATCAATGCCGTGCGTGGGTCACGACCGCGCGGACCGTAGCTTCCTCCCGTTTCGTGAACTGCGCCATTGGGGGAACACCTGAACCGCGGCGGGGTGATTGCTGAGGAGCATCCATGCCAGGCGCACCGGGTCATGGGAAACAAAGTCGGACCGATCAGGCATTCCTCCCGAGAGTCTCGGGGAAACCACTGATTCAACCCTGCGTCGGTGCCTGCTAGCCTGGATGGGACCTTGGGCGCTCGGTCGGTTGTCGGGTGATCGAGGTGCGAGGGGTGACGGTTCCCCATCTTGCGACCGCGGACCGATGCGGCGGGAGAATGGCCATGGGATGACAGCCGATCTCGTCTGCCTGCCTGCACTCGCCGAGATCCTCGCGGAACTCGAAGGGGTCCGGCGCGACTGCAAGATGGCACGAAACAGGTTGATGACGATCCGGGAGACGCTGGATCGCGTTCTCGATGTTGCCTTCCGGCGGCGGTCCTTCGGCCCGCTCGAGCATCTCTTCCGCGACGAGGAGGCCGCCATGGAGGCATACGAGCTGTTGGCCGCAAGGCTTGCCGCCGCGGAGGAACGCTGGATCGCGCTCCAGGCGGCACTGGCCCATGAGCGTGAGATGATGCTGTCGGATCCGGTCCCCCGCCACCGCCTGAACTGAGAACCACCCTCCCCTAGGATCGAAGCGAGGCGGAATGCTCCCTCGACGGGGTATCGTCGCCTGGGTTCGGTGTTTTCCTGATCGCGTCTCAGGTGTTCCCCCAATTTCGGTTCCCGGCTGCGGCTCTAAGCTACTGCCGTGCTGATTCCGGTCGCCGACACGCAAGCGTCCCGGATCGTCCGTCGGAAAGGAACCCGACATGAAGCTGGCCTTGCCGACCGCCGCCGTCCGCATCGCCTTGTGGTCCGTGAGACCGTTCCCTGCCGACGCGGCTCCCTTCCCGGGCGCAAGCCTCATCCCGCAGGCAGCTCCCGATCTGATCGAGACGGTGCAACATCGCCGGGGTGGTGCCGTGCGTCGCGGCTCCGTTGCCCGCGGTCCCCGCGGCGGGGCCGTCGCCAGACGGGGGACCGCCGTCGCGCGTCCAGGCTTTCGGCCCGGCTACCGCCCCGTTCGCCCGCTGCCGAGGCCCGTCGTCGTTGCACCAGGGTGGCGCCGTCCTACCGCGTACTGGTGGCGCCCGGGAGCGGCGGTGGCCGCCGGAGCGGCGCTTGGCTTCGTGACGGCCGCGGCTGCCACCGCCTACGTCGGGCAACCGCCCGCCCCCGGCGACTGCTGGTACTACACCAATCCGCAGCGAACCCAGGGCTTCTGGGATGTCTGCCCGCGGTGATCAGGACCGCGACGTGAACGACTCGGAGGAACCGATGGACAACCGTGAATACGAGTTCAAGGGCGGGTATCCGACGCCGGAGACGGTCCGGAAAGCCTATGACGACGCCGACCTGAGCCGCGCGATCCAGGCCTACAAGTTCTTCTACCCCACGGTGTCGTTCGAAGGCACGTGGCGCGGCAACCTCAAGGAGGGTGCCGTAGCCAACAGGGTTTTCCCCCTCCTGGAGGGGACGCCGACCCAGCTCGTGTTCACGCCGAATTCCGACACGCCCTATTCCGGCCTGCCGCTTGATCTGAGCACGGGACCGTTTGTCGTCGAACTTCCGCCCGGGCCGCTCATGGGTGCCGCCAACGACCTCAACCAGCGCTGGGTCATGGATCTCGGGCTGCCGGGACCTGACGCCGGCAAGGGCGGCAAGCACCTGTTCCTGCCGCCGGGCTACGCGGGCGAGGTTCCCGTCGGCTATCATGCCGCCATCCCGACCACCAGTCGCGTCCTGGTCCTCCTCCGCGCCATCCCGCCCGGCGGCGACAACGAGGCGGCCAACGCGCTGATGCAGACGGTGAAGGTGTACCCGCTGAACCGCCCGGCCGACTGGAAGGAGCCGTCCTGGGTCAGGCTCCGGAAAGGCGACTTCACGCCCCTTCAGTGGGAGACGAACCTCCAGTTCTGGCAGGTTCTGAAGGAAGTCATCGACCTTGAGCCTGCCTACGAGGCGTACCGCGCCTACTATGGCGAGCTTGCCGCCCTCGGCATCATCAAGGGCCAGCCCTTCGCCCCGGACGAGCGCATGAGGGCCATCCTGGAGAAGGCGGCCGTGATGGCGAACGCCCAGATGCGGGTGCAGTCCTTCGCGGATCGCCGCGCCGACCGGATCGCCTGGCCCGACCGCAAGTGGGAATGGGCGACGCTGCGGCCGGAGAACGGCACCTTCGACGCGCCGACCTACAAGGACCTCACCGCGCGCGAGAAGTGGTTCTACCAGGCCCAGGTCGAGTCCCCGGCGATGTTCCGCCGCTCGCCGGGAGCCGGGTCGCTCTACTGGCTCGGCACACGCAACGCCGCGGGGGCGTATCTGGATGGCGGCAAGACCTACAAGCTCACCGTGCCGCACCCCGTGCCCGCCAACCTGTTCTGGTCGGTGACCGTCTACGACGCGGAGACCCGGTCGGAGATCAGCACCGACCAAGGCCATGCCGCCCTGCGCTCGCTGTTCGAGCTGAAGGACGCGACCGGAGCCACGGCTGACCTCTACTTCGGCCCCACGGCACCGGCCGGGCAGGAGAGCCGCTGGATCCAGACGATCCCGGGCAAGGGCTGGTTCACGTACTTCCGCATCTACGGGCCTCAGCAAGCTGCCTTTGATGGGAGCTGGAGGCCCGGCGACTTCGAGGAAGTCGGGTAAAAGGAAGGACGCCGCGATGATGACTGCCTCTTGGACACGGCTGGCGGGTGCTGCCGCCCTGACTCTCATCGGCCTCTCGACGACCGCGCAGGGGCAACCGTCATGGACGCCGAGCGAACTGACCGCCCGGGCAATCGAGCGCCGCGCCGTCGAGGCGGCGATCTGGGGCATGCCGCTGGTCAACGTCGACGCCATGAAGCAGGCGTACTTCCGGGCAGGCGCCAAGTACAACGACGTCATCTTCTGGTCGAACCCGAACACCTGGATGAACCAGACGACGACGCCGAACCACTCGACCAGCTACGTCATGTTCTTCCTGAACCTGAAGGACGGACCCGTGGTCGTCGACATCCCCGCGGCGACGGAGCAGGCGCTCTACGGCACGCTCATCAACGCCTGGAACGAGCCGCAGATCAACGTCGGCAACACGGGCGAGGACAAGGGCAAGGGGGCGAAGTACCTGATCCTGCCGCCGGGATACAAAGGGGCCGTGCCGCAGGGCTATGTCGCCGTTCCGTCCACGACCAACACCTTCTACAGCCTGCTGCGGATCATCATCAAGACGCAGGGCGCGGAGGACGTGCGCAAGGGCATCGAATACCTGCACACCCTCAAGGTCTATCCGCTGGCGAACGCCGCGTCCCCGCCGGCCAACAAGTTCATCGACGTCGCGGACAAGCCCTTCGAGGCCGTGCCGATCTACGACGCGAGCTTCTACGACTCCCTGGCGCGCATGGTCTCGGAGGAGAACGTGCAGGACCGCGACCTGGCGATCATGGGGCAGCTCTACTCCCTGAACATCGGGAAGGGCCTCACGTTCAACCCCGATCCCGCGACAAGGACCATTCTCGGGAGGGCGGTCGACGAGGCGCACCAGTGGATGATGGAGGGCTATGCCACGAACGGCACGCCCACCTGGCCCCAGGCGGGCCGGGCATGGCGGTTCCTGCTCGAAATCCCGCTCGCCGAAGGAACCAGGGTGACGTTCCTGGAGCCGGGGAAGGACCTGCGCGTCGATGTCCGGTCCTACGCCTGGTTCGCGATGTTCGGCCCGGTCGTGCCGCCGCCGCCGCAGCTTTACGTCAAGACCTACGAAACGGACAAACACGAGCGGCTGAACGGCAGCGGCACCTACCGGCTGCGCGTGCCGGCGAATGTGCCGACCAACCAATTCTGGGCGGTCGATGTCTATGACGCGGAGACCGGCGCCTTCATCCGCGAGTCGCCTGTCGTCGGCCTCGACTCCTACAGGCAGGATCTCAGGAAGAACGCCGACGGGACGGTGGACGTCTATTTCGCGTCGAAGACGCCCGCCGGCCAGGAGGCGAACTGGATCCTGACCCGGGACGGCAAGCCGTTCTTCGTGATGTTCCGTGTCTACGGCCCGAAGAAGGAAGCCGTCGACGGGAGCTGGATGCTCAACGACATCGAGGAGGTGACCCCGTGACGGCCAGCACCCTCGATCCGTCAGGCGCTGCCCTCTTCCGCGCGGAGCCATCCGATCCGGCCATGATCCGGATCGCGGGCGGCACGTTCCGCATGGGATCGGACCACCACTATCCCGAGGAGGCGCCCGTCCACCGGGTGACCGTCGACGGCTTCTGGATCGACCGGACGCCGGTCACCAACCGCGAGTTCCGCCGCTTCGTCGAGGCAACGGGGCATGTCACCGTCGCGGAGCGGAAGCCCGACCCACGAGACTATCCTGGCGCCCTGCCGGAGATGCTCAAGGCCGGCTCGCTCGTCTTCAGCCCGCCGGACTATCCGGTCGACCTGCGGGACTGGAGCCAGTGGTGGGCCTTCACCTTCGGGGCGACCTGGCGCCGTCCGTACGGACCGAAGTCGTCCATCAAAGGCCTTGATGACCATCCGGTCGTGCACGTCGCCCACGAGGATGCCGAGGCCTATGCCGCCTGGGCCGGCAAGAGCCTGCCGACCGAGGCCGAGTGGGAGTTCGCCGCCCGCGGCGGTCTCGACGGCGCGGAGTTCGCGTGGGGCGACGAGTTCACCCCGGACGGGCGGCACATGGCCAACACCTGGCAGGGCGCGTTCCCGTTCCAGAACAAGCAGGAGGACGGCTACGGGCGCACCTCGCCGGTCACCGCCTTCGCGCCGAACGGCTACGGCGTCCACGACATGATCGGCAACGTCTGGGAGTGGACCTCCGACTTCTACACGCCGAAGCACCCGGCCGACGCCCCCAAGGCCTGCTGCATCCCGGAGAACCCGCGCGGAGGCCGGGAGGCGGAGAGCTACGACCCGCGCCAGCCGCAGATCCGCATCCCGCGCAAGGTGCTCAAGGGCGGCTCGCACCTCTGTGCCCCGAACTACTGCCGCCGCTACCGCCCCGCCGCCCGCCATGCGCAGCCTGTCGACACCTCTTCGAGCCACATCGGGTTCCGGTGCGTGTCACGACGGGACCCCGGCGCATGAACACGCAGGCGGCGCCCCGGAGTGCCCGGATCATGGCCTGGGCCGTGGTGGTGCTCACTGGTGTCCTGATCGTGCTGGGGCTAGCCTTGTACGGGTTCTCGGCCGAGGTGCACCAGCGCATCTGGCGCGACATCGCCGAGCGGCCCGGCGGCCCCATGTCGTTCCGCTTTCTGCTCCAGCCCACGATGGCCTTCATCGCGGCCCTCCACGACGGCATCCAGGACGCCAGGGTCCACCGCACCCCCTACCTGCGGGCCCTCATCCGCGATCCCGCCGAACGCGGCGACCGCCTGCGCGAGGGGCTTTTCGCGACGGCGCGCCTCGTCCTCCTCGGGCTCGGCATGGACGCGATCTACCAATGGCGGGTGCTCGGAACCTTCTACCCCGGGGAGGCCCTGCTCATCACCTTCCTGCTCGCCGTCGTGCCGTACCTCGTGCTCCGCGGCCCGATCAGCCTGATCGCCCGCCGGTTCGTCCACCCACCCTCCGGCAGCACGAGGTGACGCGCCATGGCCCCTGACAATGGAAAGCCACCCGTCACCGCCGAGTCCGACACGGACCACATCTCGGTCGAGCTGTCGTCGCGGCGCACGGGCATGTCGTTCCAGCGCACGCGGATGAGCGCCGACCGCACGCTGATGTCGGTGATCCGCACCTCGCTGTCGCTGATCAGCTTCGGCTTCACGATCTACCAGGTCTTCGACAAGCTGCGGGACGCGGGATCGATCACGCATGCCGCCGCCCCCCGCAACTTCGGCGTCGCCCTGGTGCTGCTCGGCATCGCCATGCTCGTCATCGGCATCGTCTACCACGTCCAGTTCATGGTCGGCCTGCGGCACGAGCGGGCCGCCATGAAAGCCGTCGGCCTCGTCCATGGCGAGAGCCACTTTCCCATCTCGCTCACGCTGATCACCGCCGTCGTCCTGCTCGTCATCGGCGTCGGGGCCATCGTGAGCATGATCTTCCAGGTCGGGCCCTTCGGCTGAGGAGGCACCAGCCCGTCCGTTCGAACCGCCTCCACATCCAGGGAGCCAGTCATGGCGCAGCAGCCTAGGAAGCAGAACGGCAAGCCGAACATCCTCGTCATCTTCGGGGACGACATCGGCTGGTTCAACACGAGCATCTACAACCGCGGCATGATGGGCTACCGCACGCCCAACATCGACCGCATCGGCAACGAGGGCGCGATGTTCACCGACTGGTACGGCCAGCAGAGCTGCACCGCCGGCCGTGCCGCCTTCATCACCGGGCAGTCGCCGATCCGCCCCGGGCTGACCAAGGTCGGCCTGCCGGGCGCCGACGTCGGCCTCCAACCCGAGGATCCGACCATCGCCGAGATCCTCAAGCCGATGGGCTACATGTGCGGGCAGTTCGGCAAGAACCATGTCGGCGACAGGAACAGGTTCCTGCCCACCGTGCATGGCTTCGACGAGTTCTTCGGCAACCTTTACCATCTCAACGCGGAGGAGGAGCCCGAGGACCCGCAGTACCCGAAGGATCCACGCTTCAAGGAGATGTTCGGCCCGCGTGGCGTGCTGCGCTGCGAGGCCAGCGACGAGGACGACCCGACCGAGCAGCCGCGCTGGGGCCGCGTGGGCAGGCAGGTCATCGAGGACACCGGGCCGCTGACGAAGAAGCGGATGGAAACGGTGGACGAGGAGTTCCTCGGCGCAGCCGTCGACTTCATCGAGCGCCAGGCCAAGGCGGACCAGCCGTTCTTCTGCTGGTTCAACAGCACCCGCATGCATGTCTGGACGCACCTCAAGCCCGAGTCCCAGAACAAGACGGGCCTGGGCATCTATGCGGACGGCATGGTGGAGCTCGACGGCTACGTCGGCCAGCTTCTCGACAAGCTCGACGAGCTCGGCATCGCCGACAACACCATCGTCGTGTTCACCACCGACAACGGGGCCGAGGTCCTGAGCTATCCGGACGGCGGCGCCACGCCGTTCCGCGGCGAGAAGGCCACCAACTGGGAGGGCGGCTTCCGCGTGCCGATGGTGATCCGATGGCCGGGCGTGATCAAGCCCGGGACGGTCATCAACGACATCTGCGCCCATGAGGACCTGCTGCCCACCTTCGCGGCCGCGGCAGGCGATCCCGACATCGTCGGGAAGTGCAGGCAGGGTCACCAGGCCGGCGACAAGACCTTCAAGGTTCACCTCGACGGCTACAACCTGATGCCCTTCCTCAAGGGAGAGGAGAAGGAGTCGCCGCGCAAGGAGTTCATGTACTGGACCGACGACGGGCAGCTCTGCGGCATCCGACTGAACAACATCAAGCTCAACTTCCTCCAGCAGTTGCACAAGGGACTGGACGTGTGGACGCGCGAGTTCACCAACTACCGCATTCCCCGCGCCTACAACCTGCGCAACGACCCGTTCGAGCGGGCCGACGAGAGCGGCATGCCGTTCCAGACGGCGAACCAGCTCTTCTTCATCGTCCCCGCGCAGGCCGTGGTCGCGAAGTGGCTCTCATCGTTCAAGGAGTTCCCGCCGCGCCAGACGCCGGCGAGCTTCAACATCGACGACGTGGTCGAGAAGATCATGAGCGCCGCGGCGCAGGGTCCCGGACGGTAGTGGTGCAAGACGGGATCGCCGGCTGATGAGGAAGTCCCAAGGCCACGAAGCTGGGCCTTTGGGACTTCCGACCTGGAGACGCGGAGTGGGCGATGAGGGAATGGCTGATCCTCGCCACCGAGATCGCCGTCTTGGTGGTCGACGCGATGGCATTGGTCGTCATCGCGTTCGGCACCATCGAGGCCTTCGTCTCGGGTCTGCGGGTGATGATCGCCGGGACCGCGAGCGGCTTCGAGAAGCGCGAGGTCTGGCTCCGCTACGGCCGGACGCTCGTCGCGGGGCTCACCTTCCAGCTCGCGGCGGACATCCTCGAGTCGTCGATCACCACGGACTGGAACGCGGTCGGGCGGCTCGCCGCCATCGCCGTGATCCGCACCTTCCTGAACTACTTCCTGGAGCGCGACTTGGCGGACATCCGCGAACGCCAGCAGGGAAGCCGGAGCGAGGAACCGACAGGAGCTGAGGAATGAACCGCCGCCAATTGCTTTCCCTGATCGGGGCCAGCCTGCTGGCCTGCTGGCTGCCTCTCGCATCGCCTCAGGCGCAAGCCCCGGTTCCTGATCCACTGCCGTCCTGGAACGACGGCGCTCCCAAGCAGGCCATCATCGACTTCGTCGGCCGCGTGACACGGGAGGGCGGACCCGACTTCGTCCCGCCGCCCGAGCGCATCGCCGCATTCGACAACGACGGCACCCTGTGGGCCGAGCAGCCGATCTACTTCCAGTTCGCCTTCGCCCTGGACGAGGTCAAGCGCCTCGCGCCGCAGTGGCCCGAATGGAAGGACAAGGAGCCCTTCCGCTCTGTCATCGCAGGTGACCTGAGGGCCCTCCTGACCGCGGGCGAGAAGGACCTGCTAGAGATCTTGGCGGTCACGCACACGGGGATGACCACCGCCGAGTACACGAAGGCCGTGACCGACTGGCTCGCGACGGCCCGGCACCCGACGAAGGACCGCCCCTACACCGATCTCGTCTACCAGCCGCAGCTTGAGCTGCTCGCCTACCTGCGGGCGAACGGCTTCAAGACCTTCATCGTGTCGGGCGGCGGCATCGAGTTCATGCGGGTCTTCGCCGAGAGGGTCTACGGCATCCCGCCGGAGCAGGTGGTCGGCTCCTCGGGCGTGACGAAGTTCGAGATCGGGACGGACGGCAAGCCCGCACTGCTGAAGGAACCGAAGGTCGAGTTCATCGACGACGGCCCCGGCAAGCCCGTCGGCATCAACCGCTTCATCGGTCGCCGCCCGATCCTCGCGTTCGGCAACTCGGACGGCGACCACCAGATGCTGCAATGGACGGCTGCGGGCGATGGTCCGCGCTTCATGGGCATCGTCCACCACACGGACGCCGAGCGCGAGTGGGCCTACGACCGCCAGTCCCATATCGGCCGGCTCGACAAGGCCCTGGACGAGGCGACCGCGCGCGGCTGGACCGTGGTCGACATGAAGCGCGATTGGCGCCGCGTCTTCCCGGGCGGACCCTGACCGCCCGCCTCTAGTAGCGCGCCCGGATCGGCTGCGGTTGGGCGGGAGCCGCATGGGCATGCCCGCCGAGCGGGAAGGACACCGTGAACAGGCCGATGGTGCCGCGGAAGCGGTTCTCGGTCTCGACCTCGCGCAGCACCTTGATGCGGGTCGAGACCGGGGTCTGCCCGATGGTGAAGTTGTAGCCGATGGTCCCGCCGAGTGCCGTCACCCTGCCCTTGTTCGGGCCGACGCGGTTGCCCTCCCCGCCATCCTCCGTCACCTGCTGGTAGTGCGACGCCAGGACACCGATCGAAAGCTCCTTGGTCAGGTTCTTGCTGATGGCGAGGTCGGCGTGAATGGCGTTGCCGCTGTCGTAGTCGGTGTCCTCGTTCTCGCCGTTGATCTCGAACCCGACGGTACCCGAGATGTCGAGCCCCAGTTCAGGGTTGAGCCAGGTCAGCGCGCCGTAGATGTCGCCGATCGGGCGGTTGAGGGCGACGTTCGAGAGCTGGCCCTCCTCATAGCCCCCCGCCGGGATGCTGACCGAGACGCCGGCCTGCCAGTGGAAGTTGCCCGAATGCCAGCCGACGAAGCTCGACACCACCGGGTCGCCGAAGTTGAAGTCCTGGTCGCGCTGCTTGAACGCGAAGGCCCGCCCCAGCCGCGGCGCGACGATCAACGCCCCCGCGCTGACGTAAGGGGCGCCGAACGGCAGGCTGACCGAGAACGCGAGGTTGCCGCCGAGGACATCCAGGGGCGTGACCCAGATCGGGGTCACGAAGTCGACATAGGCCCGCTGCTTGACGTTGCTGACCACCGCGCCGCCGATCTGGAGCCGCCGCGCCCCGGGCAGCTCGCCGTAGTAGTAGTAGGCGTCGTTGTTGAAGTAGAAGCCGGGCGGCGGTACCACCCCGGCCAGCGGCCCGCGCAGGCCCGGCACGTAGAGGCCGGCACCGCCCTCGATGGCGTGGGCCGAGCCGAACGGGAACGCCAGGCAGGCAAGGACGGGAAAGGAATGTCTCACGGCGGATTTGCCCAGCTTACGTTCCACGGTCGTCTTCTCCCGTTTCAACATCGTCACCCGTGATGCGGTCCCGGCTCGGCACGCGGGTGACCTTCGGTGGGTCGCTCGCCGGGAACGTGTCGTCGAGCTCCTCGTCCAATTCGCGATCGAGCTCCTCGCGCTCCTCATCCTCCGGCGTCCTGCGTGGCTCCTTCGGCATCGCGTGCTCCGTTCAGTGGGTTGCGAACTGCAAGTTGACCCCGCCGAAGATTTGCCATCGCGGGACCCCGTCGCCGTTGCGCCAGACGGTATACTGGGGCTCGATGAAGGCGTTCACGGTCAGGTCCTGGCTGACCTTCCACACCTTGCCGATGCCGAGGCCCACCGGGATGAAGCGGGTGTCGTTCTCGAAGTCGAAGTTCCAGATCGCGGAGGAGCGCAGGTAGAAGCCGTCCGGCAGGTTGACGTTCACGATCGGCTGGACGGTGAGCAGGTTGACCGGATCGCGTCCGTCGTCGCGCCCGAAGGAATGCTGGTAGGTGACCAGACCGCCGACCAGGCCCCAGCTCTGGGGCGCGATGGCGACGCCGGCAACGCCAGCCTGCCAGCGTCCGGAGCCGAGAGCGTCGGTGCTCGCCGTCGGAGCGACGAGGACTGGGCCCACCGCGTACGTGACCGGCTTGCCCGGGATGGGGAAGAGATCGATCAGGGTGAGGTCGCCCAGCCCCGTGTCGCTGCCGTCGGGAAAGGTCGGCGAGTTGGCGATCGGCAGAGTGAACCGGAAGAGCTGAGGGTATCCGCCGATGTTGTGCGGGATCAGACCACGCAGCAGGAACTGGTTGGCGTCACGCCCGGGCAGTCCCTTGAACGACGGAATGTAGTAATCCTGGACGTTGATCGTGATCTTCGGGGTCAGCGGGTTGTTGGCCTCGTTCTGGTCGCTGCTCTCCTGGGCTTGGGCACCCGTGGACGCGAGCGCCAGGCCAAGCGCCAGCAGGACGGTGGCTCTTCCCAAATGCTTCATGGCGCGCGCCCAGGGCTCAGTTGCACCGACGGTAGGCCGTCTCGAGCTCCGGAAAATCCGGGTCGAATTTTATGATCGTGTTCGCATTCGGCACCCGGAACGAGACCGGCAGCGCCCCCACCATGATCTGGCTGGCGCAGTTCAGGACGGCGCGGAAGCCATCGGAGGTCGGCTTCTCGGAGCCCAGGGTACAGCTCGCCCGCGCGCCCTGGATGCGGTTGCCGCTGATGATGAAGCTGTGGTCGGCGAACCTGTGCTTGGGCCGGAACGCGAGGCGCCCGCTCCGCCGGGTGAAGACGTCGGAGCACTCGCCCGACCTGATGACCCATGCGCCCTGAAGCTGGGAGATCTCCGCAGCCCGGGCCTCCCCGCCGGCGGTGCCGGACAGCGCCCACCCGAGCAGCGCCGGAACGATCATCTTGAAGGTGAGGCTTCTCGGGACATTGGCCATGATGCTTCCCCTTGTGCGGCAAGCATCCTTTCGTATCGGGGAAGAAGCAACCCCGGCGGGCAACCAATAAACCCTGAGTTCAACAAAGGAAAACCCTGATCTCGGCATCGGGAGCACGTGCGTGGAGCGGGCATCAGGGTTCGACCAGCTTGTTGCGGATCGCGTACCGCACCAGGGTCGCCGTCGAGGTGACGTTGACCTTGCGCATGGCCGAGGCCCTGTGGCTCTCCACGGTCTTCAGGTTGAGGCTGAGAAGCTGGGCCACCTGCTTGTTGCTGTGGCCCTCCGCGATGAGCTGGACCACGCTGCGTTCCCGCGTCGTCAGCACGCCGTCGGCCGCGTGGCCCTTCGCGAGATACGAGTTCAGCAGGGTCTCGGAGACGCGTCCCGTGAAGAACGGCTTGTGGTGGGACAGGGACTCCACGGCGGCGATGAGGAACTTGCGGGCGTCCGACTTCAGCAGGTAGCCCCGCGCCCCGGCCTCGAGCAGCTCCCGGATCAGGGGCTCGCTCTCGTGCATGGTGAAGATCAGCACCTCGGTCTCGGGCCGGAATGCGCGGATCTCGCGGGTGGCGTCCACCCCATTGAGGAGCGGGAGCTGGTAGTCGAGGATGGCGACGTCCGGCCGGGTCTCGGCGGCGAGCTGCACGGCCTGCCGGCCGTCCTCCGCCTCGGCGACCACCTCCCATCCCGGCTGGGCACTCAGGATCGTGTGGAGACCGGACCGGACCACGTCATGGTCGTCGGCGATCAGGATGCGCGTCATCGCCCTGTATTCCCTCCACCGCAACATCCCCTTATAGCGCAAAAGGTCGGTCACATAAGCTGGGGAAAACCCGGAAAGGTGCTTCAGGAAACCCTGAGCGTGAGGTTTCCGGCATCCCGCGGCACGGCGGCCCTAACGATCATTCCGTGCCGATCGCTGCTTCACCGCGCCTACCGGGCCGAGCCGCTCGATTCACCTTGAGCGCCGTTGCGCGCGTTCCGGCCCGTGACAAGCGCCTGGTCGTTCCAGGTCATGGGCGGATCCCCTCCAGTGCGGTGGTACGAAGCCTCCGGCAGAGTTCGATGACCGCCGGACGGCTCTCGCGGGGCCGGGTGACCAGATGGTACGTCAACGGACTGGGCACCCCCGCCGCGCCCACGGGCACGAGGCCCGCTTCCCGCACCTCCGCCTCCGCGAAGGGCATCCGGGCGAGCGCCACGCCGAGGCCGGCCCGTGCCGCGGCGAGGACAAGCCCGTAATCCTCGAAGCGGCGGTCGTGCGGGCGCGGACGAAAGCGCTCGACACCGTGCGCCCGCAGCCAGGCCCGCCATCCGACCGCGTCCGAGTCGCACAGGAGGGTTTGCCGAAGCAGGTCCCCCGGGCCGACGTCCTGGCCGAGCCGCGCCGCCAGCTCCGGGTGCGCGACCGGCACCAGGCGCTCCGGCATCAGGGGCTCGGCCTCCAGCCCCTTCCAGGTTCCCTGCCCGTAGCGGATTGCGACCTCTACCTCGCCGCCCTCGACATCCGCATGGCGGTAGTCGACCGCGACCTCGATGCGCAGGCGCGGGCCGCCATCCGGGCCAAGCTCGAGGCCGTTCAGCCGGGGCAGGAGCCACAGACGGGCGAAGGACGGCACCACGCTGACGCGCACCACGTCCGAACCCTTGCGGCCGCGCCACGGGTCGGCTGCCGCCTCGATCAGGGCGAAGGCCTCCTCGATGCGCGAGAGGAAGCGCTGGCCGTCGGGGGTCGGACGCATCCCCCGCCCATGCCGCTCGAACAGGGGCGTGCCGAGCCACGCCTCGATGGACGCAACACGGCGGCTGAGGGCGCCCGGCGTCAGCCCGAGCTCGCCGGCGGCGGCCGTCAGCGATTGGTGGCCGGCCACCGCCCGTACGGCCTCGAGGCTCGCCAGGGGCGGGTAAGGAACACGATCGGGGGGCAGGTTCGAGCTTTGATCCATCGTCAAAGCTGAACATCCAACAGCGCCGTATGTCAACGCCCGGCCGAGGTGCATAAGGTTGGAATGCAGTCTTCACCCCTCCCCTCCAGGACGGCTTCGGCCGGTCCGGCATCGCCCTCCGCCATGCGCGCCGGCTCCGCCGTCACCTTCACGGTCCTGGCCTGGGCGTCCGCCTTCCCGTTGATCCGCATCGCCCTTCGCGACCTTGCGCCGCTTCCGCTCGCCGCCGCGCGGTTCGCGGTCGCGGGCCTGCTGGTGCTCGCATGGCTCGCCTGGAAGCGACCGGTCCGCCCCTCCCGGGCCGATGCGCTCCGTTTCCTGCTCTGCGGCCTGGTCGGCATCGCGCTCTACAACGCCCTGCTCAACGCCGGACAACGCACCGTCTCGGCCGGTGCCGCGAGTTTCATCGTCAACACCGTTCCCATCATCACGACGGTGCTCGCGACCGTGCTGCTGCGCGAGCGGTTCACCATGTGGGGATGGGCCGGGACGGCCGTCAGCCTCGCCGGCATCGCACTCATCGCGTCCGGCCAGCCCGGGGCCGTCTCGTTCGGGGCGGGCGCGAGCCTGGTGCTCGCGGCCGCCGTCTGCCAGGCCGCGTACTTCATCCTGCAACGGCCCCTGGTGCCCCGCTACGGGGCCCTGCCCTGCACCGCCTATACCCTGCTCGCCGGAGCCCTCCTGCTCGTGCCGTGGCTGCCCGGGGCACTGCATGGCCTGTCCGCCGCGCCGCCTGCCGCAGCCTGGTCGGTGATCGCACTGGGCGTGCTTCCGGCGGCCCTGGGCTACGCCGCCTGGACCTACGCCCTCGGCCACTTCGGCGCTGCCCGAGCGGCCAACTTCCTCTACCTGGTCCCGCCCGTCGCGACGGGCCTCGCGTTCGTTATGGCCGACGAGGTGCCCGGCCTGCCCACCCTGGCCGGGGGGGCCGCCGCGATCGCGGGGGTGGTCATCGTCAACACGCGCGGGCGAGCCTGAGCCCGCAACCTTTCCGGAGATTCCATGATGTCGTTCCAGGTCGCAGTCGGCGGGGCCACCGGCAATGTCGGTTCCGAGATGCTCCGCATCCTCGAGCAGCGGGCCTTCCCGGTCGATCGCCTCGTCCCCCTCGCGTCGGCGGCATCGGCCGGGCGGCAGGTCGCCTTCCGGGGAGAAGCCCTCGAGGTCCGGGATCTCGCGACCTTCGATTTCGGCGGGATCGACCTCCTGTTCCTCTCGACGGGCGGGGAGAACGCGAAGGTCATCGCCCCGCGAGCGGCAGCGGCGGGTTGCGTCGTCATCGACAACTCGTCGGCGTTCCGCATGGACCCGGACGTGCCCCTGGTCGTGCCGGAGGTGAACCCGCAGGACCTGGACCAGTGGTCCGGGCGGCGCATCCTGCCCGTCGCGAACTGCTCGACCATCCAGCTCGTGGTCGCCCTCAAGCCCCTGCACGATGCCGCAGGTCTCAGGCGCGTGGTGGTCTCGACCTATCAGTCCGCGGCCGGTGGCGGGCGGCGGGTGCTCGACCGGCTGATGAGCCAGGCCGATCCGGTGGACCTCAACATGCGGGCGCTCCGCGCGGAAGCGCAGCGGACGCTCGAGGCCGGCGGCGAGAAGCCCGTCGCCTTCAACGTGGTGCCCCACATCGACGTGTTCCTGGAGGACGGACGCACGAAGGAGGAGTGGAAAATGGAGGCGGAAAGCCGGCGCATCCTGGGCCTTCCCGACCTCCCGGTCGCGGCGACCTGCGTGCGCGTGCCGGTGTTCGTGGGGCATGCGGAAGCGGTGTTCGTGGAGCTCGAGCGCCCTCTCGGTGCACGGGACGCGCGCCGCCTGTTGGCCGACGCCCCGGGCGTGCGCGTCCTGGACGAGCACCGCGCCGGAGGCTATGCCACGCCGCTCGACGCGGCGGGCACCGACCCGGTCTGGGTCTCGCGGATCCGCGAGGACAGGACCGTGCCGCACGGGCTCCACCTGTGGATCGTGGCCGACAACGTGCGCAAGGGCGCGGCCCTCAATGCGGTCCAGATCGCGGAGGTGCTCGCATCCCGGACGGGGCTGCCCCCGCGCCCGTCCCTTCCGTCCAGCGCCTGAGATCCGGGCGGACCGGCGTCGCGAGCCGTTCGCGCCGTCCGTGACATCACCCGGCCGCAAGTGCCGCAGGAATGGAGCTTGATATGACTTGGTCTCACCCTGTCCCGAGGATAGCCGACGATGAGCGGTGGCAACGCATCGCGCGTCTTCAGGCCTCGCTTGCGGAAAGGGGCCTGGGCGGCCTGCTGCTCGGGGCGACGGAAAGCCTCCGCTATTTCACGGGCCTTGTCTGGCAGCAGAGCGAACGCCTGCTCGGCGCGCTCGTGACCCCGAACGGTCTCCATTACATTGCGCCGGGGTTCGAACGGAGCCGCGTCGAGACCCTCCCTCGCGTTGCCGGCGACATCATCGTCTGGCAGGAGGACGAAAGCAGCGCGGCGCTGCTTGCCTCGCTCCTCCCACCCGGCGTCAGGCTCGCGCTCGACGATGCCCTGCCGCTCTTCGTCTACCATCAGCTCGCAAGCGTCTTCGGCCCCGACCGTCTCGCCGACGGCGGTGGATTGATCCACGATCTGCGGCTCCGCAAGTCCAAGGCTGAGATCGATCTCATCAGGCATGCCATGAGCCTGACGCTGGAGGTCCATCGCCGGGCGCACGCCTTCATCAAGCCGGGCGTCCGGGCATCCGAGGTGGTGCGCTACGTCGATGAACAGCATCGCGCGCTTGGCGCCGATGGCGGTTCGACCTTCTGCATCGTCTCATTCGGGGTTGCGACCTCGCTTCCCCATGGCGCCGATGGCGACCAGGTCCATGCGCCCGGCGATGTCGTGCTGGTCGATTCCGGCTGCCGGCTCGACGGCTACCATTCGGACCTCACCCGCACCTATGTGCTGGAGGAGCCGACCAGGGAATTCTCCGATGCCTGGAGGATCGAGCGTGATGCGCAACAGGCCGTCTTCGAGGCGGCCCGGCCCGGCGCGGCCTGCGGCAGCCTCGACGAGGCGGCACGCCGCGTTCTGGCCCGCCACGGCCTTGGGCCGGACTACGCCCTTCCCGGCCTGCCGCATCGCACCGGGCACGGCCTCGGGCTCGAGATCCATGAGGGGCCCTATCTGGTGCGCGGCAACGCGACCGTCCTCGAACCCGGCATGTGCTTCTCGAACGAGCCCATGATCGTCTTTCCGGGCCGGTTCGGCATCCGCCTCGAGGACCACATCCATATGACGGAAACCGGGCCGAAATGGTTCACCCCGCCTGCGAAAGGCCCGACCGAGCCCTTCGCAGGGTCCGCGCCGGCTCCGTCCGATAACGGCAACGAAGTCGGAAGCGAGGCCACGGGCTCCCGGAGCATCGACCACGCGCGGCAATAAGGCATCGGAATTCACCAAGGTAAGCCATGTCCATTTCCATCCCTTCCCGAGAGATCGTTGCGGAACTCGAAACGGAGCGCCTCGTCCTGAGCCGGCACGTGATCGCCGATTTTGCCGACTGCCTCGCCATGTGGAGCGACCCCGCGGTCACGCGCTTCATCGGGGGAAAGCCTGCGACCCGGGAGGAGGTCTGGGCACGTCTCCTGCGTTATGCCGGACATTGGTCGCTGCTGGGCTACGGCTACTGGGTCGTGGAAGACAAACGGACCGGCCGCTTTGTCGGGGAGGTCGGCTTCGCCGATTTCAAGCGCGTGATCGAACCCTCCCTCGACGGCGTGCCGGAAATCGGCTGGGCGCTGGCCCCCTGGGCTCAGGGACAGGGATTTGCGACGGAGGCCGTGCGCGCCGCCGTTGCCTGGGGCGACAGGCATCTCGGGCCGACCCGCACCGCCTGCATCATCAACCCAGACAACGGGCCCTCGATCCGGATTGCCGAGAAATGCGGCTACCGGGAGTTTCGGCGTACGACCTACAAGGACAACCCGACGATCATGTTCGTGCGGCAGTGCTAGGGCCGGCCCAAGTCAACCGGCTCCGGGCCCGGCACCATGGCTTGCTTCCGGCGCTGTCTCTGCGATGACAGAGGCAAGCGCCCACGATCTTGAAAGAGAAATGCCATGCCGCAGTCCGCACGCCCTCCGTTCATCCGCCACTACGAGGAAATCCAGAACGATGACACGGCATTCCTCCGTGGCAGCAACGAGCGGCGAAGCATCGGCTCGCCCTTTTCAGCGGCTCTGGGTCTCACAAGACTCGGCATCCACCATGAACTCCTGCCGCCCGGCCGACGGACCTCGTTTCCCCATGCGGAAAGTGCCGAGGAGGAATTCGTCTACGTGATCGAGGGAACGCCCGACGTTTGGATCGACGGCGAGCTCTTCCGCCTCGTCCCGGGCGACGGCGTTGGCTTTCCGGCGGGCACAGGGATTGCTCACACCTTCCTGAACAACACCGATGAACCCGTACGGCTGCTCGTGGTCGGTGAGCCGGCCAAGCCGGAGAACCGCGTCATTTACCCGATCGACCCCGAAGTCAGACCATTGCGGGATGACTGGTGGGAGGATGCTCCCGTTCGTCCGCTTGGCTCTCACGACGGCAAGCCGCGCCAGCCTGAATAATGGATCGGCTGCGACACCGACCACCCGCTTTGCGATGTCGGTCCAGGCGCGAGACGACGCGGGCGAGGAGGAACTTGCGTTGCTTGCCTGCTTGCCGAGGCGTGCTGAACCCGTAGATCGCCGCGATCCGCTCCAGCAGCCGTCCACCGGCTCACGACAGCCCCTCGGTCAAGTGCGGCAGCAGCTCCAGTCCGGCGACCTGCGCCAGACCTGCAATGACATGGTCCACGAGAGCCCGGGCCTTTCGAGGCACGAAACGTCCCGACGAATGGACCGCATGCAGGTCCATCGGGGGATAGGCATAGCCTTCCATGACCCGCACCAGCTCGCCCCTTTCGATCAGGTCCTGGACCAGCGGCAGTTGCACACCGCCGACACCGAGCCCTGACCGCAGTGCTTCCACGAGAGCGAACGAATTGTTGGCCCGGAAGCCCGATCTCACGGCAACCGTCACCGGCCCCCGGGGACCGATCAAGGTCAGATGCTCGCCAGCGGACGCCCAACTGAAGCGGACATGGACATGCCGGGCCAGCTCGTCCGGAGTGGCCGGACTTCCGTGGGTCGCGACATAGCCTGGCGAAGCGACGAGGATGCGCGAGACGGATCCAAGCTTGCGCGCAACGAGACCCGACGAGGCGAGTGTTCCGAGGCGGAACGCCACGTCCACGCCCTCCTCGATGAGATCGGCGACTTGGTCGTCGAGGATCAGTTCGACCGTGAGAGCCGGATGCCGGCGATGGAATTGCGCAACCAAGGGAGCAAGGTATTTCTGGCCGAGTCCGCTGGGTGCCTGCACGCGCAGACTGCCCTTGAGCTCGCGTGAGAGGCTGAGGAGATCGTCCTCGAGCTCCGCCACCTCGTCCAGGATCTGCCGCGCCCGGGCAAGGTACGTCTCCCCGCCTGCCGTCAGCGTCAGCTTGCGCGTGCTGCGATGGAACAGGCGGATCCGCAGATGGCGCTCCAGGCCTGCGATCTGCTGGCTTATCGCCGGCTGGGTCAGGCCAAGCTCACGGGCGGCCGCCGACAGGCTGCCCAGTTCCGCCACCCGCACGAAGGTCGCCATCGCCGCGAAGCGGTCCATCGAAATCCATCTCAAAGTCTTGCTTATGGATGATAGTAGAAGGAGCTGCCTACGCAAACAATGGTGAATGCCTCATGTCTTCTCTCGACAAAACACTCATGCAGTGCAGAACAGGAGTTCGACATGGAGTACAGACGTTTGGGAAACTCCGGCTTGCAGGTTCCGGCCCTGAGCTTCGGGGCTGGCACCTTCGGTGGTCAGGGTCCGCTCTTCGGCGCTTGGGGGCAAACGGATGCGCAGGAGGCACGCCGACTGGTCGATATCTGCCTTGAGGCCGGGGTCACGCTGTTCGACACGGCCGATGTCTACTCCAGTGGAGCCTCCGAGGAGGTGCTGGGAGCGGCCATCAAGGGACGTCGCGACCGGGTGATGATCTCGACGAAGACCAGCCTGCCCATGGGTGACGGTCCGAACGATGCAGGCTCCTCCCGATCCCGTTTGATCAGGGCCTGCGAGGCGGCCCTGCGCCGGCTCGGCACCGACTACATCGACCTCCTGCAACTACACGCCTTCGACGCGCGCACGCCTGTCGAGGAGGTACTGGCGACCCTCGACGATCTCGTCCGGGCCGGCAAGATCCGGTATGTCGGCGTGTCCAACTTCTCGGGCTGGCAGGTGATGAAGTCGTTGGCCATTGCCGACAGGCATGGCTGGCCGCGCTACGTGGCCCACCAGGTCTACTACTCGCTGGTGGGCCGCGACTATGAATGGGAGCTCATGCCGCTCGGGCTCGACCAGGGTGTCGGCGCCCTGGTGTGGAGCCCGCTCGGATGGGGACGGCTGACCGGCAAGATCCGGCGGGGAGAGCCGCTGCCGCAGGGCAGCCGGCTGCACGAGACGGCAAGCTTCGGCCCTCCGGTCGACGATGATCACCTGTTCCGCGTCGTGGATGCGCTCGATGGGATCGCGCAGGAAACCGGCAGGACCGTACCGCAGATTGCCATCAACTGGCTGCTGCAACGGCCGACGGTGTCGTCGGTCATCATCGGTGCCCGCAACGAGGAACAGTTGCGCCAGAACCTGGGTGCCGTCGGCTGGGCACTCACGCCCGATCAACTGGCGCGGCTGGATGCGGCCAGCGCCGTCACCGCGCCCTACCCGTACTTCCCTTACCGCCGCCAGGAGGGCTTCGCGCGATTGAATCCGCCGGCGATCTGAGGGAGCACGCAACTTTGGATCCGGCCGCCAAGCGGACGCAGCCGTCCTTCCAGGAAGAGGGAAGCGTGATCAGGCTACGGCCCAACCACGCCAGACGTGGCCGGACCGAGGCGCGGGACGCACCTTGAAGCACCGTGGTGCTGATCGGCCGGTTCAGAACGAATGTCTCGACGGCATCCCGATCAATCGTCCCCGGTCAGAGCGGATCGCTTGTATTGCGTCGTGCGATCTTCAGCACCATCAGCATGATGCCGGCCGCGGCCAGGAGGACACCGAGGAGCGCCCGTCCGATCGAGCCGTCCTCGTAGGACAGCGCGGCCAGCACCACACCGCAAATGATGAGGATGAGCCCCGCGAGCTTCTTGAGCAGGAGGATGGAATTCCCGGATGCCTGTGTGGCCATGATGCATGCCCTCGATGGGATGGAAACCGATCTTGACCCGCTGCGCCCCGTCGACCGGAGCAGGTCGCGGGGCTTGCAGGCCGGTCCCGACGCGCGACCCCGCTACGGCCCGACCACGCTTCCCCTCGCCCGTCCGCCTGGGACGCGGCAGGAGCACCCCGTCCCGACGGGAGCGGGACTGATCAGGGCGCACGTCCTCAGCGGGGTTGCGCAGTATCCGCCGATTGAAGATTGGATGGGTGTGGCGAAGATCGGTGCCGGCTGGGCCGCCGCCGCGCCGATGGCGACGCCGGTCGCGAGCCCGACGGCTCCCCAGGCCCAGGGATCGGAGCGCCGGTAGTAGACGGGGCGCCCCCAGCCCCAGCCGCGGCGGTAGTAGACAGGCCGTCCCCAGCGGCGGGAATAGACGCGCTGCCCCCGCCATGCGGGCCTCCTCCATGCCGGCCCCGCCCAGCGGCGGTTTCTCTCCCAGCGTCCGGGCCCCGCGCGGACTGGACGGAACTGTCCTCCCGGGCGCACTGTCACAGGCCTATAGCGTCCTGCCGGCCTGACACCGGGAGACCGGAAGCCGCCGTCGCGGATGCCGGGCTGCCCGACCCGCCGCTGGGCGTCCGCGTCCCCGGCCGTGAAGGCAACGAGCGGAAGGACTGCGGCAACGAGGAGGATCAGGCGGCGCATGGGCTATTTCCTTGTCAGGATTGTTGTCCATACCCCAACGCGATGCCGGCGGTCGCCGTTGCTCAGGGCTAACCCTGAAACGGGCTGGCATGAATACCGAGATCCTCTTCGGATCCCAACGGCTCAGCGTTTCCTGAGGGGCTTTCCGCCCGAATCTTGACGCCCGTCCTTCCGATCCTCGGCCCCAGTGATCTGGCTGCGCTGCGGAACCCGGGTGACCTTCGGCGGGTCGCTGGCCGGGAAGGTGCCGGCGAGCTCCTCGTCCAATTCACGGTCGAGTTCCTCCTGTCGGTCGTCGGCATTCGGGCTGGCTGGTTTTCTCGTCATCGATCACCCTCGTGAAAGTCGGTCCGCCCATCCCGGCCCGCAAACCCGATAGGGCGGTGCGGACAAAAGATGAGCCGTCGAAGGACGGCTCAGTTGGCAGCCCCATTGGGGGAGTCATCGGGATGCGGGATCGGGCTGCACGGGGAAGTCTAGCCGCAGGCCGGCCCGGCACAATCGGGCATAACCCCGAACCGGGTGTGGGCAAGTCCCGGAGTCACGGGTTGCGATTCCGCTCCGGCCTAAGGGGAGCGAATCCGCGGACGCTGGCTGGCGCTCAGGCTCCCGATCGTTTCACGACGACCCGAGAGGCCGCCAGGCGGCGATAGAGGGTCCGGCGCCGGAGCATCGGGAGCCAGTCGTAGAGGACCATCTCCGCCGGTCGCCAGATCACGACCCAACCGATGATGATGAGGCTCTCCTGGAGGACGCGGCCAAACGGCCCTCCAGCGGCCTCCGACAACCGCCAGGCAACGAAGAGGCATCCGCTCAGCATCGCGAGGCCGATCGCAAAAGCCACACGGGCGTCGCGGAACAGCGCCTGCATCGCCTTGGTCTCGGAGCGCGCCCGCGTGGCGAACCATCCGGCAATCGCCGCGGCAAGGTCCTCAGCGGCATCATCCTCATGCCCGCCGGACGGGAGATCGATCAGGATCTCGATCGGCTGGTCCTTCGGCAGTTCCTGTGCCCACTCGACGATGAACCGTTCGGCATCAGCCGAGAGGTCCTTTTCGCGAAAGGGGAGCGGATCCAAGGTGTTGAAGAGCTGGCCCCTGTCCCGGAGCGTCAGCTCGATCCTCCCGCCGGTGCGTGCCCGTACCGTGCCGCTCTCGATCATCCGTTGCCGTCCGTGGCGAAGCTCACCCACCCGTGCCCGTTCGGCCCGCAAGGGCTGGAAAGCGCCCACGGCCCGGTTCCGACCGGAAGTCTAGGCATCGGGAGACCCCGGGCAATCAGGCGGAACCCTGATTGCGGGCCGGGGGAACCCTCCCCGACCCCGGGACGCACCCCCGATTCCGTCCCGCGTCGACCCGGTCTGGAACTCGCCTGACGACGGTCCTAGAGTGTCGCGACTGACCAGTCCGGGAATCCCATGGCCCTCCCCCATCCTGCTTGCCTGCCCGGCCTCGTGCCCCTTCCCCTGGCCGCACGGGTGCAGCGGACGTGCCGCGGGATCGTCGTGGCAGCCGTCGGCATCGGACTGGCTGCTTGCGAGACCCTGCCGCGGGTTCCGTTCACGGCGGAACAGCAGGCAGAGGCCGCCGTTCCGGGTTTCCCGGACGTCCGGTTCTGGGCCGACTCCGAGACCGCCGCCCGCGAGGCCGCCCGCTTCTCCCACCAGCCGCGCAGGGACTTCACCTATCTCGCCCTCTCCGGCGGCGGCGGTGACGGTGCATTCGGGGCCGGGCTGCTGAACGGCTGGACGCAGGCGGGCACCCGGCCCGCGTTCACGGTCGTGTCCGGCGTCAGCACGGGTGCGTTGATGGCGCCGTTCGCCTTTCTCGGATCCGCCTACGACGACACCCTGCGCGAGATGTACACGGGCGGCTTCGGCATCACCCTCATCGACTCGCCCAGCCTCATCAATGCCGTGTTCCGCGCGGGCGTGTTCGACGGCAACCGCCTGTATTCCCTCGTCCGGCAGTTCGTGACGGAGGACGTGGTCGCCCGGGTCGCGGAGGAGCATCGCAAGGGTCGTCGCCTGCTCATGCTCACCACCAATCTCGATGCGCAGCGCCCGGTGATCTGGAACATGGGGGCCATCGCCGCCAGCGGGGTGCCCGACGCCGCCGAGCTGTTCCGGTCGGTGATGACGGCGTCGGCCAGCATTCCCGGGGTGTTTTCGCCCACCCTGATCCCCGCGGAAAGCGGCGGGCACCCGTTCCGCGAGATGCACGTCGACGGAGGCGTCATGGCGAACGTCTTCATCCTGCCGCAGGACGTCCTGCTGCGGAACCCGCGCCTGCTGGCGGGGCGTCGGGCCAACTTCTACGTGATCATGAACGGCAAGATCGAGCCGTCCTTCGATGTCGTCCGCAACCGGACACCGGACATCGCCGGCCGCGCCGTCTCGACGATGACCCAGGTCCAGTCGCGGGCGACCCTCCAGGCCACCCATGCCTTCGCCCGCCGCAACGGCATCGGGTTCCATCTTGCCTTCATCCCGGCGACCGTGCCGGACGGCGGCTCCATGGGCTTCGACACGGAATACATGCGCCGGATCTATGCCCATGGCTATGACCGGGCCGTCTCCGGAACGGCCTGGAGCCGGAGCCCGTCGGGAGGCCCTGATCCTGCCACCCAGGTCAGCACGGCGGCACGCCGGGCCATGCAACGCTGAGCATCGACCCGACCGCACAGGGCAGGAGGCCGCCTCCTGCGAAGCGTCCGCCCGGTCCTGACGGCGGATGTTCTACGGAGCCTTGGCCCGCGGCAGGAAGGCGTAGCCGAGCCAGGCCGGGCCGTGCGCGATGAGGTCGATGCCGAGCAGCAGCCCGACGACCCAGAGCCCGGTCTTCGGGAACTCCGCCAGGACGACGAGACCGGCGACGATCCCGAAGGCGCCCGAGAGCAGCATCACCCATCCCGCCTCCTGCCTGCGGCTGAGCCCGAGCAGGATCCTGACGAGGCCGGACAGCAGGAGCAGCAGCCCGAGGCCGTAGGTGACCAGAAGCTCGCCCGAGCCCGTCGACCGCGTCAGGACATAGGTGAGGACCATCACGCTGGATCCGGCCACGCCGACGAGGATCAGGCCGAGGGCGATGTACAGCAGGCCGAGAAGCATTTGCCACCCGAGACCGCCCCAACCCCGCGTCCAGACGGCGTGGACGATCTCGAAGGTGCCGACGACGATGGCGGAGCCACCCAGGAAGACCGAGCTGATGATCGACGCGAGCGCGACGTCCGCCAGGACCGCGGCGCCGGCCAGGATCATGACTGCCCCCAGGAGCACGCGAACCCATCCGGGCGGTCTCGCCGGGCCGCCTGTCGTGGTGATGGAAGCGGTATCGTGGACTGCCATGTCATCCTCCGCGCTCTCGCCTTGCCTCGGGCGTGTGATCGTTCACTCCGGCTTTCGTCTCGCAGATGTCCGCTCGCCGTGTCCGGACGCCCCCGCCGGACGGTTCAGGCCTGCCGTCCAGCGCGCTGGCCAGAACGCGATCACCGCCACGGCCAATGTCAGCAGCACGAGGGCAACGACCATCTGCACGACGCCGAAGTTCGGCTCGTCCCGCGCCACGAACCATCCCGTGACGGTACCGGCCACGAGCAACAGGAATCTCACCGTCCAGCCGACCATCCGAGCCTCCCTTCGCGGTTCGTTCAGAGCCGCTCCACCCCTGTGGGCCTCCGGCCCTACGAGCCCTCGACCGCATGCCTTCGCCACGGCAGGCAGCCCTCGATCTCGACCTGGAGCGAGAAGCTGAGGAATGTGCGGATCAGCACGATCAGGCCGAGCACGGTCAGGTTCTCGAGCGACGGCTCGACCGCCACCGTCCCGACGATGTCCGCCGCGACCAGCAGCTCGAGGCCGAGCAGGATGCCGCGACCGAGGTCGGCGCGGTAACGGTCGTAGGCCTCCGACCACGTGGCCTGCGCCAGCCCGCCCCGGACGAAGATCAGGCTCGCCGACACGGCGCCGATCACGATGACGGCGACACCCGCGATCTCGATGCCCGTCGCGATCGCATGCAGCGGCTCATCCAGCACTGCGCCCTCCGGCCCCTCGGGTGAAGGCGGGTGTCCGGCCGCACGTCATGTCTCGACCGACGCCTGCGGGTCGCGGACGACGAGCGCATCGCAGGGCAGCTCCGCCAGGATCTCCTTGGCCGTGCTGCCGAGGAACATGTCGAGGAAGCCGCTGCTCCCGCGCGTTCCCATCGTGACGAGGTCGACCTTGGCGACGCGGACGTACTCGCGCAGCAGCCGGGCCGGATCTCCCTGCTCGACCAGGACGTCCGGACGCGGCCGATGGCGTCCGAGAAGCCCCACCTGCTTGAGGAAACGTTCGCACCTTTCCATCACCGCATCCTCGCACGCCTTCCGGAACGTCGCCGGATTGTCCGCGAGGGTTTGCCGGGGCACGTCGTAGGCATGGAACAGCGTGAGCTTGCACTCCGGGAAGAGGCGGTCCGTCACCTGGAGGGCGTGCCGCGCCGGGTCGGAGAAGTCGGTGGCGGCGACGACGGTGCGATAGGCAGCCCGGGCACGGTTTCTCACCACGAGCAGCGGCACGCGGGAGCGGCGAAGCAAGCGGTCCACCGACTTTCCGAGGCGGAAGCGACCGAACTCCTCGTCCTGCGCCACCCCCGTCACGATCAGGTCGCAGCCCTCCGCCTCGGCCGTGGCCAGGATCGTGTCGACCGGCTCGCCCTCCCGGATGCGGATCCGGCTCTGGGCCACGGCCGGGCCGAGGTCCTCCAGGAGGCGCTGCCTCGCCACCGCCACCGGATCGGGCGGACGCCGCCAGGACGGCACGGGCCCGTAGTCGTGGAGGCCGCCTGCCTCCGCATCCTCGAGCACGTGAAGCACCACGAGCATCGCCTGCCATTCCCCGGCGAGCGCGACCGCCCGATCGGTGGCGCGGTCGCAGCGCGGGCTCAGGTCGGTCGCGAGCAGGATGGTCTTGGGGATTCCGATCATTGAGCCGGCCATTGCTGTCGTTCCTCCGGAATGGATCTCGTCCCGGCATCCGACCCGTCCGGCTGCGATCCGCCGAACAGGCGTGCCTTCGTGCGCTCGCGGACGGTCTGGACCATCACGTAGAGCACCGGGATCAGCACGAGCCCGATCACGGTGCCGACCAGCAGCCCGCCGAACAGCGTCATGCCGATGGAGCGGCGGCTGCCCGCCCCGGCACCGGTGGCGATGACGAGCGGGATCACGCCGAGGATCGAGGCGAAGGCCGTCATGAGCACGGGGCGGAAGCGCTGGCTGGTTCCGGCGGTGGCCGCCTCGCGGATGTCCAGCCCCTCCTCCCGCCGCGCCTTGGCGAACTCCACGATCAGGATGGCGTTCTTGGCCGCGAGGCCGATGAGCAGGACGAGTCCGATCTGGGCATAGACGTCGATGGCGATCCCCGCGAGCGCCAGGCTGGCCAGCGCACCCAGCACCGCCACCGACACCGACAGCATCACGGCCACCGGAACGCTCCAGCTCTCGTACTGGGCGACCAGGAACAGGTAGGTGAAGACGATGCCCATCAGGAGGACGATTGCCGTCTGGTTGCCCGCCTGCCGCTCCTGCAAGGCCAGGCCCGTCCACTCGAAGCCGAAGCCCGCAGGCAACGTCTCCTGCGCCACCGCCTCCATCGCGGCGAGGGCCTGCCCGGTGCTGGTGCCCGGGGCTGCCTGGCCGTTGATCGAGGCGGCCGGGAACAGGTTGTAGCGGCTGATGGCGTTCGGGCCGAAGGAGGTCGACACCGTCACCAGTGATTGCAGCGGCACGAGCTCCCCGCCCTGGCTGCGCACGTGCAGGCGCTGGATGTCCTCGACGCGGCCGCGGAACCCCGGCTCGTCCTGGATGCGGACCTGATAGACGCGGGAGAGGATGTTGAAGTCGTCGACATAGGCGGAGCCGAGATGCGCCTGCATCGTGGCAAAGATGGTGGCCGGCGAGACGCCGAGAAGCTCCGCCCGCTTGCGGTCGATGTCGAGGTAGACCTGCGGCACGTCGGCCGTGAAGGTGCTGAACACGCCGGCCAGCCCCGGCGTCCGGTTGGCCTCGAGGATCAGCGCCCGCATGGCGGCTGCGAGATCCTCCTGGCTCTGGCCGGCGCGCGCCTGGAGCCGCAGGTCGAAGCCACCCGTGCTGCCGAGACCGGGGATCGCCGGCGGGTTGAACGGCGTGACGGCGGCGGCGGGGAGTCCGGCGAACTGCGTGCGCAGGTGGGTCAGGATGCCGTCGACGCTCTCGGCCTGCCCGCTGCGTTCGTCCCACGGCTTGAGCGCCGCGATCACCATGCCGGCCTCGGATCCACCTCCCCCGATCATGCTGCTGCCCGCAATGCCGATGACGTTCGCGACGCCGCGGGTCTCGCGCATGATGCCGGTGACCTCGTCCAGCACCGCTTCCGTCCGACCGAGCGAGGCGGCACTCGGCAACTGCACGTTCACGAAGAGATAGCCGAGATCCTCGGACGGGATGAACCCGGTCGGCAGCAGGCGGAACAGGCCGAAGATGCCGCCGAAGACCGCGACCACGAGCACCGAGGCGAGCACGAGCTGCCGTCCGAGGCGCGCCAGCAGTCCGAGGTACCAGTTGCGGGACGTGTCGAGCGCCCGGTTGAACGCGCCAAACACCCGCCCGCGGTTCTCCGCCGGCGGCCGCAGCAGCAGGGCGCACAGGGCCGGGCTCAGCGTGAGGGCATTGATGGTGGAGAACGTGATCGTGACCAGGATGGTGACGGCGAACTGCCGGTAGAGCTGACCCGTGATCCCGGCCAGGAACCCGATCGGCACGAACAGGGCCGCGAGCACAAGGGTGGTGGCGACGATCGGGCCGGTCACCTGCCGCATGGTGCGGCGGGTGGCCTCGACGACGTCGACCTCGTCCTCCTTCATCACGCGCTGCACGTTCTCGACCACGATGATGGCGTCGTCGACCACGAGGCTGATGGCGAGCACGATGGCGAACAGGGTGATGGTGTTGGCGGAATAGCCCAGCAGGTACAGCACCGCGAAGCCGCCGACGAGGGAGACCGGGATCGTCAGGGTCGGGATCAGCGTCGCGCGCCAGTCCTGGAGGAACACGTAGGTGACCAGTACCACCAGCACGAAGGTGATCATCAGCGTGATGATGATCTCGCGGATCGTCTCGCTCACGAAGGCGGTGGTGTCGAACACCACCGTGTAGGCGAGATCCTCCGGGAACTGCGTCGAGAGGCGCTGGATCTCGTCCTGGACGGCCTTAGAGACCGCCAGCGCATTGGCGTCGGGCGACTGGTACACGACCACGGTCGCGCTCGGCTGCCCGTTGAACCGCGACTGGGAATCGTAGGACTGGGCCCCGAGCTCGATCCGGGCCACGTCCCTCAGGCGCACGATCGCTCCGTCGGGATTCGTGCGCACCACGATGTCGCCGAACTCCTCCGCGCTGGCCAAGCGTCCGCGGGCCATCACGGTCATCTGGAGCTGCTGCCCCGCCTGGGCCGGCGCCGAGCCGATCAGGCCGGCCGAGGCTTGGGCGTTCTGGGCCTGGATCGCCGCGGTCAGGTCGGAGGCCGTGATGCCGAGGGTCTGCATGCGATCCGGGTTCATCCACACCCGCATGCTGTAGACCGGGCCGAAGATGCCGGCCTCGCCAACGCCTGCGACGCGGGCGAGCGCATCGCGCACGTTGATCGAGGCGTAGTTGCTGATGAAGATCGCGTCGTGCGTTCCCTTCGGCGAATAGATCGCCACGCCCATCAGCATGCTGGTCGAGCGGCTGCGAACCGCCACGCCCGTCTGCGTCACCGCCGAGGGCAAACGGGGGGTGGCGAGCGCGACGCGGTTCTGGACGTTCACTTGCGCAATCGCCGGATCGGTTCCGACCGCGAAGGTGACGGTGAGCGAATAGCCACCGTTGTTGGTGCTCGAGGACGACATGTAGAGCATGTCCTCGACGCCGTTCACCTGGTCCTCGATGGGGGCCCCGATGCTGTCCATGACGACCTGGGCGTTCGCGCCCGGGTAGCTGGCGGAGACCTGGACCTCCGGCGGCGTGATCGGCGGGAACTGCGCCACCGGGATCTGCGTCAGCGCCAGCAATCCGGCGAGCGTCATCACGACCGCGATCACCATCGCGAAGCGGGGTCGGTCGATGAACAGCGCCGAGATCATCGCGGGACCGCTCCGGTGGCCGCCGTCGGTGTTACCGCTCCCGCTGTCGGCACGACCCGGACCTCTGCGCCGGGCCTGGCATTCTGGAGGCCCTGCACGACCAGGGTCTCGCCACCCGCGAGGCCCTCCTCGACCGTCCAGTTCTGGCCGACCTGCGTGCCCGTCCGGATGCGCCGCGCGGCCACCTTGTTGTCGCCGTCGAGCACCATGACGAAGCGACCCTCGCGGTCGAGCTGCACCGCCCCGACAGGCACCACGGGGCGGCGCTGCGGGTCGGAGGGTCGGATCACCACCGTGACGAACTGGCCGGGAACCAGGATCCCGTCAGGATTCGGGAAGCGGGCTCGCACCGGAAGCGTGCCGGTCGCCGGATCGATCTCGTTGCCGGCGAACTCGATCCCGCCCTTGGCCGGGTAGTCCCGGCCGTTGGACAGGCGCAGGGTCGGCACGAATCTTCCGGGGAGGTCATCCTTGCCGACGTTGCCGGCATCGCCTGTCCCGTCCCTGAAGTCGAGGATGGTACGGTCGCTGACCGAGAAGACCACCCGGATCGGGTCGACCTGCACCACGCGGGCGAGCGCTCCCGAGGACGGCCCGACGAAGCTCCCCACGGCAAAGGCGGCGGCGCCGATCCGGCCCGCGATCGGTGCCTTGATCCTGGTGTAGCCGAGGTTCAGGTCGGCCTGGCGCACGCTCGCCTCCGCCGCCATCACGTTGGCCTGGGCCGTGTCGCGGGCGGCCTGGATCTCCTCCAGGGCGGCCTGCGACACGGCCTGGGTCCGGCGCAGCTCCTGGTTGCGTTGCAGCCGCCCCTCGGCATCCCGCAGGGCCGCCTGGGCCCCGGCGAGGCTCGCGCGCGCCGCCGCAAGGGCCGCCTCGTAGGCGCCGTCCTCGATCAGGAAGAGATCCTGCCACTCGCGCACGGTCTGTCCTTCGGCGAACGGCCGGGCCTCGATGAAGCCCTCGACCCGGGCCCGGATGTCGACGGCATTCACGGCCTCGACCCGCCCGACGAACTCCGACGACGGCGACACGTCCTCGACGGGCACCGGCATTACGCCGACGGCGGGCAGAGGGGCTTGGGCGAGCGCCAGGGTGGAAAGGCAGGCGAGCGTCAGGCCGACGGTCAGGCCTGCGCCGGGGACGGTCCGTCGTCGGGAAGCTGTGCGGGACATCGGAAACGTCCTCCCGGCCTGCGCGTCAGCGCCAGCGGCGCCGTGCCCATCGTCCGGGAACCCAGACCCATCGCCCGCGGCGGGCGCTCCAGATCCAACGACCCGGCACCCAGACGAAGTTGGGACGCGGCGGGGGGCGACGCTCGAACCGTGGCGGAGGGGCCGGCGGACGCCGCCCGGGACGGGCGGGCCGTTGGGCCGGAGCGGGCTGGGCCTCCGCCCGGGTGGCCGGCGTGCCCGCCGCCGCGGTGACGGCGGCCCCGACCAGCCAGTTCAGGAGCGAGCGTCTGGAGAACATGTCAGTTTCCTTCCTAAACCATTGCGAGGGCACCCACCTGGATCGCGATGAGCCTGCCGTTAGGGTGCCTGGATTCCGGTCTGGTTCGCATCGGACGCCTGGGCCCGCTCAACCGCGTCCCGGAGCCTCGCTTCCTGCTCCGGTGAGAGCGTGGACCGCAGGATCCGTCCCTTGAACCCGGACAGCTCGGCCAGCACCTTCTCCGGTTGGGACTTCCGGACCAGGAGGAACAGGGCCGAGGTATCGGGCCGGAGCGTGTCGCCGACCGACCGGACGAACTCGTCGTTGATCCCGAGATCGATCATGCGCCCGGACAGGGCACCCGAGCCCGCGCCCAGCGCGCCGCCGACGACGAGGCCGGCCACGGGATTGAGGAACATCACCCCCACCAGGTAGCCCCACATGGCTCCCCAGAGTCCGCTCTGGGTGACGCTGGTCCCCGTGAGGTTGACCGTCTGCTTGACGCGGACCGCGCCATCCGGGCCGCGGATGGCCACGACGGCGTCCTCGAGGTCGATGAGATCCTCGTCCTGCAAACGGGTCAGCTCGGTCAGCACCCGGTCCGCGTCGTTGGGATCGTCGAAGCCGACCACCACCAGTTCAGCCATGGGACGCCTCCTCAGGTCTGGGCTGCCATCGCGCCGGCGGCCGCCACGCCCTCGCTCGGGCTCGGGGCCTGGGCCCTCGACAGGGCGTCCTGGAGCTTGGCCTCCTGCTCCGGCGACAGCGACGAGCGGATCACGTGCCCCTTGAACTCCTTCAGTCCGGCGAGAACCTTCTCGGGCTGGGACTTGCGGACCAGGAGGAACAGGGCGGAGGTTTCGGGCTTGAGCGTCTCGCCAATGGATTTGATGAAGCCATCGTCGATGCCGTAGTCGATCATGTTGCCGGACAGGGCCCCGGAGCCTGCCCCGACCGCCCCGCCGATGGCGAAGCCGGCGAGTGGATTGAGGAACAGCAGGCCGATCAGGCTGCCCCACATGGCACCCGACAGGCCGCCGGAGGCCGCGCCGAGGCCCACGAGGTTGACGCTCTGCTTGATCCGCACGGCGCCATCGGCTCCGCGGATCGCAACGACGGCGTCCTCGAGATCGATGAGATACTCCTTTTGCAGCCGGGTCAGCTCCGTCAGGACGCGGTCCGCATCGGTCGGGTTATCGAAGCCAACCACCACAAGTTCAGCCATCGGATGCTCTCCTCAAGAGGCGACGATCAATGCAGATCGAGGCAGCGCATGAGAGTACCGTCCCCCGGCCGGGAGGCTATCGGGTGTAACCCCGAGTCCGCGTGGGGATTGTCCCGAGGAGGCATCCAATAAACGCCGCCCTGACGCCCTCCCGACGTCCGGGCGGCAGCGGCGACCAGGGGCGGAGTCACGGGCGGAGGGTGGTCGTCGCCGGTCGCAACGGGGCTTGCACCAGTCGATTCCGGGGTTTCCCCCAATACCCGAACGCGCGGCAATGACGGATTCTGTTCCGACCCCGGCATGTTGCTGGGTCTGCGATCCTCGACCCAGAAGGGATGATCCGATGCGAAAGATCTCGACAGCCATTGCCGCCGGCGCGCTCACGCTCTCCGTCGCGGCTTGCGAGACCCCCGGTGAACGGGCGGTCGGCGGCGCCGCGCTCGGTGGCCTTGCGGGCGCCGCGATCGGCGGGGCGGCCACGGGCCGGGCCAGTGGCGCCCTGGCCGGAGCCGCCATCGGTGCCGCCGGTGGCGCCATCGTCGGCGGTTCGACCGCCCGGCGGAGTCCATGCCCCTACGGGACCTATCGCGACCGCTTCGGCAACCTGTACTGCCGCTGATCGCCGGGAGAGCTGGAACAAGGCCTGGCGCTTGCACGGCCCTCTCCCGTATCCTTGCCTCCGTCCGACCGGGGTTTCCTGGCCGCACCATGCTCACGCGGCCCGGAACCGGATCCATGCCGGAACCCGTTCGATGGTAGCCATGGATGACATCGCGGGAGGACGGAGATGAAGGTAGCGATCTTCGAGGAAGCGGAGTGGGAGCGCCAGGCCTATGCGGGACTGGGCCCAGAGCACGACGTCATATCCATCCCCGCTGCCCTGAACGAGCGCACGCTCGCCCATACCGATGCGGAGATCGTCTCGACCCGCACCGGATCGGACCTCGGTGCCGACGTGCTCCGGTGTTTTCCCAACCTGAGGATGGTGGCCACCCGCTCCACCGGCTTCGACCATGTCGACCGGGACTTCTGCCGCGCGAATGGAATCGTCGTCTGCAACGTACCGGGATACGGCGACGTGACGGTGGCCGAGCATGTCTTCGCCCTCCTGCTGGCACTCGGTCGTCATCTGCCGGACGCCGTCGACCGCACGCGGCGCGGGAACTTCTCGCAGGCGGGGCTGCGGGGCTTCGACCTCGCGGGCAAGACACTCGGCGTGATCGGGACGGGACGCATCGGGAGATGTGCGATCCGGATCGCAAGGGGCTTCGGCATGCAGGTGCTCGCCTTCGACAGGTACCCGGATGCCGAGGCGGCGCAGACGCTCGGGTTCCGGTATGAGGGGTTCGATGCCGTCCTGCGTCAGGCGGACGTGGTGACCCTGCACGTGCCGGCAACCCCGCAGACGACCGGCCTCCTCTCGGACCGGGAGTTCGGCCTGATGCGCAAGGGCGCCGTGCTCATCAATACCGCCCGCGGCGAGGTCGTCGATACTGCTGCCCTCGTCCGCGCCCTGGTCGAGGGGAAGCTCGCCGGGGCCGGCCTCGACGTGCTGCCGGACGAGACCCTGGTCGGGGACGAGGCCCGCATCTTCGCCGAGGGCACGGAGGGGCAGCACGACCTGCGCGCCCTCGTGGCCAATCACGTGCTCCTCCGGTTTCCGAACGTGCTCGTGACACCGCACAACGCGTACAACACGAACGAGGCCGTGCGACGGATCATCGACACGACCATCGCCAACATCGAAGCCTTCGTGGAAGGCAGGCCGGAGAACGTGGTGACCGGGTGAGGCAATCCGGCCGTCGCCGTGTGCGACGGTGACCTCGTCAGTGGGATTACGGGTGCCGTCATGCATCGAAGGTCCGGTGGTTCCTGGAAGAGCCATCCAGGCATGCTTAGGCAATCGGAGCTTCCGCTCACCCCGACAGGGATGCCGATCCGGGTAACATTCAGGTCCAACGAGGATTTCGTCCCTGCCCCAGGCAAATTTCTCCCAAGCCATTGGATCATTCGGAGAGCGTGCTAGTTTATGCCACGGTTGCGTCACTGACGATCCCCGACATGGAACTCGGTACGGTACCTGGCTCGGGCTCAGCGGCCTCGCGCCTCGACCTCGCTGAGGGACGGAGGCGGCATGCTCTCCCCGATCGACGTCAGCTACCCTGCTCTCCGACCGGGCGCCCTCGCCGGTACCCGGAAGCGGATTGGGCTCGTCGTCGCGACGACGATCGGCGTCTCCATCCTGTTCGCCGCCGCCGCCCTCTTCTGGCATGCCTACCAGGAGCGGCACGCGATCGTTCACCGTGGGCTGTCGGCCTCCGTCTCCGCCGCAAGGAGCCTCGAGCGTGAGGTGGATGCCATGGGCTACCTGCTCAAGGGGCTCTCGCGCTCACCCCTGCTCCGGTCGGGCGATCTCGAGGGTTTCTACAACCAGCTCCAGGCAACGCCCCGCCCCGAAGGGGCATGGTTCACCCTCTGGGACCACGACAGGGTGCTCCTCAGGACCCGAGATCCCTTTGCGTCTGCCCTACCCCGCATCGACGAGCTTCCGGACGTCCGGGATCGCCTCGAGGTGGTCCGCGCCAAGGGCCTCAGCATGTCGGACCGCATGCACTCCCCGTTCGCCGGGCAATGGATCGTCTCGGTCAGCCTTCGGCTGGAGGACGCAAACGGCCGGATGGATCGTGTCCTGTCGCTCCTGATCCCGGAGGAGCATTTCAACAGGGCCGCCCGGGACGCCGATGATGCCGCGGGATGGGGCGCGGTCCTCCTCGACCGCAAGCTTCAGCCGATCGCGACCGGCATGGAAGGGCGGATCGTGCCGGCGGCCGACGTGATCCGGGCGGTGTCGGGCCAGAACGGCCACGGTCATTTCGAGAGCGGGCATGGGCAGGAGGCCAACCTGGTTGCCTTCCAGCGCTCGCCCACGACCGGATACACGATTCTGGCGGTGGCGCCCGCCGCAATGGCGGATGCGCCGATCCGCACCGCGTTCCACCATACCATGCTTGCCACCCTCATCCTTCTCGTGATCGGGTCGACCTCCGTCGCGGCCCTGCTCAGGCACGTGGGTCCGATGGACTCCCTCAGTCTCACGGCCCTGGCCACGCGGGCCGAGCTCCTGGCCGCCAACACCCGCCTGGCCGAACTCCTGGAGAGCATGAGCGACTGCCACTTCACGCTCGACCGCTCCTTCCGGATCACGTTCATCAACGCGGCGACCCTGCGCTGGTGCGGCCGGTCCAAGGACGAGATCGTCGGCCGGTCCTATCTCGACCTCGTCGGGCACAGGGGAGACTGCGTGGCCGCGATGGCGCAGGCCGTCGAGCACCGGAACCCGTTCCAGGGCGAGCTCCGGTCCGGACTGCGCCCCGACCGCTTCATCGACCTGCGGGCGTTCCCCTCATCGGAGGGCGCCAGCGTCTATTTCAGCGACGTGACCGACCGGGTCCTCGCCCACCGCGCCATCGTCGAGGAGCGGGAGCTGCTCCAGTCCTCCCTCGACGCCCTCACCCAGCAGATCGCCATTCTCGACGAGCGCGGCCGGATCATCGCCGTGAACCAGGCCTGGCGCCGCTTTGCGGAGGGCATCGGGGCGTCCGGTCCCGCGCACGGCATCGGAGCCGGATATCTCGACGTCGCCGTGCCGGGCAACCGCCGGTTCAGCGCGATGGAGGACGTGATCGCCGGTCTTCGCCCCAGCTTCCAGGCCCTCTACCAGGTCGCCTCCCCGGGAGGGGACCGCTGGTTTACGATCCGGGCGTTCCGCTTCCGGATCGGGGACGTGGACCGCATCCTCGTGTCCCACGAGGACGTGACGGAGCTGATGACCGCCCGGGCCTCGGTCAGCGAACTCTCCGAGCGCCTGCTGACCCTCCAGGACGAGGAACGCCAACGCATCGCGTCCGAGCTTCACGACTCCACGACCCAGTACCTGGTCGCGGTCGGGCTCAACCTGATGAAGGTCGAACGGCTCCTGCCGCAACAGGACGGGCAGAGGCTGCTCGGTGAGATCGACCACCTGCTGGAGGAGGCGCTCAAGGAACTGCGCCTGTTCACCTACCTGCTCCACCCGGCCAGCCTCGACGAGAACGGCTTCGCGGATGCGGTCCAGGCCTTCGCCGACGGCTTTTCCGACCGGACCGGCCTCGCGGTCGCGTGCCGCATCGGCGACGGCGCGGACGGCCTGCGGGTCGAGGTCCGCCGGGCCCTGTTCCGGATCGTCCAGGAGGCCCTGTCGAACGTCCACCGCCATGCCGATGCCACGAGGGTGGTGGTCGACCTGCGCACGACATCGGGAGAGGTGATCCTGTGCGTCGCCGACGACGGGCACGGCATGCAGGCCAAACCCGCCGCCTCGAAGCCCGGCAAGCCGACCCTGGGCGTGGGCATTCCGGGCATGCGCATCCGACTGCACCAGTTCGGCGGCACCCTGCGGATCCGGACGGGACGGACCGGAACCGTGGTTCGTGCCCGCATCCCCCGCGACCCGGCGAACCTGGCGGCCCCCGTGCAGTAGCCCGCACCCATGCACCAGGCCCGATTCCCTTCGTCCTACGGATTCTCCCCGGACGGATTCGGGGTTTTACCCGAGTGCCACGGCCGGGCCTTCGGGAGTATCAAACAGGATTGCCGCGAATGACACGGTCCCCGCCCATGACCCGCATCCTGATCGCCGATGACCATGACGTCGTCCGCTCCGGCCTCCACGCCATCCTGAGCAGCCAGCCGGGCTGGGAGATCGTCGGGGAGGCCGAGGACGGCAAGCGCGCGGTCGAGCTGGCGGCCGAGACGCAGCCGAACGTCGCCATCCTGGACTACCAGCTCCCGATCATGAACGGCATCGACGCGACCCGCGAGATCCGGGCCTTCCACCCGGACACCGAGGTGCTCATCTTCACCATGCACGAGAGCGAGCCGCTGGTCCGCGAGCTTCTCGAGGCAGGTGCCAGGGGCTACCTGCTCAAGTCCGATGCCCGGCGCTTCCTGATCGCGGCCGTCGAGGCATTGGCCCGCCACCAGCCCTTCTTCACCGGACGCGTATCGGAGGCTCTCCTGAGTGCGTTCCTCGCCAACGCCCACACGACGGGCGATCTCCTGACCCATCGCGAGCGCGGCGTGGTGCAGCTCATCGCGGAGGGCCGCACCAACAAGGAGGCGGCCCAGCTCCTCGGCATCAACCTCAAGACGGTGGAGACGCATCGCGCCGCCGCCATGCGCAAGATCAAGGCGACCTCGTCCGCCGACCTCGTCCGCTACGCGATCCGCAACAAGCTCGTCGAGCCGTAGCCGGGATCGCCCGGACGCCCCGGGCATCGGCCCCGCAGGATCCCCGCAAGGTGGACATTTTATGCGGATCCCATGTCATTCCCGGTCCGGACTCAGGGTTACACCCGATGGACCCGGCCTGCGGCGCCGGTAGTCTCTGTACGGACCATCCGTCCGAAGCGCAGCTCCAAGCGGGGACCGACACCATGGCAGCTCCGACAGCCGGGAGGGACAGCAATGGCTGAGGCCCAACCCCTCTCCAACGCCATCACGCAGGGAGCGGCCGCCGACCGGACGCACGGCGGTGCGACGGCGGGTACCCCGGACCAGCGGCTGGCCTTGCCGGTGCTCACCGCGATGGTGGTCGGCTCCATGGTCGGCGCCGGCATCTTCTCGCTGCCCCGCACCTTCGGCACGGCCACGGGTCCGGTCGGCGCCATCATCGCCTGGTGCATCGCCGCCGGCGGCATGTACACCCTGGCCCGCGTCTTCCAGGCTCTCGCCGAGCGCAAGCCCGACCTCGATGCGGGCGTCTACGCCTATGCCAAGGCGGGCTTCGGCGACTATCCCGGCTTCCTGTCCGCCTTCGGCTACTGGATCGGGAGCTGCATCGGCAACGTGTCGTACTGGGTCCTGATCAAGTCGACCCTCGGCGCGTTCTTCCCGGTCTTCGGCGAGGGCAACACGTTCGCGGCGATCGCCGTCGCCTCGGTCGGCATCTGGCTGTTCCACTTCATGATCCTGCGCGGCATCAAGCAGGCCGCCTTCATCAACACCGTGGTGACGATCGCCAAGGTCGTGCCGATCCTGGTCTTCATCGTGATCCTGATCGGCGCCTTCAACGCGGACCTGTTCCGCGCGAACCTCTGGGGCGGCGAAGGCATGCCGCAGACCGGCCTGTTCGAGCAGGTGCGGGCGACGATGCTCGTCACGGTGTTCGTCTTCCTCGGCATCGAGGGCGCCAGCGTCTACTCGCGCTATGCCAAGACCCGCTCCGACGTGGGACGGGCCACCATCCTGGGCTTCCTGGCTGTGACGGCCCTGCTGGTCCTGGTGACGCTCCTGCCGTACGCCGTCATGGCGCGGGCCGACATCGCCGGGCTGCGCCAGCCCTCGATGGCAACGGTGCTCGAGGCCGTCGTCGGCCCGTGGGGCGCCGTGTTCGTCAGCCTCGGCCTGATCGTGTCGGTGCTCGGCGCCTATCTCGCCTGGTCGCTGATCTGCGCCGAAGTGCTGTTCACCGCGGCCCGCACCCGCGACATGCCTCGCGTCTTCGCGACCGAGAACGCCAACGGCGTTCCGGCCGCGGCCCTGTGGCTGACGAACGGCATCATCCAGCTTCTCATCATCAGCACCTACTGGTCGCAGGATGCCTTCTCGCTGATGCTCAACCTGACGAGCTCGATGTCCCTGATCCCGTTCCTGCTGGTCGCCGGTTACGGGCTGCTGCTGGCGCGCCGCGGCGAGACCTATCAGGTCCGGCCCGAGGAACGCACCCGCGACCTGGTCCTCGCCGGGATCGCGACGATCTACACGATCTTCCTGATCTATGCCGGCGGGATGAAGTTCGTCCTGCTGTCGGCCGTCCTCTACGGCCCGGGGACCATCCTGTACGTCTGGGCCTGCCGCGAGCAGGGCAAGAGGCTCTTCACGCCGATCGAGTGGGCCATCTTCGCGCTTGCCGTCATCGGCTGCGTCATCGGCATTCACGGCCTCGCGACCGGCTACATCACCGTCTGACGAGAGATCAGCACCCCACCAGGAGTCCCTCCATGACCGACACCATGACCGCTCCGTCCTCGCCGACCGCTCCCTCCCCGTCCAAGGCCACCCTCGGCGTCCATTCCGAGGTCGGCCGGCTGCGCAAGGTGATGGTCTGCTCGCCCGGCATGGCCCACCGGCGCCTGACCCCGACCAACTGCGACGAGCTGCTGTTCGACGACGTCCTGTGGGTCGACAATGCCCGCCGCGACCACTTCGACTTCATGAACAAGATGCGCGACCGCGGCGTCGAGGTCGTCGAGATGCACAACCTGCTCACCGACGTGGTCGACACGCCCGAGGGCCGCGCCTGGATCCTCGACCGCCAGATCACGCCGAACCAGACCGGGCTGCTGGTGATGGAGGACGTGCGGGCCTTCCTCGATGCCCTGCCCGCCCGCCAGCTCGCGGACTACCTCATCGGCGGGCTGTCGGCGCACGAGATCACCGATCCCTACGCGACCGATACCCTGAAGCTGTTCCAGGAGGGCTTCGGCCCGGCCGGCTTCGTGCTCCCGCCCCTGCCGAACACGCTCTACACGCGCGATACCACGTGCTGGATCTACGGAGGCGTGAGCCTCAACCCGCTGTTCTACCCGGCGCGGCACGAGGAGACCGTGCTGACCACGGCGATCTACCGGTTCCACCCCGACTTCACCTCGCAGACCTTCGACATCTGGTGGGGCGATCCGGACCAGGACTGGGGCATGGCCACCATCGAGGGCGGCGACGTGATGCCGATCGGCAACCGCACCCTCCTGATCGGCATGAGCGAGCGGACCTCGCGCCAGGGCATCGCCCAGCTCGCCAAGGCCCTGTTCGACAAGGATGCGGCGGATCGGGTCATCGTGGCGGCGATGCCGAAGCTGCGCGCGGCCATGCACCTCGACACCGTGTTCACCTTCTGCGACCGCGACGTGGTCACCCTGTTCCCGCACATCGTCCGGCAGATCACCTGCTTCTCGCTGCGGCCGGGCGGCAAGGGCCCGTCCGGCATCGAGGTCACGCTCGACAACAAGCCCCTGACCGATGTCATCGCGGAGGCCCTCGGCCTGAAGAAGCTGCGGGTCGTCGAGACCGGCGGCGACATCTTCACGTCCGAGCGCCAGCAATGGGACTCGAGCAACAACGTGGTGGCGGTCGAGCCGGGGGTGGTGTTCAGCTACGACCGCAACACGCTCACCAACACGCTGATCCGCAAGGAGGGGGTCGAGGTCATCACGATCGTGGGCGCGGAACTCGGACGCGGACGCGGCGGCGGCCACTGCATGACCTGCCCGATCATCCGCGATCCCATCGACCTGTAGGAGCGGCCGCGCGACCGGGACGCCAGCCATGAGGGGGGATCCGACGCCACGCCGCATCCGCGAACCGTCGTACCGCGACGCCCTCGCCCCGCTGGCCGTGCTCGTCCTCCTGATCGGCGGCGCGGTGTCCCTGTTCGGCCTCGACGCGACCGAGGGGCCGATGCAGGTGGCGCTCATGCTCGCCGCCATGACCGCCGCGCTGGTGGCGCTCAAGAACGGCCACGCCTGGGAGACGATCGCCGATGCCGGGCGCCGGGGCATCTCGTCGGTGGTGAGCGCGATCTTCATCCTGCTCGCGGTGGGCGCCCTCATCGGCACCTGGAATCTCTCGGGCACCATCCCGACCCTGGTGTTCTACGGCATCCAACTGATCAGCCCGGATTGGTTCTACCTGGCCGCGCTGGGGATCTGCGGCGGCATCTCGCTGGGGATCGGCAGCTCCTGGACGACGGCCGGCACCGTCGGGGTCGGCCTCGTGGGACTGGCCGCGCTCGCCGGGGTCTCGCCGGTGATCACGGCCGGTGCCGTCATCTCGGGAGCCTATCTCGGCGACAAGCTCTCCCCGCTCTCCGAGACCACGGTGCTGGCCGCCCAGCTCACCGGCAATGACATCCACACCCACCTGCGGGCCCAGCTCTGGACCTCGGTGCCGGCCTTCGGCCTTGCCGCCGTCGTGCTCACGGTCCTCGGCTGGACCGACGGCACCGCCGGCGCCGGCGAACCGGTCGTCGCCTCCGAGCTGGCGGCGCTCGACACCCTGTTCCGCATCACCCCGCTCAACCTGCTGCCGCTGCTCCTGCTGGTGACCCTGTCCCTCCTCAAGGTGCCGACGTCGCTGGCGATCACGATGGCGGCGCTGTTCGCCGGGCTGACGGCGCCATTCCTGCAACCGGAGGCCCTCCTTCGCTTCGTCGATGCGCCGGAGCTTGGCCTCGTGACGGCATCGATCAAGGCCATCTGGCAGGCCATGGCGAATGGGTTCCAGGCCAATTCCGGCATCCCCCTCGTCGACGGCCTGCTGTCGCGCGGCGGCGCGGACAGCATGCTCGAGACCGTCTGGCTGATCATCGCGGCCCTGGCGCTCGGCAGCGTGCTCGAGGAGTTCGGGATGCTGGCGAAGCTGGTGACGCCCGTGCTCCGGCGGGTCCGCACCGCGGGCCAGCTCGTCGGCACGGTGGTGGGCACCGCGCTCGGCCTGAACGTCGTGGCCGGCGACCAGTACATCGCCCTGGTGCTGCCCGTCCGCCTGTTCCAGGGCGAGTTCGAGAAGCGGGGCATCGCCACGACGACCCTGTCGCGGGCCGTGGCCGACGCGGGCACGGTCACCTCCCCGCTCGTGCCCTGGAACTCGTGCGGCGCCTACATGTCGGCGGTGCTCGGCGTGCCCACCCTGCTCTACCTGCCGTTCTGCGTGTTCAACATCGCCAGCCCGCTCCTGACGCTGGCGTTCGGCATCCGGAGCGGGCCGCAGGGTGACCGGATGGAGAGGCCACGAACGGCGTCGATCGCGACCGCACCACCCAAGTGACACTCCGGGCGCATGGTCAGTGCCGCATTGTCTCCTTCGGCCGATCGGCCCGGTCGGCCTCCTGGCCGTCCCATCCGTCCGGGGTTCCGAACAGGAGCGCGACCCAGCGGGTGTCCGGATGGTGGGCGCAGAAGGTGAGGACGGCCACGGCGATCGGAACGCCGATGAAGGTTCCCGACAGGCCCCACAGGAACGTCCAGAGAAAGATCGAGAACAGCAGCACGAACGGCGACAGCGCCAGCGCGGAACCGGCCAGGCGCGGCTCGAGATAGTTCCCGACGCCCGACTGGACCACGTACAGGCAGGCCAGGACCGCCACGACCGCCTCCCAGCTCTCGAATTCCACGACCGCGAACAGGGTCGGGAACAGGGTGGCGATGATCGGGCCAATGAACGGGATGTAGTTCAGCACGAAGGCGATGACGCCCCATTCCTGCGCCAGCGGCAGGCCGAAGAGGGTCGCGAGGAACCAGACGAGGGCACCGGTCAGCACGCTCATCAGGGTCCGCACCGCCATGTACCGCCTGAACTTGCCTGCCGCGGCCGCGCTGCCCGCGCTCAGGAGATGGGCGATCCTGCGGTTCGGCAGCGCCTTGAGCTTCCGGGCCGTGGCATCCACCTCGAGCAGGCCGAGGATCACGTAGACCAGCACCACCACCCAGAAGCTCAGGGTCGTGTTCACCTGGCTCGTGAACCTCTGCATCAGGGTCAGGAGCGAGCCCGCGTTGAAGTAGTCGGCCCACAGCCCAGCGACCGCGATGCCGTGTTCGTCGAGCCAGGATGCGGTCCGGTCGTAGAAGGCCTGGAAGCGCCCCAGGTTGGCGATGATCCAGCGCCCGACGCGTCCGAAGCCCCAGGCAATCAGCGAGGCGAATGCGATGAACGCCGTGACGAGCACCACGATGCTGGCCGCAAGGGCCGCGAAGCGCGGGACCCGCGCCTCGAACCAGCGCTGCAACGGCCACAGCAGGGCGATCAGGAACAGGGCGAAGGCCACCGGAGCGAACACCGCGCCGGCAACCTTCAACGCGGCGAGCCCAACCGCCACACCGATCAACGCAGTCCAGGCGTTCAGGACGCGTGCCGTCGCCATGCGATACCGCTCCGATCCGTGTCAGGGCGCCATTCGACCAAGCCGGGACGGCCGAGTCAATCGAGGCGAATGCCCCTTGCCGATCAGGATCCATTGACGGCCCGCTCGGGCCTTGCACCGTCCGGATTCAGGGTTCTCCCCAATAGCCATGCGCGATGCCGGGGCCGACACTCGCCCTTGCGCGCGAATTCCTTCGCGTGCCTTCGCCGACGGCGGCACTGCCGGCCGTCGGCGACCGGGATACCTGCCGTATAGCCACATGTCCGGAGCAAGCTGCATGCCGCATCCGAGCCTGAGATCGACACTTCGCATCGGAATGCTTGTGGGGGCTCTCGCCACCGCAACCGTTTCAACGACGGCCATTCCGGTCGTTGCCCAGGAGCCGGCCGTGCCGACCGACTTCACGGCCATCGTGCGCCAGAAGATGCCGACCGTCGTCGCCATCACCACCCGGCAGCGGGTTCAGGAACGGGAGGCCGTTCCTTCCCTGCCCGAGGACCTGCCGTTCCGCGAGTTCTTCCGGCGCTACTTCGAGGAGCGCCTCGAGCCGCAGTCGCGCCAGCCGCGGCAGTCGCTCGGGTCCGGCTTCGTGATCGGTCCCGACGGGCACGTGGTGACGAACGACCATGTCATCGGCGACGCCGAGGAGATCCAGGTCGTCTTCGGGACCAGCAACCGCGTCCCGGCCCGCCTCGTCGGCCGCGATCCGGCCACCGACCTCGCGGTGCTGAAGGTCGACCCGCCGCCCGGGATGATGGTGACCGCGTGGGGCGACTCGGATGCGGCCGAGCCCGGCTCGTGGGCCATCGCCATCGGCAGTCCCTTCGGGCTCGGGGGCACGGTCACGGTCGGCGTGATCTCCGCGCAGTCGCGCGACATCCGCTCGGGACCGTACGACGACTACCTCCAGACGGATGCCTCGATCAACCGCGGCAACTCGGGCGGCCCCCTGTTCAACACCCGCGGCGAGGTGATCGGCGTCAACACGGCGATCTTCTCGCCCACGGGCGGCAACGTCGGCATCGGGTTCGCCGTCCCGTCCCGCGTCGCCCGGAGCGTCACCGACCAGTTGATCCGCACCGGCCGCGTGGAGCGCGGGCACATCGGGGTGAGCTTGCAGGAACTCACGCCCGCGATCGCCCAGGCGTTGGGCCGGCCGGACGACCGGGGCGTGCTCGTCGCCGGGGTCGAGCCCGGCGGCCCGGCCGCACGGGCAGGACTGCGGGTCGGCGACGTCGTCACCGCCTTCGCCGGCACCCCGGTCGAGGGCGGGCGCGACCTGACGCGGGCGGTGGCGGCGGCGAAGCCCGGCACCCAGGCTCCGCTCACCGTCTTCCGGGACGGGCGGACGCAGGAGCTGACCGTGTCCGTCGGGCCGCGGCCGGACGAGCAACCGCGGCAGGCCTCGCTCGACGCTCCCGGCAATGGCGGCAGGCGGCTCGGCCTGGCCGTGGTCCCGGTACCGGAGGCGGCCCGCGGCCGGCTCGGCCTCGAGCCGGGAACGTCCGGTCTCCTGGTCCAGCAGGTCGAGCCCGGCAGCCCTGCCGCCGAGGCGGGCCTGCGTCCGGGAGACGTGATCGTCTCGGCCAACAACCGGGCCGTGACCGCCCCCGCCGACGTGGCGACCGCCTGGGCCGAGGCCCAGCGGCAGAACCGGCCCGTCCTGCTGCGGGTCAGCCGCCAGGGCCAGGCGCTGTTCGTGGCCGTCGGGGGCTGAAGCGGGGCGGGGTCCGCCCTCTTCCGCACGCGGGGTGTTCATGTGCGGTTCCGTATCGATCCCGGAACATGGGCCCGTGACAATCGTGAGGATGCCCGTCGATGACGAGTACGGCGAAGATCCGCATCCTGGTCGCCGATGACCACGACGACGTCCGGTCAGGCCTTCGTGCGATCCTCGGTGCGCAGCCGGGTTGGGAGATCGTGGCGGAGGCCGCCGATGGCCGGCAGGCGGTCGAGCTTGCCGCCGAGACATGCCCGGACGTCGTCGTCCTCGACTACCGGCTGCCCGTCATGAACGGCATCGACGCGGCCCGGGCCATCCGCGCGGCCTGTCCCGGGACCGAGGTGCTGATCTTCACCATGCACGGGAGCCGCCACCTGATCCGGCGGCTGCTCGAGGCCGGAGCCCGCGGCTACCTGGCCAAGTCGGAGGCCCGCCGGTTCCTGATCGCGGCGGTGACGTCGCTCGCGCGGCACGAGCCCTTCCTTCCGGACAGCGTGCCGAGGGACCTGCTGGACGAATGCCTCGGCACGCCCGCCCCGGAACGGGAGTGACGCCGGGTGGGAGCGCGTCCCGGCCGGCGCCCCGGTGTGCGGCGCCTCCGGCACGCCCCTCGGGAACCGGACCTCCCGGGACGATGATCGAACAGGCCTGGCTCAGGTGTTTCCCCCATGCGGTTCGGGGTTTGCCCCAATGGCCAGACCGATCGGGGCAGGCGACCCTTCGACGCCGTCCTGCGAGGGCAAACGGCTGGTGCCTCACGGAAGGAAAGGATCACCGCAATGTCCGCCACTTCGACGGCCGGAACCCTGAAGCACACGTTGGCGCGGTTGTTCCCGATGGCGGTGGCCCTCTGCCTCGGCCATGCCCCTGCGTCGCTGGCGCAGCCCCAGCCGGCGCCCCCGGGCGCAGGTCCGGCAGCGGTCTTCGAGAACGTCCGGATCTTCGACGGGAGGAGTGCGGCGTTGTCGCCTCCCTCGCATGTTCTCGTGAGGGGCAATGTCATCGAGCGCATATCCACGGCTCCGATCGATGTCGCGTCGGAGGCGGGTGTCCGGGTACTCCCCGGCAACGGGCGCGTGCTGATGCCGGGCCTGATCGATGCCCATTGGCATGCCATGCTGGTGCGCCCGACCCCCGCGATGCTCCTGTCCAGCGACATCGGTTACTCGACCCTGCTGGCGGGCGTCGAAGCCACGGCAACGCTGATGCGCGGCTTCACAACCGTCCGTGACGTGGGCGGGCCGTCTTTCAGCCTCAAGCGCGCCATCGACGAGGGGCTGCTGCCGGGGCCGCGCATCTATCCGTCCGGCGCCATGATCACGATCACCAGCGGGCACGGCGACTTCCGGCAACGAACCGACCTGCCGCGCACCATCGGGGGCATGCTCGCCCGCGTCGAGCAGCTCGGCGGCAGCATGATCGCCGACAGCCCGGACGAGGTGCGGGTGCGGGCGCGCGAGCAGCTCATGCAGGGCGCGTCGCAGGTCAAGCTCACCGCGGGCGGAGGCGTGGCTTCCCCGTTCTCACCGCTCGACGTGTCGACCTTCACCGAGGCCGAGCTGCGCGCCGCCGTCGAGGCCGCGGAGAACTGGGGCACCTACGTCGCCACCCACGCCTATACGCCGGCCGCGATCCAGCGCTCGATCGCGGCCGGCGTGAAGGTCATCGAGCACGGGCACCTGATCGACGAGGCCTCGGCCCGCCTCATGGCCGAAAAGGGGATCTGGCTGAGCACGCAACCCTTCTTCGACCTGTCGCCCGCCAGCGGGCTGGGTCCGGCGGAACAGGCCAAGCTGGCGCAGGTGGTCACCGGCACCGACAGGGTCTATGGCCTGGCGAAGCGATACGGGATCAGGACGGCCTTCGGCACCGACATCCTGTTCTCCCAGGCCCTCGCCGAGCGGCAGGGCGCCATGCTGGCGGCGCTGACCCGCTGGTACACGCCGGCCGAGGCGCTGACGATGGCGACGTCGACGAATGCCGAGCTGCTGCAACTGTCGGGCCTGCGCAATCCCTATCCCGGTAAGCTCGGGGTCGTGGAGGAGGGAGCGTTGGCCGACTTGCTGCTTGTCGACGGCAATCCGCTCGAGGACCTCGACCTCGTCGCGGATCCGGGCCGGAACTTCCTCGTCATCATGAAGGACGGCAGGATCCACAAGGATACACTGCCGAGGTGAGACTCCCGCCGCCCTGGGATCGGCAACTGTAGGAACGGACCTTGGGAACGACTGGCCGTGCATGGCTGAGACGGATTGCGTTCAGCGCAGGCCTCCTCCTGGTGCTGGCCGTGTGCCTTGTCGTGGCCGGCCTCGGGTTCCGGGCCTGGGACGCCCTTCGTGCTCCGCCGCTGGAGGCGTGGCACACCTTCGTGCCGGACGAACCCGACGCCGACGCGATCGACGCCATGGATTGGGGCGGATACCTCCGCGCGGAGGAGCGGATCCTTGCCGATGTGGGACGGGAGGTCTTCCGCGCCCCCGACGACATCGGCGCAAGGCCGATCAACCGCTATGTCACGGGCAGCCCCGTCGACCCGCGGACATTCGGGACCGACTGGAACCGCTCCTATGTCATGGAGCCGGTTGGCACGCCAGTCGGCGCCGCCGTGTTCCTGCACGGCCTCACCGACGCTCCCTACAGCCTCCGGCACCTCGCCGCGGTCTACCGCGACCGCGGCTTCGTCGCCGTCGGCATCCGCCTGCCCGGGCATGGCACCGTGCCCGCAGCCCTTGCCGAGGTGGCGTGGGAGGACTGGATGGCGGCCACGCGGCTGGCCGTGCGCGAGGCCGTCCGGCGCGCCGGACCGGGCAAGCGGCTTCACGTCGTCGGCTTCTCGAACGGCGGCGCCCTGGCGGTGAAGTATGCCCTCGAGGCCATCGGCGGCGACGAGCTTCCGCGGCCCGAGCGCCTCGTCCTCCTCTCGCCCATGATCGGGATCACGGCCTTCGCGCGCTACGCCGGCCTGGCTGGGCTGCCGGCCTTCTTCCCGGCCTTCGCGCGGGCCGCCTGGCTCGACGTGCTGCCGGAGTTCAACCCGTTCAAGTACAACTCCTTCCCCGTGAACGGCGCTCGGCAGGCCTACCAGGTCACGCGGGAGGTCCAGGATCGGATCAACCGGGCCGCCGCAAACGGAAGCATCGCCACGCTCCCGCCGATCCATACGTTCCAGTCGGTCGCCGACTTCACCGTCAGCACCCGGGCAATCGTCACGAGCCTGTACGCGCGGCTTCCGCCGAACGGCAGCGAGCTGACGCTGTTCGACCTCAACCGCGCGATCGGCCTCGGCCCGCTGATCGACCGCGCCATGGAGACGATCGTCGAGCGCCTCCTGCCGCCGGTTCCGCGCAGGTTCAGGACAACCCTGATCACGAACGCCGACCCAACCTCGCTGGAGGCCGTCGAGCGGGCGGTCGAAGCGGGTGCGACGCCGGAGGCGGTGACGCCCCTCGGCCTGGCGTTCCCGCCCGCGGCCTTCTCGCTCTCGCATGTCGCCCTGCCGTTTCCCGTGACGGACGCGCTCTACGGCTCGCAGCCGGGCAAGGAGGAGAGCTTCGGCATCAATCTCGGCGCCTTGACGCCCCGCGGCGAGCGCGGCGTGCTCGTGGTCCCGCTCGACGCGCTGGTGCGGATCTCGTCGAACCCGTTCTACCCGTACATCGAGCGCAGGATTGCCGAGGCCATCGACCGCGCACCGCGCCCGACGCCGTGATGCCGTATGGAAGACAACAGCGGCCGCCCGGGGCGGATGTCAGTGGTGCAGGAACAGCGGCACCGGAGCGGCATGCAGCACGGCGCGCGTGCAGGACCCGAAGATCTCGCGGATGCCGCGCGTGCCGTAAGCGCCCATGACGATCATGCCGGCGCCGAGCGCCCCTGCCGTCTCGAGGATCGCATCCTGCGGCGCGCCGGCATCACGCCCGATCGCATGGGCGTCGGCGGCGCCGTGGTGCCGCAGGAGCGAACAGGCCCGTGCCGCCGTCGCCTCCGCCTGCCGCTCCGAGGCCGGATCGAGCGTGATCACGTGGACCGTGCGTCCGTCGGCCAGCCCGAGGAGCGCGAACATGTGCAGGGTCCGGGACGAGGCCGGGCTGTCGTCGAAGGCGACGAGGACCGGTGCCTCGGTGACGCCCGCGTCGGCCGTGGACGAAGCTTCCGGCACGAGCAGCACGGGTCGGGGCTCATCCCGGATGATGCGGTCGACGCACAACGACAGGGCACATAGCTCCCCATTGACGTCGAGCATGCTCTCGCGGCCCAGGACGACGAGGTCGTGGTCGATGGCCGCATGCCTGATCGCGCCCAGCGGACCCTCCTCGGCCTCCCGGATGGCGAAAGCTGCCAGGCCGTTGCGTTCGGCCTCCCGGCGGAAGGCCAGTTTGGCCGGTTCTCTCCCCGATCCGTCACCGGCATCCGACGCGCCGTGGGCAGGTTCGGCGAACACCAGTCCCTGCACGAAGGACCGTCCTCGGCGAGCGAGACCACATCCCGCCCCAGCGGCGACAAGGCTGGACGGTGAGCCGTCAAGGGCGACAAGGATCCTGCGCAGCATCTGAAGCCTCCTTCGGGGCTCGGGCCATATCGCCCCTTAAGCGTCTCGACCGACCCCAGGGTTCCATGCCACCGCCGTGGCGCCGACGGAGGACCGTGCCCCGGATCGACATTCACGCCGCAGTCCTGCATCATCCCGGCCAGGTCACGGTAGCCGATACCGTACTTGCAGTACCAGCGGACACACGCCAGGACGCCCCGACGGGAAAGCGACGTCGGATGGCCATGGGAACCTCTCTGGGAGCGGGCTGCGACGCAATCAGGGATGCCACAGGGCAAAGTCCGAAAAAACAGAGATAGTTTCGAACATCATGATCATATATATCGATGGAGATGGATGCTCTCTCGCTTGACCAGTTCCAAGTGTTCGTGACGGTTGTGGAAGCCGGCAGCTTCTCGGCGGCAGCGCGCAGGCTGAACCGGGCGCAGTCGGCCGTGACCTACGCGATCCAGAAGCTGGAGGAGCAGGTCGGGGCCGAACTGTTCGACCGCAGCGCCTACCGCCCCACGCTGAGCGAGGCCGGACGTACCCTGCTGCCCCGGGCCCGGCGCATCCTCGACGACGTCGCACACTTCCGGGCAAGCGCCCGCCAGATCACGCGCGGGCTGGAGACGGAGTTGCGGATCCTGATCGCTGCGGCGATCCCGACAGCCCTGCTCGCGCCAGCCCTGGCCGACTTTCGGGACGCGTTTCCCACCGTTCAGCTACGCTTGTCGGTTCTGCCTTTCTCGATGGGTAT
>DASZBB010000236.1:0-10047 GCA_035944695.1 Microvirga sp. | reverse complement strand
ATCATTACGCTCTCGTTCTTCCTGATCCGGCTCGCTCCCGGCGGTCCGTTCGATCTGGAACGGCCTCTCGAGGCCAAGGTGATGGAAAACCTCAACCGGATCTATCAGCTCGATAAGCCGCTCTTCGAGCAGTACCTGCTCTATCTGGGCGCCGTGGTGCGGGGTGATTTCGGACCCTCCTTCATCCTGCGGGACTTCTCCGTGGCCGAGCTCTTTGCCCGAGGCCTGCCCATTTCGATGACGCTCGGTGCTCTGGCGCTCTCGTTCGCTATCATCGTGGGCGGCACCCTGGGCTCCATCGCGGCCCTGCGCCAGAACAGCACCGTCGATTATCTTGTCACCGGCATGGGCGCCCTGGGTCTTACGATCCCGAATTTCGTCGTTGCACCAATCTTCCAGATCGTCTTCGGCTTGGCCCTGGCTTGGCTGCCGGTGGCCGGCTGGGCCAACGGCAATCTCCGTAATCTCGTCATGCCGGTCCTCGTGCTGTCCCTGCCGCAGATCGCGGTCGTCGCCCGCATGACCCGCGCGGCCATGATCGAGAACCTGCGCTCGAACCACATCCGCACCCTGCGGTCCCTTGGCCTGCCTACGCGGGTGATCGTCGCTCACGCCCTGCGCGGCGCTGCCCTGCCCGTGGTGTCCTATCTCGGTCCCGCGGCGGCCGCCCTTCTGACCGGTTCCGTGGTGGTGGAGACCATCTTCGGCCTGCCCGGCATCGGACGCTACTTCGTCGAAGGCGCGCTCAATCGCGACTACACGCTCGTCATGGGCACGGTCGTTGTGGTGGCCGTCTTCGTTCTGCTCTTCAACCTCGTGGTCGATATTCTCTACGCCCTTATCGATCCGCGCATTCGCTACGAGTGAGATCTCCCATGGCCGAAGGCGCCGTTCTTCCCGTCGAGACCATGACGGGTCCCATTACCGGACGCTCCCTCTGGGCCGAGGCCCGCGGGCGTCTCATCCGCAACCGCGCAGCCCTGACCAGCATCATCGTGCTGAGCCTGATCGCGCTCGCCTGCATCTTCGGGCCGTTCTTCACGGGCCACCCCTTCGACCGGGTCTATCCGGACTACGTGAAGGTGCCCGCGAGCCTGGAGGCCTACCCGAAGGCCGATCAGATCGAGCCGAACATCGAGCGCATCGGCGCCCGCGTTCGCGCGAGAGCCGAAAACATCACCATCGACAATGACGTCGTGCATCTCAATCTCGTGAGCACCAGCACCCGTCCCATCGACGAGCGGTTGCTGGCCTATTTCGAGCGCTCCGACCTCTTTGGGCCTGCCAGGGTGGTCGAGCGCCAGGAGGAAGGACGGCGTCTCGTCGTCGACGTGTCCTTGAAGCGCCAGTACTTCTTCTTCGGCACCGACACCAACGGGCGCGACCTTCTCACCCGTACCATGAAGGCCGGCCAGGTCTCGCTCGCCATCGGGCTGCTCGCCACCTTCGTGGCGATCCTCATCGGCGTGATCTACGGCGCCACCTCGGGCTATCTCGGCGGGCGCGTCGACCTCGTGATGATGCGCGTCGTCGACATTCTCTACTCGCTGCCCTTCATCTTCTTCGTGATCATGCTGGTCGTCTTCTTCGGCCGCAACTTCGTGCTCATGTTCATCGCCGTCGGCGCGGTGGAGTGGCTCGACATGGCCCGCATCGTCCGCGGCCAGACGCTCTCCATCAAGCGGCAGGAATACGTCCAGGCCGCCGAGGCCTTGGGTGTCGAGACGAAGGGCATCATCCGCCGCCACGTGATCCCCAACACCCTGGGGCCCGTCGTGGTCTACATGACGCTGCTCGTGCCGAAGGTGATCCTGCTGGAGAGCTTTCTCTCCTTCCTCGGCCTCGGCGTCCAGGAGCCCAATACCAGCCTCGGCGTCCTGATTTCCGAAGGCGCCAAGAACATTCAGGGCGCCACCTGGATGCTGCTCTATCCCTCCATCACGCTTGTCGCGATTCTTTTCTGCCTGAATTTCATCGGCGACGGCTTGCGCGATGCTCTCGACCCGAAGGATCGCTGACATGAAGGACGCCCCTATGGCTGAACCCGTTCTTTCGGTCCGCAACCTTCACGTCCGCTTCCGTACCGGCGACGGCATTCTCCACGCGGTGAAGGGCATCGACCTCGACATCAACCCGGGCGAGACCGTTGCCATCGTGGGGGAGTCCGGGTCGGGCAAGAGTCAGACCATGATGTCCGTCATGGGCCTTCTCGCCTCGAACGGCTGGGCCGAAGGTTCGGTCAAGTATCGCGGCGAGGAGCTGGTGGGTCTCTCCCCCGACAGGCTCAATCAATACCGCGGCTCCAAGCTCACCATGATCTTCCAGGAGCCGATGACCTCCCTCGATCCGCTCTACCGGATCGGCGATCAACTCGCCTTGCCGCTCACCACCCATGGCGGCTTGAGCAAGGCCGCGGCGCGCAAGCGCGCTATCGAGCTTTTGGAGCTCGTCCGCATCCCGGACCCGGCCCGGCGCATCGACGCCTATCCGCACGAGATGTCCGGCGGCCAGCGACAGCGCGTGATGATCGCCATGGCGCTCGCCAACAATCCGGACGTGCTGATCGCCGACGAGCCGACCACCGCTCTCGACGTGACCGTCCAGGCCCGGATCCTGGAGCTGCTCGCAGATCTGCAGAAGCGGCTCGGCATGTCGATCGTGTTCATCACGCACGATCTCGGCATCGTGCGCCGCTTCGCCGATCGCACCTACGTGATGAAGCGCGGCGAAGTGGTGGAAAGCGGCGACACCGACGCGATCTTCGCGGCGCCCAAGCACCCCTATACGCAGATGCTCATCGATGCCGAACCGACCGGTCGCAAGGAGCCCGTCGCGTCCACGGCCCCCGTGGTAATCGATGCGCGAAACATCGCGGTGCAGTTCGCCCTTGAGAAAAGCTTCTTCGGCAAGGCCACCCATGTGCTCAAAGCCGTCGACGATGTGAGCCTCAGGGTTCGCGCCGGGGAGACGGTGGGTGTCGTGGGCGAGTCCGGCTCCGGCAAGTCGACGCTCGGCCGCGCCATCCTGCGCCTGCAGCCGGCTTCGGGCATGGTGCGGTTCGAGGATCGCAATCTCATGCCCCTCGACCGGGGCGGCATGAGGCCGTTGCGGCGCCATCTCCAGCTCGTGTTCCAGGATCCGTTCGGCTCCCTCTCGCCGCGCATGACGGCGGGCGAGATCGTGACCGAGGGCCTCCTCGTCCACGAGCCCAGCATCTCGCGCAAGGAGCGCGACCGGCGCGCCGCCCAGGCTTTCGAGGAGGTGCAGCTCGATCCGGGTTGGCGCAACCGCTTTCCGCACGAGTTCTCCGGCGGCCAGCGCCAGCGCATCGCCATCGCCCGCGCCATGATCCTTCATCCGAAGCTCGTGGTCCTCGACGAGCCGACCTCGGCGCTCGACCGCTCGGTCCAGAAGGAGATCGTCGAGCTGTTGCGCAACCTGCAGCAGGCCCACGGCCTCGCCTACATCTTCATCAGCCACGACCTTGCGGTCGTGCGCGCCCTCTCGGACGAGATCATGGTGATGAAGAGCGGCAAGGTGGTGGAGCGCGGCACGGCCGAGGAGATCTTCGACCGGCCGCAGGAGGAGTACACCCGCGACCTGATCGCGGCCGCCTTCCTGGCCGAGCGCAACACAGCCGAGCCGGCCACCCAGCCCCTCGCGTCCTGAACGTTGGAACCGGACCCCATGGCGCGGATTTGACTCCACGCCATGGCAAAGCTCGCAGCCTATCGCGCCAAGCGCGACTTTACGAAAACATCCGAGCCGGCGGGAATAGCCTCCCGCCGGCGCGGCGCCTCCTTCGTCGTCCAGAAGCACGACGCCTCCCGCCTGCATTACGATTTCCGCCTCGAACTCGACGGCGTTCTCAAAAGCTGGGCGGTGGCCAAGGGCCCGAGTCTCGTCAAGGGCGAGAAGCGACTTGCGGTTCATGTCGAGGATCACCCGCTCGATTACGGCGACTTCGAAGGGACCATCCCCGAAGGCCAATATGGCGGCGGAACCGTCCTCCTATGGGACCGTGGAACCTGGGAGCCGGAAGGCGATCCGCAGGAGGGCTATGAGAAAGGCCGTCTCACCTTCCGGCTCGATGGTGAGAAGCTGCACGGAACGTGGCATCTCGTGCGCATGGCCAAGCGTCCGCGCGAACGCCAGGAATCCTGGCTTTTGATCAAAGCCGAGGATGGATACGCCCGCAATGAGGATGACCCGGATATTCTCGACGAAGCGCCCCTGTCGGTGAAGACAGGTCGCTCGCTGGAACAGATTGCTCCGGGCACAGCAGCCAAGAGCTCCACGAAGCGGAAAGCTCCTGCAAAGAAACCCGCATCTGCGAAGCCGGAGAAGCCTGCCAAGCGCGTCTCTTCGAAATCCAAGACGTCCGATGACCATGCGGCCGAAGTGGCAGGCGTGCCCCTCACCCATCCGGACCGCGTGCTGTGGGAGGATCAGGGGCTCACCAAGCAGGAGCTGGCCACGTTCTACGCCGGTATCTCCGATTGGATGCTGCCGCATCTGGTCAACCGCCCTCTCACGCTCGTCCGCTGCCCTGGCGGCGCGGAGAAGAAGTGCTTCGTGCAACGCCATTCCTGGGCGGGCATGAGCTCCTTCATTCACGCGGACATGGTGAAGGATGGAGCGAGCAGGCAGGAGGTCCTGACCGTTCGCGACATTCAGGGCGTCGTGGCCCTCGTCCAAGCGGGTGTGCTGGAAATGCACGTCTGGGGCGCGACCCTGGACGACCTGGAACGACCCGATCGGCTCATCTTCGATTTCGATCCCGGCGAAGGCGTGGAATGGCCACAGGTGATCGAGGGTGCGATCACCGTCCGCGAGCGTCTGAAAGCGCTGGGTCTTGAAAGCTTCGTGAAGACGACCGGCGGCAAGGGCCTGCACGTGGTCGTGCCGCTCAGGCCGAAAGCGCCATGGAAGGACGCGCTCGCCTTCACGCGGGAGATAGCCGAGGCCATGGCGGCCGACCAGCCGGACCGCTACACCACCACCTCCGTCAAGCAGGAGCGGGAGGGACGCATCTTCATCGATTACCTGCGCAACAACCGCGAGGCATCGGCCGTTGCGCCCTACTCCACGCGCTCGCGGCCCGGCGCTCCGGTGGCCACTCCGGTGGCCTGGAACGAGCTGTCGCCGGATCTCAAGCCGAACGGCTTCACCGTCGAAAACCTGAGCAAGCGTCTCGCCTCGCTCAAGCAGGATCCCTGGGCAGGAATGAGCAAGGTCGACCAGGTGCTGCCGGAACGTGCACGGCGGAAGCGGGCTTCACGGCAGAAATAGCCTCAGAAGATCGGGGCCTTGATCCCTTCCACCTCGAGCGCTTTCTCAACGGCGGGCCGCGCCAGCACACGCTCGGCAAGAGCATTCAGGTTCGGGATGCTGCGCGGCGGCCGCGGCAAGCCCCGCCCCCAGCGCATCAGCATGAAGAGGAAGAGATCGGCGGCGGAGAAGCGCTCGCCGAGAAGCCATGTTCTGTCCCCGAGCTGCGCGGAGATCACGTCGAACATGCGGTTGAGGCGCTCGTTGGCCGCCTGCTTGACGGCCGGTGCGGCCGCCTCGTCGGTCACGTGCTCATGCGGATAGAACCAGGCGCGATATTCGGCTTGCGGCGTGTTCGTGAGATGGATCATCCACTTGTAGAACTCGGCCCGTTCGGCCGTTCCGACGGCGGGAGCGAGGCCCGCTTCAGGGAACTTGTCGGCCAGATGCAGGGCGACGGCGGCCGTCTCGAACAGAACCAGGTCGCCATCGATCAGCACCGGGATGCGCCCGCTCGGGTTGAGCTTGAGGTATTCGGGACTTTTCTGGGCGTTCTGCCCGCGATCCACCAGGCGCAGCTCGAACTCGGCGCCGATTTCCCGCAGCATCATGTGTGGCAGCAGGCTGGCGTTGCCGGGATAGTAGTAGAGTGAAAGCATCGTGGCAGCCCCTTCCATCTTGACTGGCAGAACTCTGGTAAGTCCTGCCCGCAAGCCCGTAAAGGGTGCGCCGGCTACAATCCCAGCCTTCCTTTCTGGCTGTCATGCCCTATCGTCCTGGAGACATGGAGGATTGCGGATGACGGATCAGGAACGGGCCTTGAGGGAAAAGCTCCGGATCGAACCCGGCGAGAAGATCCGGCTGCGGGACCGCAATCCGCGGGACAAGTCGCTCTTCGGCGACGAGCAGCAGACGAAGGCCGCCACGGCCGCTCTCGCGAAGGAGATCGATACCCTGCAGGATCGGCTCTACGCGGAAGGCTCCCGCGCCCTTCTGGTGATCCTCCAGGGCACGGACACATCGGGCAAGGACGGCACCATCCGTAGCGTCTTCAATGCGACTGGGCCGCTCGGCGTCTCGGTCCATGCCTTCGGCCCGCCTTCGCGGCTCGAACTGGAGCACGATTATCTCTGGCGCGTGCACGCCGCTTGCCCCCGGCGCGGCACCATCGGCATCTTCAACCGCTCGCATTACGAGGACGTTCTCATCGGCAGGGTGCGCAAGCTCGCGCCCGCGAAGGTCATCGAGCAGCGCTACGAGCAGATCAACGCGTTCGAGAAGATGCTCGTGGAGACCGGCACGACCATCCTCAAGTTCATGCTCCACATCTCGAAGGACGAGCAGAAGGAGAGGCTTCAGCAACGCCTCGCCGATCCGGCGAAGCACTGGAAGTTCAACCCGGGCGACCTGGAGGACCGGGAGCACTGGGACGACTACCAGGAGGCCTACGAGATCATGCTTCATCGCTGTTCGACTCAATGGGCGCCCTGGCACATCATCCCCGCGGACCGGAAATGGGTTCGCAACGCTGCCATCGCGACCATCGTCAAGGCAACCCTCGAGGAGATGGACCCGCAATACCCGAAAGTCTCCTGGAACCCAGAAGACTTCAAGGTCGAATAGCGAACGCCCAATCTACTGCTGGATGCCCGGATAGGCCCACAGGCCTGAGACGCGCATCAGGTCGCGGTAGATCACCATCCTCTCGTCCTTCGAGACTTTCGCGGCCTCCTCGACGGACGGCGCGTCGAGGGCGACGACCGGCAGGATCGGTGCGCTGATGTCGTATTGCCGGAAGGCGTCCTCGAGGAGCGTGCGGGCCCGGCGCATGTGGCTGGAGCTCGTCACCAGGATGACCGCGTCGGCCGGGTGGCGCTTCAGGAGATTGGCGACGTTCAGCACATTGCCGACCGTGTCCTTCGACTTGTCCTCGATCAGGATGCGGTCCCGGTCGATGCCCTTCTCCACGAGCCATTTGGTCATGACGTCACCCTCGGTGACGCCCGCCTGGGGCTGGCCGCCGGTGACCATGATCCGGGCCGTCGGGTTGGCGTTGGCGGCCCTCAAGGCCACGTCCAGGCGGTCGAGGAGCGGCTTTTCGGCCGTGCCGTCCTTGGCCAGGGCATAGCCGAGGGCGATGATCATCACGCGGCCCGGAACGGCCGGCACGTCCACGTTCGGGCGCTCGGCCATGATGGCTTCGGCGCGGGCGAAACGCCGGCGATAGGCTTCCGCGCGCTCCCGATCGAGGGCGGCCAGGGCCTGGTCCGTCAATGCGGCCTCATCGGCCCTGCCCTCGATGCGGGCGAGCGCCGCAAGCCAGGCCTGCGCATCGAAGGAAGCGGGGTTCTTGGCCAGGATGTCCTCGTAGGTCGCGCGGGCTCCGGCAAGGTTCTTCTGCAGGATCTGCGACGAGGCGACGGCAAAGCGGAAATCGAGGCGCTCCGGCGCAAGCGATGAGGCTTCCGCGAAGGCCTTTTCCACCACGTCGTAGCGGCCGTGCAGGGTGATGCCCTTGAAGACCTCGGCTTCCGCCTTCTTCACGTCCCCGCCGGACCAGTAATACTGCATACCGGTATCCACGAGCGTCTTGATCCGGCTCGTGTTGCCCGGATCGAAGGCATGGGCGGGGACCGACACGGACAATGCGAGCAAAGTGGCTGCGCTGATAAATGCGAACTTACGCATGGCGAAGGGCTCCTTGATTTGGCCGGGCATTCAAAGCTGGAGCCGACGACAATCGGATGTCAAACCCAAACCCATCCACAGCCCGGGGTGAACTTTCGGATGGTCTTGCCGAGCCGGGGTTTAAGCGCGACAATAATCCTCATGAAGAGCATTCTCGTCCCGATTGAAGACCACGGTATCGTCGAGCCTCAGCTGCAGGCAGCCCTGCATCTCGGCCGCCTCTTCGACAGCTATATCGAGGGGATCGCGATCACCCCCGATTATCCGGTGGTGTTGCCGGTGGACATCGCCATCGGCGTGCCCTCCCCGATCACCCCGGAGAACCGGCTCGAAATGGCTCGCGCCTGCCGCGAGCGCTTCGAAGCCTTCATGACGACCCAGCAGATTGCCCGCGCATCCGCGGGCCTTCCTGGCCTGAGTTCAGGCTGGCGGCAGGATGGCCTGATGGAGGACGCCTTCCTCGGCGCCTACGGCCGGGTGTTCGACCTCGTCGTGGTCGGCCGGCCGGACGGGTCGAACGGCCAGACCCGCCTTTCCACCGTGGAGGCGGCCCTGTTCGAGACCGGGCGCCCCGTTCTCATCGCGCCGCCGACCGCACCCCGGACGTTCGCCGAAACCGCCGTGATCGCTTGGAACCGGAGCACCGAGACCGCCCGGGCTGTCCTGGGATCCATGCCCCTGCTCAAGAAGGCCCGGCGCGTCGTCGTGCTCGAACTCGAGGATTGGGGCGTTCCCGGCCCGTCGGGCTCGGAACTTGCAAGGCACCTGCGCATGCACGACCTGCCCGCGGAAGCCGTCACGGCGGCGGATCCTTCGAACAGGCCCGGCGAGACCATCCTGTCCGAAGCCGCCGCTCTCGGCTGCGACCTTCTCGTGAAGGGAGCCTATACCCAGAGCCGTCTGAGGCAGATGTTCTTCGGCGGCGCCACCAGCCATATCCTGAGCAACACGTCGATCCCCGTTCTGATGGCTCACTGACAGGACCTTCCAATCACCATGTTCAGAGATGTCGCCGTCGTCCTCGACGATCGCTTTCAGCACCTGTTCAAGGGATCGGCGCGCTTGGAGAAGCTGGCGGAAGGCTGCCGCTGGGCTGAAGGGCCGGCCTATTTCCCGGCCGGTCGCTATCTCGTCTGGAGCGACATCCCCAACGATCGGATGATGCGCTTCGACGAGACCTCGGGCGCCGTCAGCGTCTTTCGCCATCCGGCCGGGTATTCCAACGGCAACACGGTTGACCGCCAGGGCCGCCTCGTCACCTGCGAGCACGGCAACCGGCGGGTGACGCGTACCGAGCACGACGGCTCGATCACGGTGCTGGCGAGCCACCATCAGGGCAAGCGCTTCAACAGCCCCAACGACGTAGTGGTGAAGTCCGACGGCTCGGTCTGGTTCACCGACCCGGCCTATGGCATCGATTCCGATTACGAGGGCCATAAGGCGGACAGCGAGATCGGCGCCTGTCATGTCTACCGCATCGACCCACAAACGGGCGACGTGCGCATCGTGGCCGACGATTTCGTGCGCCCGAACGGGATCGCCTTCTCGCCCGACGAGACGCGCCTCTACGTGGCCGATACCGGGGCGACGCATGTCAAGGACGGGCCACGCCACATCCGCGTCTTCCACGTGAATGCCGATGGCAGCCTCCCGGGCGGCCAGGTCTTCGCCACCTGCACTCATGGCCTGTTCGACGGCTTCCGGCTCGACGATGCGGGACGGATCTGGACCAGCGCCGGCGACGGAGTCCATTGCTACGACCCTGACGGCACCCTGATCGGCAAGATCCTGGTGCCGGAAGGCGTGGCCAATGTCGTCTTCGGCGGACCGAAGCGGAACCGGCTCTACATCTGCGCCACCACGTCGCTCTACGCCATCATGCTGCCGGTGAACGGGGCGAAGACGTTTTAGGCGCAGGACGCGTCAGCAGGCAGATAAGCTAGATCTGAGCCTCGATGGCCGCCTTGTCGATCACCGACCAGACCTGCACGATCTTTTCATCTCTGAACTCATAGAAGACGTTCTCGGCGAAGGAAACCCGCCTGCCGTTGACAGGGACGCCGAGGAACGTCCTCTTCGGCGTGCAAT
>DASZBB010000235.1:0-20832 GCA_035944695.1 Microvirga sp. | reverse complement strand
GGCGATCAACGACGCGGCGACGCTCGTCTGGAACGGCCCGCTCGGCGCCTTCGAGATCGCGCCCTTCGACCAGGGCACGGTGGCGGCTGCCCGGCACGCGGCGCAGCGCACCCGGGAGGGCAAGCTCGTCTCGGTCGCCGGCGGCGGCGATACGGTGGCGGCCCTCAACCACGCCGGCGTTGCCGACAGCTTCACCTATGTGTCGACGGCCGGCGGCGCCTTCCTCGAATGGCTCGAGGGCAAGTCGCTCCCCGGCGTGGAAGCCCTGAGAGCCTGAGCCCGTTCCTGGCAAAGTGGATACCCACTTTGCCAGGGCGAAACGTGGCCTAGATGGCTTAGCGAGAGGCTTAAGCTGAGGTTCAGCTTCTGCGCTGTTTAAAACCAAGACCAAGACGGAGGACTAAATGGCCCGCATTACCATGAGGCAGCTTCTGGATCACGCAGCCGAGCAAGGCTATGGCGTGCCTGCCTTCAACATCAACAACATGGAGCAGGCGCTCGCGATCATGGCGGCGGCCAACGAGGTCGATGCACCGGTGATCATTCAGGCGAGCCGCGGCGCGCGCTCCTACGCCAACGACGTCATGCTCAAGCACATGATGGACGCGGTGACCGAAATCTATCCGCACATTCCCGTCTGCGTGCATCTCGACCACGGCAACGAGCCCGCCACCTGCATGACGGCCATCCAGGCCGGCTTCACCTCGGTGATGATGGACGGCTCGCTCAAGGCCGACGGCAAGACCCCGGCCGATTGGGACTACAACGTGGGCGTCACCAGGAAGGTGGTCGAGATGGCCCATCTCGGCGGCATCTCGGTGGAGGGCGAGCTGGGCGTGCTCGGCTCGCTGGAAAGCGGCGAAGGCGAGGCCGAGGACGGCCACGGCGCCGAGGGCAAGCTCTCCCACGACCAGCTGCTGACGAACCCGGACGAGGCCGTGAAGTTCGTGGCCGAGACCAAGGTCGACGCGCTCGCCATTGCCATGGGCACCTCCCACGGCGCCTACAAGTTCACCCGCAAGCCCGACGGCGCGATCCTCGCCATGCACGTGATCGAGGAAATCCACAAGAAGCTCCCGAACACCCACCTGGTGATGCACGGCTCCTCCTCGGTGCCCCAGGACCTGCAGGACATCATCAACCAGTACGGCGGCCAGATGAAGCCCACCTGGGGCGTGCCGGTCGAGGAGATCCAGCGCGGCATCAAGCACGGCGTGCGCAAGATCAACATCGACACCGACAACCGCATGGCCATGACCGGCCAGATCCGCAAGGTCCTGACCGAGAACCCGGGCGAGTTCGATCCGCGCAAGTATCTGAAGCCCGCCATGGAGGCGATGACCAAGCTCTGCAAGCAGCGCCTGCAGGAGTTCAACACCGCCGGTCAGGCCTCGAAGATCAAGCGCGTGTTCACCCTCGCCGAGATGGCCAAGCGCTACGCCTCCGGCGAACTCGACCCGACCTTCGGCGCGAGCCGTCAGGCGGCCGAGTAACCGATCAGGCTTTCGCCTTAATCATGATCGACAAGCGGGGCCTCGCAAGACGGCCCCGTTTTCGTTATGGAAACGCCGTCTGTCCTTTTTTCGTGACCTCGAAGATCCATGGCCGATACCGCCGCCCGCCTCTACCTCATCACCCCCGTTCTGGAGGATGCCTCCTTCGCGCCGCGCCTTGCCGAGGCTTGCGGAACCGGCGCCGTGGCCGCAATCCTGCTGCGGCTCGCCTCCGCGGACGAGCGGGGCCTGATCAACCAGGTGAAGGCGCTTGCCCCCGCGGCGCAGGAGCATGGCGCGGCCGTGATCGTCTCGGCCGAGGGCCAGGCGGATCTCGCCACCATCGCGGCCCGTGGAGGCGCCGACGGCGTCCATGTCCCGGGCGATCCCGTGCGCCTGCGCGAGTTGCGCGACCGCCTGAAGTCCGAGCGCGCCATCGGGGTGGGGGCGATCCGCACCAAGGATGATGCCATGACGTTAGGAGAAGCCGGGGCCGATTACCTGCTCTTCGGCGAGCCGCGTCCCGACGGCTCCCTCCCGTCTCTGGACAGCGTGGTCGAGCGGGCGTCCTGGTGGGCCGAGATCTTCGAGACGCCCTGCGTCGCCTATGCCCCGAGCCTCGATGCGGTCGAGACCCTGGCGGCCACGCATGCGGAGTTCGTCGCCCTGGGCGATGCGGTCTGGACCCATCCGGACGGTCCCGCGGCTGCCGTGAAAGCAGCGGCGGAGATCCTGGAGCGGCAGGAGGCATCGCGCTGATGCGGTTGTCCTGGATCATCGGCGCCGCTCTTCTGGCGGCCTCCGCAACGCCGAGCCATGCGGTGGACCCCGATCTCGCCTACGGGGCCTATCAGCGCGGCCTGTATCAGACGGCCTTCCGCGAGGCGACCCTGCGGCTGGAGAAGAACAACAGCGATGCGGCGGCCATGACCCTCCTGGGCGAGCTCTACAATCAGGGCCTCGGCGTCGCCATGGACCCCAGGAAGGCCTCCGAATGGTATCGTCTCGCGGCCCAGCGCGGCGATGCCAATGCGCTCGCCTCCCTCGGGCTCATGGCCCTCGACGGGCGCGGCATGGCCAAGAACGCCGCGCAGGGACGCGCTTGGCTCGAACAGGCCGCCGCCAAGGGAAGCCCTCTGGCGTCCCACAACCTCGCCCTGCTCCTGCTCACCAGCGGCAACGATGCGGACCTGCAGAAGGCCGTCGAGCTGTTGAAGAAGGCGGCAGCGGCCGAGATCCCCGACGCCCAGCATGCGCTCGGCGTGCTCTATCTCAAGGGCCGGGGCGTGGAGCGCAATGCCGCGGAGGCCGCGCGCCTGTTCGAGCGCGCAGCCCGCAACGGCAGCTCGGTCGGCGAGGTGGAATACGCGATCCTGCTCTTCAACGGGGACGGGGTCCCGGCGAGCGAGTCCCAGGCGGCGCGCTATTTCCGCCGCGCCGCCGCCAAGGGCAACGCCATCGCGCAGAACCGCCTCGCCCGCCTCCTCGTCGCCGGGCGCGGAGTGCCGGCCAACAAGGTCGATGCGGCGGCCTGGCATATCCTGGCCGCCGCCCAGGGACTCGCCGATCCCTGGCTCGACGACGCGCTCAAGGACATGAGCGCCGAGGACCGCAAGCGCGCCGAGAAACTGGCCGCCGAACGCCTCGGCATGCGCTGAGCGCATGAAATGCGGCAGGCGCGGGATCAATTGCGTCCCGGCCCGGTTGACCCCCGCTTGACGCCACTCGCCCCGTGGTCCATCGACCACACTTCTGTTTGATAATCGCTCTTTGCCAGGACCTGCCCGATGATCCGTTCGCCCCTCATGACCGTCATGACCGATGCCGTGATGAAGGCATCGCGCTCGCTCAAGCGCGATTTCGGCGAGGTCGAGAACCTGCAGGTCTCCCGCAAGGGTCCGGGCGACTTCGTGTCGGCCGCCGACCGCAAGGCGGAGAAGATCCTGCGCGAGGCGCTCGAGAAGGCGCGTCCGGGCTACGGCTTCGTCATGGAGGAGGAAGGCGTGGTCGAGGGCACGGATCCGAGCCATCGCTGGCATATCGACCCCCTCGACGGCACCACGAACTTCCTGCACGGCCTGCCGCAATTCGCGATCTCCGTGGGCCTGGAGCGTGACGGCCAGATCGTTGCCGGCGTGATCTACGATCCGGCCAAGGACGAGCTCTTCATCGCCGAGCGCGGCAAGGGCGCGTATCTCAACAACCGCCGCATCCGCGTGGCGGCCCGCGGCGACCTCGCCGATGCGGTGGTGGCCTGCGGCCTGCCCCATATCGGCCGCGGCGATCACGGTCTCTTCCTGCGCGAGACCGCCGCCGTGATGGGCTATGTGGGCGGCATGCGCCGCTGGGGCGCCGCCTCCCTCGATCTCGCCTACGTGGCCTGCGGGCGCTTCGACGCCTATTGGGAGCGCGGCCTCAACTCCTGGGACATGGCCGCCGGCATCCTGATGGTCCGCGAGGCGGGCGGCTTCGTGTCCGACGCGGACGGCGGCAGCGACCCGATCGCCAAGGGCTCGATCGCCTGCGGGAACGAGGTCATGCACCGCGACCTGCTCAAGCTCCTGAAAAAAGCCAAAGGCTAGTCTTCCCGCCGGCGATATTTCTGTTCGTGCCGGTCGAAGACCGCCATGGTCGCGCTTGATCCTTCGGACGGGCGCGGTCACATTAGCGCATCTTGCGGAAAGTGGCCCCGGTTTTCCGCAGGGAACGATGCGCCGCTTAAGGGAAGGAGCATCGGATTGATCCCGAAAGTGGAATCCGCTTTTGGGTCCGAGGCTAGAGAGCAGTCCCGAAGCACGAATGCACAGGATAACGATGGCGGACCAACCCCTTACCCCACCGCGGATCTATCTGATCCGCATGGCGGTCTTCCTGGTTCTGGCGGGGTTCGTCGCCTTCATCCTCTATCGGCAGATCTGGGAGGCCTTCCAGGCCAATCCCGGTCTCAACGCCCTGATCCTGGGCGTCATGTTCATCGGCATCGTGCTCGCGATCCGGCAGGTCTGGCGGCTTTTTCCGGAGGTGCGCTGGGTCAACACCCTGCGGCAGACCGAGGAAGGACTGGTCGCCCCCTCCCCGCCGATCCTGTTGGCTCCCCTCTCGGCTCTTCTCGGCAACCGGCCCGGCCAATCCGGCTTCTCCGTCGCGGCGACCCGCTCGGTTCTGGATTCCATCGGCGCCCGCCTGGACGAAAGCCGGGAGATCGTGCGCTACCTCGCCGGCCTGCTGGTGTTCCTGGGCCTGCTCGGCACTTTCTGGGGCCTCATCGACACGGTGGGCTCGGTCGGGCGCATCATCTCCTCGCTCCGTACCGGTCAGGATACGGCCGTTCTCTTCGACGAGCTGAAGAACTCGCTTGCCGGCCCCCTGCAGGGCATGGGCCTGTCCTTCTCGGCCTCCCTGTTCGGCCTCGCAGGCTCCCTGGTCGTCGGCTTCCTCGACCTTCAGGCGGGCCAGGCCCAGAGCCGCTTCTACACCGAGCTGGAGGATTGGCTGGCCACCTCCACCCTGGACACGCCCGCCGACACGTCCCTGCGGTCCGGTGCGACCTCCCACGATCTGACGGTGGCGCTGAACAGGCTCACGGCTGCGGTCAATGACGGCGCAGGCGGCCGGGCGGCGACCCAGGCCATGGCCAATCTCGCCGAAGGCGTCCAGGGCCTCGTCCAGCATATGCGGGCGGAGCAGCAGATGATCCGCGACTGGGTCGAAGCCCAGGCCGCCCGGGAGAAGGAGCTGAAGCAGGTGCTCGACCGTCTCTCCCGTGAAAGGCTGCCCTGATGCCGGTCTCGAGCGCAGGAGGACGGCGGCGGGGACGCGGAAGCCAGATCAACTACTGGCCCGGCTTCGTGGACGCCCTGTCGACGCTGCTGCTCGCCATCATCTTCCTGATCTCGGTTTTCACGGTCGGCCAGTTCTTCCTGTCCCGCGAGCTGTCGGGCCGCGACACGGTGCTCGATCGCTTGAACCGCCAGATTTCCGAGCTCACCGACCTTCTCTCCCTCGAGCGCTCGAACCGGCGGACCATCGAGGATACGGTCACCTCCCTGCAGACCACCCTGCGCGCCAACGAGGCCGAGCGGGCGCGCCTGCAGAGCCTGCTCGACAGCGGCGGCGCCGCGCAGGCTCAAGCCCAGGAGCTCGGCGCCCAGCTCGAAACCGAGCGCCAGGCCACCGGCCGGGCGCTCAGCCAGGTCGAGATCCTCAACCAGCAGATCGCCGCCATGCGCCGTCAGCTCGCCGCCCTGGAGGAAGCCTTGTCCGCGTCCGAGAATCGGGACAAGGAAAGCCAGGCACGCATTGCCGATCTCGGCAGCCGCCTCAACGTGGCTCTGGCCCAACGGGTGCAGGAGCTCGCCCGCTACCGATCCGACTTCTTCGGGCGCCTGCGGCAAATCCTCGGCAACCGCCCTGACGTGCGCATCGTCGGCGACCGCTTCGTGTTCCAGTCCGAGGTGCTCTTCCCAGCCGGTCAGGCCTTCCTTCGCCCGGAGGCTTCCGGCGAGATCGACCGCATCGCCAGCGCCCTGACCGAGCTCGAACGCCAGGTTCCTCCCGATATTCCCTGGGTGATTCGGGTGGACGGCCACACCGACCAGCGTCCCATCAACACGCCGCAATTCCCGTCGAACTGGGCACTCTCCTCCGCCCGGGCCATCGCGGTGGTGCAGGCGCTCATCGCCCGCGGCGTCCAGCCCCAGCATCTCGCCGCCGCCGGCTTCGGCGAGTTCCAGCCCCTCGACAACGGCACGTCGGAAGAGGCCTACGCCCGCAACCGGCGCATCGAGCTGAAGCTGACGGAGCGATAGGTCACGCGAAGCGATCGGTGGCCGCAACGATGGCTTCCGTCATGCCCGGATCGCGCGCATCGTGGCCGGCCTCATTGACGATGACCAACTCGCTGCCCGGCCAGTGCCGCTGTAGGGTCCACGGGGTGACGAGCGGGCCGCCGATATCGAGGCGCCCATGGATCAGGATGCCGGGGATGCCCGCGAGGCCTTGCGCTTCATGCATCAGCGCGCCCTCCTCGAGCCAAGCCCGATGGCGCCAGTAATGGGTGACGAGCCGCGCGAAGCCCAAGCGGAAGGCCGGGTCCTCATAGCGCGGATGAGGCTTGTGGCCCGGATTGACCGCCACGACGGCCATCTCCCAATCGCACCAGTCCCGCGCCGCCCTCTCGTGTACGGCGGGATCCGGATGCATGAGAAGGCGATGATAGGCCTCGACCAAGCTGCCCTCCCGGTCCGCCTCGGGAACCCCCGCACGAAACCGGCTCCACGCCTCGGGAAAGAAGGCGCCGACCCCGCGGGTGATCCACTCGATCTCCGGGGCCGTGGTGGTGGCGATGCTGAACAGCACCATCTCGGTCACGCGTTCAGGATGCCGCTCGGCATAGGCCAGCGCCAATGTCGAGCCCCAGGACCCGCCCAGCACCAGCCAGCGCTCGACCGCGAGGCGCTGCCGCAGGCGCTCGATATCGGCCAGGAGATGGGCCGTCGTGTTGGTGGAGAGGTCGACGTTCGGGGCGCTGGCATTCGGCGTGCTCCGCCCGCTGCCGCGCTGATCGAACAGCACGATGCGGTAGGCCTTCGGATCGAAATATCGCCGCGCATTGACGCTGCAGCCGGAACCGGGACCACCGTGAAGGACGAGGGCGGGTTTTCCAGCAGGATTGCCGCAGGTCTCCCAATAGACGCGATGCCCGTCTCCTACGTCGAGCATGCCGGAATCGTAGGGCTCCAGGGGTGGATAAAGGTCGGGCATGGCCCTGTTTATCACGCGCGCGCCGTCGCGCCAGATCCGCCCGAGCGGCAAGCGGCAGGGATTTTCCGCTTACCGTTTGCCCAGAGCCTGCGCGACGTCATGCACCTGGTCACCGACGCGGCGGATGGCGTCCACCACCTGCCGGCGAGGGACGTTCCAGCGGTCGGACCAGTACTGCAGATCCCAAGGCTCAAGAATGTTGATGCGGGTCGAGTCCTGGGGATGTCTCCTGCTGACGCCCATGGCTGAGCTCCCGGTCAGTCCCAAAAGCTGTCCTTAGATCCGACGCGACTCCTTCGGATCAAATGGGAGCCACGCGGGGGAAGTCAGCCCGCTGACATGCATCTTTTTGAGGCAGGACCCTACTCGGCCGCCTCGTGCTGCTCCTGCGCGCTCGTGAACTGGAGCCGGGCCAGACGGGCATAGAGTCCGCCGTGGGCGAGGAGCGTCTCATGGGTGCCTTCCTCCACGATCACGCCCCCGTCCATGACCAGGATCCGGTCGGCGGAGCGCACGGTGGCCAGCCGGTGGGCGATGACCAGAGTCGTGCGGCCTTCCATCAGCCGGTCGAGGGCGGCCTGGACCTTGCGCTCGCTCTCCGCGTCCAGGGCCGAGGTCGCCTCGTCGAGGAGCAGGATCGGGGCGTCCTTGAGGATGGCACGAGCGATGGCCAGACGCTGGCGCTGGCCGCCCGACAGGGTCACGCCGCGCTCGCCGATCATCGTCCGATAGCCTTCCGGCAGGGCCTGGATGAAGCCGTCGGCGGAGGCGAGTTCGGCAGCGCGACGCACCTCCTCCTCGGTCGCATCCGAGCGGCCGTAGCGGACGTTGTCGAGGACGGAGGCCGCAAAGATCGTCGGCTCCTGCGGCACGAGGGCCATGCGGGCGCGCAGGGCGAACGGATCGGCCTCCTGGATCGCGACCCCGTCGACCCGGATCGTCCCGCTCTGCGGATCGTAGAAGCGCAGCAAAAGCTGCAGGATCGTGCTCTTTCCCGCCCCCGACGGGCCGACGATGGCGACCCGCTCGCCGGATCTCACCGCGAAGCTCAGGCCATGGATCGCACGTTGGTCCACGCGGGTCGGATAGGCAAAATGCACATCCTCGAAAACCACCGTGCCGAGCGGCGGCTCCGGCAGGGGCTTCGGGTTCCGGGGCCGTTCCACGGCCGGCTTGGCCGCGAGGATTTCGCCCAGGCGCTCCGCCGCCCCGGCAGCCTGGGCGAGCTCGCCGTAGACCTCCGAGAGCTGGCCCAGGGAGCTTGCGGCGAAGACCGCGTAGAGCACGAATTGCGACAGGCGTCCGCCGGTCATCTGGCCGGCCAGCACGTCCTGTGCGCCGTACCAGAGCACCCCGACCACGCTCGCCGAGACCAGGAAGATGCCGGCGCCCGTCAGGAAGGCCCGCATGGTGGTGGAGAGCCTGGCCGCGTCGAAGGCTTCTTCCGCAGCGGCGGCGAAGCGGGCGGCGGTGACGCTTTCCATACCGAAGGCCTGCATGGTCCGCACCGCGCCGACCGCCTCCGCCGCATAGGCCGAGGCATCCGCCAGCCGGTCCTGCGCCGCCCGCGAGCGCCGGCGCACGGCACGGCCGGAGAAGACCAGGGGCAGGACGATAACCGGAATGGCGAGAAGCACGAGCGCCGACAGCTTCGGGCTCGTGATGATCATGAGAACGGTCGCGCCCAGGAAGAGAAAGAGATTGCGCAGGGCGATCGAGATGCTGACCCCGAAGGCAGCCTTGACCTGGGTGGTGTCGGCCGTGAGTCTGGAAACGATCTCGCCGCTCTTGGTCTGGTCGAAGAAGGCCGGATCGAGGGAGGTCAGGTGCCGGAACACGGCAGAGCGCAGATCCGCCACCACGCGCTCGCCGAGCGTGATGACGAAGTAATAGCGAAGGGCGCTCGCAAGAGCCAGCACCCCCACCACCACGATCAGGATTGCGAAATAGGCGCCGATATAGGCCCGGCCCTGCTCCGAGAAGCCGAAATCGATGACCCGGCGCACGGCGATCGGCACCACGAGGGTGGCCGCGGAGGCCATGGCAAGGGCAGCCAGCGCCGCCGCGATCCGTCCCTTGTAAGCCAGGCCGTAGGGGATGAGCGGCTTCAGGGCGCTGAGCGCAGCCTTGGGGCGGTTCTGCCCCGGGAAATCGTCGGCCATGGAATCTTACGTTCTGCGGAATTGCGACACCGGGCGGTTTAGCACCTTTGCCCCGGCTTGTTTCAAGGTCTTAAGTGAGGTATAGGCGCGCATTCATCAATTCAGGCTCGATCTTAACATTGCGGGCTGACCAGATCTGGCTGGCCGCAAGAAGGACTATGGCAATGGCGCGCAAAGAAACCGATCATCCCGACTACCACTTCATCAAAGTGGTCATGACCAACGGCACCGAGTACACGACCCGCTCGACCTACGGCAAAGAGGGCGACACCCTCAACCTCGACCTCGACCCGAACACCCACCCGGCCTGGACCGGCGGTACCCAGCAGCTGCTCGACCGCGGCGGCCGCGTGTCGCGCTTCAACTCGAAGTTCGGCGGCCTGGGCCTCGGCGCCAAGAAGTAATCCGGCCCGTCGCGTCGGCTTCTTCAGACCGGAATGCGAAAAGCCCCGCTTCAGCGGGGCTTTTTCTTTGCCTATTCGGTCGGTCCGAAAGCCCGCTGGAGCATCCCGAGCTGGGTGGCCACCGGATTGGATGTCGAGGGCAATGGGGCCGATCCCGCCTCCGAGATGAGCCGCTCGAGATGGAGGATCCGGGCATGGAGCCGGGTCGCGAGGCCCATCAGCTCCCGAAGACGGGCGGGCAGCGCCTCGTATTCGACGATGGTCGTGGGAGTGTCGTGAGAATTCAGCCGGACGCGGTTCTTCTCCAGCTGCGCCTGATCGGAGGAGATCTCCCCTTCCGCCACGGCCCGCTGCAGCAGCAGCCAGGAAGCGATCTGCATCAGGCGGGTGGTGAGCCGCATGCTCTCGCTGGCATAAACGAGGCTCTCCTGGCGCGGCAGGCTGCGGGATTCCTCGCGGCCTGGACCATCCAGATAGGCGGCGGTCTCCTCAATGAGCTCCATCCCCTCCTGGAAGAGGGCCTTGAAGGCTTCGGAACCCACAAAGCTCTGCCCGAACCGGACAGGATCGACGTCGAGCTGGATCACGTCGGGTTCGTTCACGCACATCTCCCAAAAACCTGTCCTCCGCCTGAGACGCCGGAGGTTTTGACCTGTTGAGATGAGTATAGGACGGTCCGTAAGGACTTGCCTCGGTAACCTCTTCTTAAGGTTAAGGCGCAACCCATAAAAATCGAGCCGCTCGAGGCGGCTCTTCAAGTCTAACAGGGAAGCGTCAAACAGAGTGGGCTTCAAAGCCACTCGGCATCCAGGGAGAAGCCCGGACACCCTCATGGCTATCGGAGAATGGTTAACGGGCCGTTAAGGGCGTTCTTCCGTTACACGGGCCTCATCCCTGGCCGAGCTTGAAGAAGGCGCTCGCGGCCGCGCGGGAGTTCTCCTTCCGGGCCCTCGCCTCCTTGAGGCGGGCGATCTCCCGTTCCAGCATCTCGACGCGTTCGTCGAGCTCGTCGATGGACAGCATCGAGAGATCCTGGCCGATCTCGTGCCCGCTCATGATCTGGCGCGGTTCATCGGCGAAGGGATCGAGGGCCATGGCATTCTCCTCTTCAACGGTTGTCGTCAACGGTATTCCAGCATGTATTCCTTGCCAACGGAGCCTATATCCCGGGAACTTGTCGACCAAAGGAGGGAAAAATGGGGCAGATCCCGGACATGATGCGCGCCGTCGTCGCCGAGGGGAGCGGCGGGCCTGACGTTCTCAAGGTGGTCCAGCGTCCCGTTCCCACACCGAGGGAAGGCGAAATCCTGATCCACGTGAAGGTGGCGGGGGTGAACCGCCCCGACGTGATCCAGCGGCAGGGCGGCTATCCCCCTCCTCCCGGCGCGCCGGACATTCTCGGGCTCGAGGTCGCGGGTACGGTAGCAGCCATCGGCCCGAATGCCGCGCGGTTTGCCCTCGGCATGCCGGTCATGGCGCTGGTGCCCGGCGGAGGCTATGCGGATTACGCGGTCGTCCACGAGAGCAACGCTCTTCCCATCCCGGCCGGCCTGTCCTTCGAGGAAGCCGGCGCCATCCCGGAGACCTACTTCACCGTCTGGACCAACGTGTTCGACCGGGGCCGCCTGCAGCCGGGCGAGACGCTCCTCGTGCACGGCGGAACCTCCGGCATCGGCACCACGGCCATCCAGCTCGCCAAGGCCTTCGGCGCCACGGTGATCGCCACGGCCGGATCGCCCGAGAAATGCGAGGCCTGCCTGCGGCTCGGCGCCGATGGGGCGGTCAATTACCGGAGCCAGGACTTCGTGACGGCCGTCAAGGAGGCCACGGGCGGCCGGGGCGCCGACGTGATCCTCGACATGGTGGGCGGCGACTACATCGCCCGCAACTACGAGGCCGCCGCCCAGGACGGCCGGATCGTGCAGATCGCCTTCCTCCAGGGCCCTAAAGCCGAGGTCGACTTCCGCCGCCTGATGGTCAAGCGGCTCACCCATACGGGTTCGACCCTGCGCCCGCGCTCGCCCATGGAAAAGGCCGAGATTGCCGATGCCCTCGAAGACAAGGTCTGGCCGCTCCTGGCGCAGGGCCGGTGCCGACCGGTGATGGACTCGCGCTTCCCCCTCGAGGATGTGGTCGAGGCCCATGCCCGTATGGACAGGGGCGAGCACATAGGAAAGATTGTGCTGGTCGTTCAGGAAACCTAAGCGCGGATACGGGTTTATCCGAAGCTTGTGCCCGATGGGCTGTTTGCGCGAGGCGAGACGACGGTGTGGTCCCCATGGTTCATCCGCTTGGGCACGGTTCTCTTCATCGTCACGCTTCACCAGACGGCTCCTTTGCTCGCGAAGGTCATTGTTCTCGGAGCGTGCGTCTTGGCGCTTGGACAGTTTCTCTATCGCGGGCAGTATCTTCCGAGGGTCATCATGGATGTTCTCAGCCGTCTCTCCGATAAGGGTGCGCTCGAGCGCGCCTTCGAAGCCCGCGCGAAGAAGCTCACGACGATCGACGCGGAAGACCTGGCGCGCCGCGTGAAAGCCCGGGTCGTCGGACAGGACGAAACGGTCGATCAGATCGCCATCCAATTGCGCCGCCGTTTCGCCGCACAGGGGCGCAACCGCCCCATTGCGGTCTTCTGCTTCGCCGGAGCGCCGGGCACCGGCAAGACGCACCTCGCCAAGGTTCTGGCCGAGGAACTGTTCGAGGACAAGAACCACCTGCACTTCTTCGACATGAGCCAATACGGCCAAGCCTTCTCGGCGTCTGGCCTCTTCGGCTCGCCCAAAGGGTATGTGGGGTCGCAAAGCTACGGCGCTCTCACGGCCGCCCTGCGCGACATGCCGAACGGCATCGTCCTGCTCGATGAGTTCGAGAAAGCCCATCCGGAAGTACACAAGCGCTTCCTTGCGGCCTGGAACGACGGCTTCGTCACGGAAGCCAGCGATGGCGCCCGCATCTCCACGTCGCAGGCCATTTTCATCCTCACCACCAACGCGGCCGGACGGCGCATCAGCGAGATCGCTCAGAACCACAAGGGCGACCGCGCCGAGCTCACCCAGCAGGTCAAATCGGCCATGCAGGACGCGCAGTTCGCCCCCGAGGTTCTCTCGCGCATCGACGACGTGTTCATCTTCAATCCGCTGCGAGGCCTCGATCTCGCGCGCGTGGTCGCCCTTGAGATCGAGCGTCTGGCCGCGCAGTACGATCTGAAGATCGCCGAGGGCGGCATCGATGCCGCAGTTCTCGTTGACGCCGTCGAAGCGCTCGGCGACCGGGTGGACGGAGGCGTCCGAGACGTGGCGCGGGCGGTCGAGCACCAGATCACCGATGGTCTGCTCGATGCGCGCGGCGCCGGCGCCCGCTTCATCCGCCTGATCAAGGACAAGGACCGGGTCAAGGTGGTCTACGATCCGCCTGAGGCGTCCGACCAAACCAGCGACTCCGCATCAGCGTCGGCTTGAGACGCACGAGGACGGCGATCGCGATTATGAGCAAAGAAGGCCTCCGCACCTTGTTCCTCAGGTTGTACCGGACGGACAATTCGTTCCGCGGCTTCCTGGACTTTGCGTTCTTCGGCGGCCTCACATTGCTCTTCCTGAGCCCGCCCACGCTTCCGGATTGGCGCTCATTCATGCCAAATTCCGGGCCTTCGAACCCAGCGTCCTCCCCCGGTCCCGCAACGGCCCCGCAGACGCCGACCTCCCCGCCGTCGGCTGCAAATGTCGCGCCCGCTCCCAAGCGGGAGCCGCATCCCATCGATGACGGAAACCGCGCCCTGAAGGCGTTTCTTCATCTCTCGCCCGTGGAAGATCGATCCGCTCTTGCAAAGATCGCAGACCTCATCGTCGCCCGGCAGTTCGATGCGGCTCTGTCGCAACTCGAAACCCGTGATCCGCAGGATCCCAACGTGCCGTTCCTGCGCGGCGTGGCCCTGGTCCGCAAGGACGGGAAAGGGTCCGCGGCCTCAGCGGGCGAATACCAGAAGGCTGCGGATCTGGGGCATCCCGAGGCCATGTACTATCTGAGCAGCCAGTACACGCAGGGCGTCGGTGTGCCGGTCGACAAGATGCGGGCCGTTGCTCTCCGCGAAACCGCCTACCAGGCAGGTTCCCAGACGGCGGGGTATTTTCTGGCCGTGACCTACGCACAGGGAGATCTGGGCTTTCGCAACGACGAGAAGGCGAGAGCGATCTTCGAGAAGCTCGCGGCCAGCGGCCATCCGCGTTCCTTGAACTGGATGGGCGTGTTCTACAGGACGGGCCGCGGCGGACTTACGAGGGACGACGCCAAAGCGAACCAATTCTATCGCGAAGCCGCAGCCCTGGGCGAGGTCACGGCCATGCGCAATCTGCACGGCATGTATCGCAGCGGGAATGGCGTCCAGAAGGATCTCAAGGAAGCCCTCATGTGGCTGCAGCGCGCCGTCGACGAGAACAATCCTGAAGCTCTGCGCATCATGGGCAAGTTCCTGGCCTTCGGCGAGGAGGAGACGACTCCCGATCCGGTTCGCGGCGCATCCCTTCTGCGTCAGGCCGCGTTGAAGAACGACGGCCCGGCACAGGAGCTGCTCGGGCAGTTGTACGAGGAAGGAAAAGGATTGCCGCGGGATCCGGTTCAGGCCTACGTGTTCTACGGCCTCGCCAACCACCATGGCGTCGGTTCGGCACGGATGAGGCTGACCGCCCTGGAAGGCACCATGTCCCCTGCGGAGAAGGAGCGGGCCCAGCGATTGCTCACCGCGGCCCTTCCGGCGAAACCAGGGCCCCGGCCATGAAGGACGAGACGGAACCCGTTCCCGAACCGCTGCCGGCTCCGGAGGCGCAGCCGGCCGCAGCCCGTCCCGGCCTCTGGCTCACGCTTGCGGCGGCAGCCGCCCTTCTTGCAGGAGCCTATGGTCTCCCCTTGATGAATGAGAACCCGTCGAGCGGGGGATCCCAGCCGGAGATCCCGGCCGAAACCGCCGCCCGTCTTGAGGCAGGCCTCTCCGGGCTCACCCTGCACCTCCTGCCTGTCGACCTTTCCACGCCGGCAGCCCAGGAAGAAGCCGTCAAAGCCATGCCTGTTCCTGAAACCGAGGGTCGAAAGCTCGTCGCAGACGCTCTGGCCGGCCGCCATAATCTTGGCCGGGTCGTCGTCTGGGACAATGTCGCGCAGGACAACGATGTGATTTCGGTGTCCAGCGGAGGGTTCTCGACGACCGTTCCGCTGACATCGGCCCCTCAGGTCATCGTCTTCCCCTATGCGAAGGGGGGTTCTCTCATGATCGCAGGGGTTCAGGATGGCGGCGGAGGCATCACGGTCGGCCTGGACCTTGCGACCGGTCCGCTTCCCTTGCCGCCTCTCAGGACGGGTGAGGTCAGGGTGCTGCCGCTCTTCTAGGAATTCCCCTAAAGGGGGCTGCCTCTGCGGTTAAAATTTGCAACATCCCGGCACGATCCCTATAATCATCTCGTTTCCCTCACATCGTGAGACGAGATGCTCCGGTCCGGACCGGTTCGGAGCGCGAGAGAGTTTTGCCGTGCGGCGCCGAAATATCCGGCGCCCGGCCTGAAGGAGGTTCACGTACATGTCCCAGGGACCGTTGATGCCAAAGGCGACAGCCGTTTGGCTCGTCGAGAATACATCGCTGTCGTTCGACCAGATCGCCGATTTCTGCAAGCTCCACCCGCTCGAGGTGAAGGGCATCGCCGACGGCGAAGTCGCGGCCGGCATCAAGGGCTCGGATCCGATCACCATGGGCCAGCTGACCCGCGAGGAGATCGAGAAGGCTCAGGAGAACCCGAACCACCGCCTCCGGCTGGCCGAGTCGCGGGTGAAGCTGCCGGAGCAGAAGCGGGTCAAGAAGGGACCGCGCTACACCCCCGTGTCCCGCCGCCACGACCGCCCGAACGCGATCCTCTGGCTCGTGCGCAACCATCCCGAACTCAAGGATGCGCAGATCATGCGCCTGGTGGGCACCACGAAGACCACCATCCAGCAGGTCCGCGACCGCACCCACTGGAACTCGGCGAGCCTCACGCCCATGGACCCGGTGACGCTGGGCCTGTGCTCGCAGATCGATCTCGACTTCGAGGTGCAGCGCGCAGCCAAGGACCGTCCGCAGGTCGAGCCCCAGGAGCACGGCGGCACCCTGATGCCGGCGGAAGTCTCCACGGCTCCCGAGCGGGTCGATCCGTTCGCCGACATGAGCCGCCCGAAGCCGGCCCAGGACGACAACCTCGACGTCAACTCGGTCTTCGCCAAGCTCAAGCAGCTCAAGCGCGACGACGAGGACGAGGAATAAGGTTCACGCACAAAGGCCCGGATCGCTCCGGGCCTTTTCTTTTGGGATCCTACCCTTCGCGCTTCGGCTGCCGCCGGCGCGGCTTTGCCGGCCTGTTGCGGTTATGCTCGAAGCCGATCTTCGCTCCGACGGCATCGAGCCGCGCCGAACTGCGCCGATCCTTCGCGGCCCGATGCGCCAGCGCCTTTTCATCGTCCCCAAGGGCCTGCGTCAGCAGTGCTTCGAATCGGGCCTGCTCATCCTCGGGCGGCTTTGACATCCGCGCATCCTCTCAACCGGAAAGTCCCCTCGCCCGCAGCGCGTCGCCGATCTCGGTCAGGATCATGGGATCGTCGATGGTCGCCGGTGTCGACCATGGATCGCCATCGGCGATCTTCTTCATGGTGCCGCGCAGGATCTTGCCCGAGCGGGTCTTGGGCAGCCGGGCCACGGTGATCGCAAGCTTGAAGGCGGCCACGGGGCCGATCTTCTCGCGCACCAGCGCCACGAGCTCGGCCTCGATCTCCTCCGGAGGCCGGTCGATGCCGGATTTGAGCACCACGAAGCCGCAGGGCACCTCGCCCTTGAGCGCGTCCTTGACGCCGATCACGGCGCATTCCGCCACGGCCGGATGGGAGGCCAGCACCTCCTCCATGCCGCCCGTCGAGAGGCGATGGCCCGCCACGTTGATGATGTCGTCCGTGCGGCCCATGACCCAGATGTAGCCGTCCTCGTCGAGGTAGCCCGCATCCGAGGTGTTGTAATAGCCGGGATAGACCGACAGGTACGACTCCCGGAAGCGCTCGTCCGCCTGCCACAGGGTCGGCAGGGCGCCAGGCGGCAGCGGCAGCTTGATGACGATGGCCCCCATGGTGTTGGGAGCGACAGGTTTGCCGGCCTCGTCCAGCACCTCGAGGGTATAGCCCGGCATCGGCACCGTGGGGGAGCCGTGCTTGACGGGAAGCGCGCCCAGCCCGAGGGGGTTGCCGGCCACGGGCCATCCGGTTTCCGTCTGCCACCAATGGTCGATGACGGGCACCTGCAGGATGTCCTCGGCCCATTTCACCGTGTCGGGATCGGCCCGCTCGCCGGCCAGGAACAGGGCGCGGAAAGCGGAGAGGTCGTATGTCTTCAGGAGCTCCGCCTTCGGATCCTCCTTCTTGATCGCGCGAAAGGCCGTGGGCGCGGTGAAGAGGGTTACGACCCCATGGTCGGAGATCACCCGCCAATAGGCGCCCGCATCGGGCGTGCCCACCGGCTTGCCCTCGTAGAGAATGGCCGTGCAGCCGTGAAGCAGCGGCCCGTAGACGATGTAGGAATGGCCGACCACCCAGCCCACGTCGGAGGCGGCCCAGAAGACCTCCCCCGGCTTCACGCCGAAGAAATGCTCCATCGACCATTTGAGCGCGACCATATGGCCGCCGTTGTCGCGCACCACGCCCTTGGGAATGCCGGTCGTGCCCGATGTGTAGAGCACGTAGAGCGGATCGGTCGCCGCCACCGGGACGCAATCCGCCTTGCGGCCCTCGGTCCGCGCCGTGGCGACGGCGCTGGCCCAGTCCCGGTCACGCCCCTCGGCAAGCGCGCAGGCGAGCTGCGGCCGCTGGAACAGGAGACAGGCTTCGGGCTTGGCCTTGGACAGGGCGATCGCCTCGTCCAGGAGCGGCTTGTAGGGGACGACGCGGCTCCCCTCGATGCCGCAGGAGGCGGAGAGGATGATCTTCGGCTTGGCGTCGTCAATGCGGGTCGCGAGTTCCTTCGCAGCAAAGCCGCCGAAGACCACGGAGTGGATTGCGCCGATGCGGGCGCAGGCCAGCATCGCGAAGCTCGTCTCCGGGATCATCGGCATGTAGATGACGACGCGGTCGCCCTTCGAGACACCCATGTCCTGCAGCACGGCGGCGAGCGTCGCCACCTCGTCCTGCAGCTCGGCATAGGTGATGCTGCGCTTGGTGTTGGTGACGGGGCTGTCGTAAATGATCGCTGCCTGGTCGCCGCGCGACGCCACGTGCCGGTCGACGGCGTTGTAGCAGGTATTGCACTGTGCCCCGACGAACCAGCGGCCGTAGATGCCGGCCTGGCTGTCGAACACCGTCTCGGCCGGCCTGATCCAGTCGATGTCCCTGGCGGCCTTCTCCCAAAACCCAACCGGATCGGACTTCCAGCCGGCATAGACCTCATGGTAGCGGCTTTGGGCGGATGGCATGGCGCTCCCCGTTGCGTTCTCTGCATGAGACTTCAAGCGCCTGCTGTGGTAGCAGGCCATCAAGCCGTGGTCAGGGGCGACTTTCGGCGAGTCGACTTTCGGCGAGTGCTTTCGTGATTACCGACCCTCTTTTCTACGCCGTCGCCATTCCGGCCGTCATCCTGCTGGGACTCGCCAAGGGCGGCTTCTCCGGGCTCGGCATGCTCTCGCTGCCCATGATGGCTCTGGTGGTCTCGCCCGTGCAGGCGGCCGCCATCACCCTGCCCATCCTCATCGTCCAGGACGTGGTGTCGGTCTGGGCCTACCGGCATGCCTGGGATCGGCGCAACGTGGTGATCCTTCTGATCGGGGCCGTCTCGGGCATCGTGACGGGCTATCTGCTGGCGGCCCAGGTGTCCGATGCGGCGGTCAAGCTGGCGGTCGGGATCATATCGGTGGCCTTCGCCCTCCGCCGCATGGTGGTGGAGCGGGGCGGGCGGCAGCCGAAACCTGCCCCGGCCGACCTGCCGCGCGGCATCTTCTGGGGCTGGGTGACCGGCTTCACCAGCATGGTCGCCCACGCGGGTGGGCCACCTTTCCAGATCTACGTCATGCCCCAGCGCCTGCCGCGCGACATTTTCGTCGGCACCGGGGCCGTGCTCTTCGCGCTCATCAACTGGATCAAGGTGCCGCCCTATCTGGCCCTCGGCCAGATGACCCTCGAGAACATGGCCACGGCCGGTGCCTTGTTCCCGGTGGCGATCGCCTCGACCTGGGCCGGCGTCCTGCTCGTGCGGCGGGTCTCGGGCCAGAGTTTCTATACGGCCGTCTATGTTCTGCTGGTCCTCGTCGGCATCAAGCTGATCTATGACGGCGCCGGTGCGCTTTTCTGAACACATATGAAAAAGCCGCCGCTTCTCGGATGAAGCGACGGCTTCTTCGGGTGGGGGATTTCGAGGAACCGTACGGCTAGTGCACCGCCGATTCGGAGCTTCTCAGTCTTGCGATCTCGTCCTTGAGTTGAAGCTTCCTTCGCTTGAGTTCTGCCAGCCTCATGTCATCTGCCGACGGTCTGTTGAGCGTATCCTGGATCTCGCGCTCGAGGGCGCGATGCTTGCGTTCCAGTTCCGTCAGGTGATTCTGCAGCGGCATGTCAGTTCCTCCTATTCGATCTACTGACGGGTCGATTGTGGCAGACAGAGTGTGGCGAGTCGAAGGCGAAATTTGAAGAATCGCGAGTAGAAGATGCTCCGGCTATCTTGCTCTCCACAGGGCCCGAGAGCATACTTCCGCCCCTCTTGGCCCAGCGGTAAGGCGGCCTGGGCATCTTAGGTATTTTCAATGACCGAATTGGCTGAACTGGAAGCGGAATTGGCCCGTCTCAAGCAGGAACACCGCGATCTCGACATGGCCATCGACGCCCTGGAGAGCATGGTCGCCGGGGACCAGCTGCAGGTCCAGCGCCTGAAGAAGCGCAAGCTCGCCCTGAAGGACCAGATCATCCGGCTCGAGGATCAGCTCACCCCCGACATTATCGCGTGAGAATCCAACACCTTCTCGGGAACGCCCTTGCCTGCCCAAGACGGCTTCGCTATTCCCGCTGAAGACTTGAGGCCTCGAAGCCGGAGCCACGCCATGGCGCATCCTCCCATTGCCATCATCATGGGCAGCCAGTCCGACTGGGCCACCATGCGCCACGCGGCCGAGACGCTCGATGCGCTGGGGATCGCCTATGACGCCCGCATCGTCTCGGCCCATCGCACCCCGGACCGGCTCTATGCCTTCGCCAAGGGCGCCAAGGCGGAGGGCTTTCAGGTCATCATCGCGGGTGCCGGAGGGGCCGCACACCTGCCCGGCATGGCGGCCGCCATGACCCCCCTGCCCGTCTTCGGCGTCCCGGTGGAATCCAAGGCTCTGTCAGGCCAGGACAGCCTGCTCTCCATCGTCCAGATGCCCGCCGGCATCCCGGTGGGAACGCTCGCCATCGGCCGCGCCGGTGCTGTAAATGCGGCCCTTCTCGCGGCCGCCGTTCTGGCCCTGCACAACCCGGATCTTGCCGGGCGTCTCGATGCCTGGCGGAAGCGTCAGAGCGAAAGCGTGGCCGAGCGTCCCTCCAACGAGAGCTAAGGAACCCGATGATCCGTCCCGGTTGCACCCTCGGCATCCTCGGCGGCGGCCAGCTTGGCCGCATGATCGCCATGGCGGCGGCACAGCTGGGCCTGAAGACCCATATCTACGCGCCGGAGGAGAACAGCCCGGCATTCGAGGTCGCAACCGACTACACCATCGCAGCCTACGAGGACGAGGCGAACCTCGTGCGTTTCGCCAAGGCCGTGGATGTGGTGACCTATGAATTCGAGAACGTGCCGAGCGAAACGGCCGCGATCTTGAGCGCTCATGCGCTTCTTGCCCCCAATGCTCAGGCGTTGGCCGTGTCGCAGGACCGCTTTCTCGAGAAGAGCTTCATCGCGGGCCTCGGCATCGCGGTGGCCCCCTTCGCGCCCGTCTCCAGCGAGGCCGAGCTGGCCGAGGCCGTCGAGCGCATCGGCCGGCCCGCCGTGCTCAA
>DASZBB010000234.1:0-20941 GCA_035944695.1 Microvirga sp. | reverse complement strand
CGCGCCTGGAAGCTCGCCCTCATGGCGCGCTCGTTCCGCTATGGGCAGCACGGTGCCTGGGAAGAGGTGCGGGCGGTCCGGGCCAAGGAGTTCGACATCCGCACCCGCAAGCCGAAGCCCGTCAATGCGGATGGCGAGATCGTAACCCAGACGCCGGCCCATTTCTCGATCCGGCCCGCGGCCGTGACCGTGTTTGCACCGAAAGCCGGAGCTTAATGCCGGCCGTACCGGACGGCGTCTTCCATGTTCCCAGGGGTGAGGCCGATATCGTGCAGCATGGCGTCGTCGAGGGTGCCGACGTCGCGCAGGGCGCGGCGGATCTCAATCTCATGCACGAGCGCCGCGAACAGGCTCCTGATCCGCGAAGGCTTGGCAGTCGACGGCTTGGAGGTCCAATCGCAGGTGCTGGTATGGGCTGTCATGGCTGTCTCCTCAAGTTCGTGAAGAGATGATGCGCCTGCCCCTTGCATAAGTGAAACGAATGTTCATTATATTCAGAATAACAAACCATTATTGAGGTGGGCCATGGCCCGGAATCTCGATGTTAGCCTTCTCAGGGCCTTCGTCGCCGTGGTGGATGCCGGCGGCATGACGGCCGCCACCGGGGTCCTCAACCTCACCCAGGCGGCCGTGAGCCAGCAGATCAAGCGGCTGGAGGAGACGCTCGGCGAGGAGCTCATCACCCGCGACAGGCGCGGCATGAAGCTCACCGCGGCCGGCGAGCGCCTGTACGGACGGGCCAAGCGGATGCTGGCCTTGAACGATGAAATCTGGACCGAGATGACGACGCCGGAATTCGAGGGTGAGGTGCGTCTTGGAATCCCGAGCGACATCGTCACCACGTACCTGCCGACCTTCCTGAAGGATTTCGCGCGGCGCTACCCCCGCGTGCAGATCTCGCTCAACAGCGGCTCCAGCGTGTCTCTTCGCTCGAAGCTCTATGACGGCAAGGTCGATGTGGTGCTCGCCACCGAGATGACGTGCGATCCCGACGGCGAGAACCTCGTGATGGATCGCCTCGTCTGGGTGGGCGCGCGCGGCGGCGATGCGGCGCGCCAGCGTCCGCTCCCCGTCTCCATCGGCTGCTCCGACTGCGCCTTCCGCGCCCCGATCCGCGAGGCGCTGCAGAAGGCCGGAATCGAATGGCGCTCGGTGTCCGAGGTGACGAACACGTCCGCCCAGGTCGCGACGGTTGCCGCCGACATCGCCGTGATGGCCTGGATGGCGTCCACCGTGCCCAGCGGCTTCGACGTGCTCGGACCTGAATCGGGTTTGCCGGCGCTGCCGCCCTTCATGGTCAATCTCTACCTGCCGCGCGACGGCGGCAACCATGTGGTGCAGGAACTGGCGCGGCACATCCGCGAGGCCGTCGCCGACCGGCACCGGATAGCGGCTTAAAGCATCGGGCCCAAAAGTGGGTTCGTCTTTGGGTCCGATGCTTCTTCTCTAAGCTGGCGCATCGTTGGGCGCGAAAAACCGGATCCGCTTTTTCGCACGATGCGCTAGCGCATCTCCAGCTCGAACGCCGAAGCGATGTGCCGCGGCCATCGTTTCGGTGCGATGAACACAGCATCGGCGCGCCATGTCTTGTCCGCAGCCCACGGGTTGCGCGTGAGCCACGTGCGCGCCGCGCGGGAGAAGCGCTGTCGCTTGCGGGCCGTGATGGCGGACAACGCATCGTCCATAAGGCCGCGCGCCTTCACCTCGACGAACGCGATGGTGCCGCCACGCATCATGATCAGGTCGATCTCGCCGCCCGAGGCCGCGTAGCGGCGCGCGAGCGGGCGATAGCCTTTTATCACGAGGAACAGCAGCGCGATCCACTCGGCGCGATGGCCGCGGAGAAAGGTGGCCTGGCGGCGTTCGAGGGCGCTCTTCATGCGTCCTTCTTGGCGAGCGCCAGGGCGCGGGCATAGACCTCGCGCTTCGGCAGGTCGAGCTCCGCCGCCACTAGGGCCGCGGCGTCCTTGATCGAGTGGGTCCTCAGCGCCGCTTCGAGCTTGCCGTCAAGCGCCGCATCCGCTTCCGCCGCATGCATGGCCTTGGTGGCTTCCCCGATCAGCACGACGATCTCGCCCTTGGGCGGTCCTTCCTCGGCAAACTGGCGGGCAAGCTCCGGCAGGGTGCCGCGCCGGATCGTCTCGAACATCTTGGTCAATTCGCGCGCCACCACGGCCTGCCGTTCGCCCAGGACCTCGGCGGCATCGGCCAGCATCTCGGGCAGGCGGTGCGGGCCCTCGAAGAGCATGAGCGTTCCGGGGATCGCGCCGATCTCGGCAAGCCTCGTGCGGCGCGCGGCGCTCTTGGCCGGCAGGAAGCCTTCGAAGAAGAAGCGGTCCGTCGGCAGGCCCGAGGCGACGAGGGCGGTGAGCACGGCGGAGGGGCCGGGGATCGGGGTGACCGGCAATCCTTCCTCGATGGCGGCCTGCACGAGCTTGTAGCCCGGGTCCGACACCAGGGGCGTGCCGGCATCCGAGACCAGCGCCAGTGCCTGGCCTTCGCGGATCCGGTGGACCATGCGTTCGCGCACGGCATCGTTGGAATGCTCGTGGTAGGCCACCAGCGGAGTCGTGATGCCGTAATGGGCGAGGAGTGTCTTCGTCACCCGCGTGTCCTCGGCGAGGATCGCGTCCGCGGCGGCGAGCACGTTCAGCGCACGGAAGGACACGTCCTGCAGATTGCCGATGGGGGTTGCCACAACATAGAGGCCTGGCGTCAGGGGCTTCGCCTCGGCGGCGAGGCCGAAGGCCGTGAAGGTGGCGATCCGCTCGGTCGGCTCGCGCCGTTTGGTTCGGTTGTCGATTCTCTGGCTCATCGTCGGTCACTGTCGCATGGGGTACGCCGCCACGGAAGCGGGCTTGTCGAGACCATCGTCCGGCATTGGAAACAATGTTTACCTCTTGCTGTCACGCTTGTTTTTATCGCTTGAGCTGTTTCCAAAGGGGGTGGAGATGGCGCGCTTCATTGATCGAGCACGCGGCCTGTCCGGCCGCGCAGCCTGGGTTTTCGTCCTGTCTACATCGCTGGTGCTGTCCGGATGCGTCGGCTCCGGCAGCCGGGCTCCGGCTCGCAAGCCGAGCCGGCCTGCCGCCAGCGCTCCGTCCGAACCGCTCTATGCGGCCGATGTCCCGCTGCCCGGCGCCCCGATGCAAAGCGCTCCGCCGGCAATGGCCGGCACCACCATCGGCAACGGCCCCGTCAAGGTCGCCCTGATCCTGCCCATGACCGGGGCCGGGCAGGGGGCCGTGGCGGCGCAGAGCATGCGCAACGCCGCGGAGCTGGCGCTGAGCGAATTCCAGGGCTCGGACCTCACTCTCCTCGTGAAGGACGATGCAGGCACGCCCGAGGGCGCGCAGGCGGCCGCGCAGCAGGCGCTGGCGGAGGGAGCCGAGCTCATCATCGGCCCGCTCTTCGCAGGCTCGGTCCAGGCGGCCGGACAGGTGGCGCGCCAAAGGGGCAAGACGGTCATCGGCTTCTCGACCGATGCCGGTGTCGCCACGCGGGGTGTCTATCTCCTGAGCTTCCTCGTCCAGGAGGAGGTGGACCGCATCGTCGCCTTCGCGGCTACCCAAGGGCGCCGCTCCATGGCTGCCCTGATCCCCGAGACCCAGTACGGCCGTGTGGCCGGAGCGCGGCTGCAGCAGGCAGCCGCGCAGCAGGGCATCCGCATCGTGGCACTCGAGTATTATCCGCCAGGACAACCGCAGACGGCCGTGCAGCGCATGGGCGGCGTGATCGGCGGTCCCGCGCCCCAGGCCGATGCCCTGTTCATGCCCGACAACGGTGACGGCCTGCCTGCCGTCGCGCAGGCGCTGCAGGTGGCGGGATTCGATCCGCTGCGCGTCAAGCCCCTCGGCACGGGCCTGTGGGACGAGCCTCGGGTCGCGGCTCTGCCCGCCCTGCAGGGAGGCTGGTTCGCGGCTCCCGACAAGCGCGGCTTCACGGCCTTCGCCGAGCGCTACCGCGCGCGGTTCAATACCGATCCGATCCGCTTGGCGACCCTGTCCTACGACGCGGTGACCTTGGCGGCCGCGCTCGCGCGGATGCAGGGTGCGCAGGCCTTTACCGACGCCATGCTCACGAACCCGGCGGGCTTCGCCGGGGCCGACGGCGTGTTCCGCTTCAATCCGGACGGCACCAACGAGCGCGCCCTGACCGTGCAGGAAATCCGCGGCGGCACCGCAGTCGCGATCAGCGGCGCGCCGCGAACCCTGGTGGCCGGGAACTAGCGTGGTCGGCGTCACTTGCGCGTCAGCGTGGCGCTCAAATCCGGCTTGTTGTTGAGGGTTTGGAACACGACGCAGTAGCGCTCCGTGAGCTTGAGCAGCTGATCGATCTTCTCCTGCGGCGCATCCGTGTCGACCTCGAAGGAGAGGCGGATGTTCTTGAAGCCCACGGGCGCGGTCTTGTCCACGCCGAGCGTGCCGCGGAAATCGAGGTCGCCTTCGGCCTTCACGGCCCCGTGGCGCAGGTCGATCTCGAGAGCGGTCGCAACGGCCTTGAGCGTCACGCCCGCGCAGGCCACGAGCGCTTCGAGCAGCATGTCGCCCGAGCACAGCTCCGCGCCGGAGCCGCCGGTAGCCGGGTGCAGGCCTGCCACGGCGAGCGCGCGGCCGGTCTCGACCTTGCAGGCGATGTGCTGGTCATCGAGCGTGCCTTGAGCCTTCAGGGTGATCACGGCCTTGTCGGGATCGTTGCGGTATTGGTCCTTCAGCGGCGCCTGGAGGGCGCGGAGGGCAGTCGCATCCATGATGATGTCCTTGAGGTGTTACCACCACAACGCAGCGGCCTGGCGGTCGCGCTCGCGTTGAGGCTGCTGCTGCGGAGCTTTGAGGGAATGGTCCAGAGCCGTCAAGACGCGGCGCACGGAGGTCTCGAAGGGCAGGCCCGTCTTGTCGCGGGGTCGTGACAGCGTGAGCGGCAGCTCGTCGAAGATGCGGCCGGGCTTCGGCTGCATGACGATGGCCCGGTCGGCCAGCGTCACCGCTTCCTGCACGTCGTGCGTGACGAGCACCACCGTCGGGCGCGTCTCCTCCCACAGACCGAGCAGATGATCGTGCAGGCTGGCGCGGGTGAAGGCGTCGAGTGCGGAAAACGGCTCGTCGAGGAGCAGCACCTTCGGGTTGGTCACGAAGGCGCGCGCGATGGAGACGCGCTGCTGCTGGCCGCCCGACAGGTCGCGCGGCCAGCGTGCGGCATGCTCCGTCAGGCCGATCTTGTCGAGCGCATGCGCGACGCGGGCCTTCTTCTCGGCGGCGCTCACGCCATCCAGACCGAAGGCGATGTTGTCGGAAACGGACAGCCAGGGCAGAAGGCGCGGTTCCTGGAACACGATGCCCACGGAAGGGTGAGGACCCGAGAGCACCTCGTCGTCGAGGCGGATCCGTCCGGCGCTTTCCCGGTCGAGGCCCGCGATCAGGCGCAGCAACGTGGTCTTGCCGCAGCCCGAACCTCCGATCAGCGAGACGATCTCGCCTTCATGCACCGTAAGATTGATGTCGGACAGGGCGCGCGTGCCGTCGGCGTAGGTCTTGGAGAGGTGTTCGAGGCTCAGCATCACAGCCTCTCCCGCACGGTGTCCTGCCAGCGCACGAGCGGCTTGGTGGCGGTGACCAGCAGGCTGTCGGCGATCTTGCCGAGCAGCGCGAAGGCAATGATCGCGGCGAGGATCTGGTCGGGCTTGCCCATCTGCTGGCCGTCGACGAGCAGATAGCCGAGGCCCTCCGAGGCTCCCATGAACTCCGCCGCGACGACGAACATGAAGCCGAGGCCTAGCCCTGAGCGCAGGGCGATCACCGCTTCGGGCAGCACGGCCGGCAGCAGGATGCGGCGGGCGAGCTGAACGCGCGAAAGGCGGAACACGTGGCCGACCTCCACGAGCTTGCGGTCGACGGAGAGGATCGCGCCTGCAATGCCGAGATAGACCGGGAAGAACACGCCGACGGCGATCAGCGCCACTTTCGACGCCTCGAAGATGCCGAGCCACAGGATGAACAGGGGCACCCAGGCGATGGAGGGAATGGCCCGCAGAGCCTGCAGGGTCGGATCGAGCAATTGGCGGATGGTCTGGCTGGAGCCGGAGAGCGCGCCGAGCACGATGCCGGCGACCGCGCCGATGACGAATCCGACGAGGACGCGCCAGAGCGTCATCCAGGTATGGGTCCACAGCTCGCCGGTCTGGGCGAGGCCCCATAGCGTCGCGAAAATCCGGCTCGGCGGCGGGACGAGACGTCCCTGCGCGAGACCAGTGCGAACGGTTGCTTCCCAGAGAAGTGCAACCGCGATGGGCAATAAAAAGCCGAGAAGGATGCGCCAGTCGAAGGCGCGTCGCTTCTCGGTTGAGGCAGGGGCCGCGAGAGCGGCGGCACCCTCATGGGAGGACCAGGCGTTGCTTGTGGCTTGGCCTGTCACGGCGCTCTCCCGTGATGAAGACATCAGCGCGAGGCGGTGGCGAAGCGGCGGTCGATGAGGGAATCGACGGCGGCGCGCACATTGGTATCAGGGGTGATCACGCCTGCCTGCTGCAGGGCGAGGCCCGCGGCGAGGATCGTGTCGGCCTGCGGCTGGCCGATCGAGGAATGCGTGAGCTCCGTGCGCTCGAGCTGGCGATCGATCACCGGCTCGGCGAGCTTGGTGTAGGAGATGAGAGACTTCTTCAGCTCGTCCTTGTTGGCCAGCGCGTATTTGCGGGCCTCCTCATAGGCCTTCAGCACGCGCTGCACGAGGGCCGGGTTGTCCTTGGCGAAGGACTCGGAGACGTTGAGCACGCCCCAGGTATTGGCGCCCGCATTGCGGTAGAAGAGCTGGGCGCCGCTTTCCACTTCGGCGGCCGCCATCAGCGGATCGAGCCCGGCCCAGGCATCCACGTCGCCGCGCTCGAGGGCGGTGCGCCCGTCGGGATGCTGCAGCAGAACGAGCTTCACGTCCTTCTCGGTGAGCTTGGCCTCCTGCAGGGCGCGCACCAGGAAGATGTGCGGATCGGTGCCGCGGGTCACGGCGACGCGCTTGCCCTTCAGGTCCTCGACCTTGGCGATGCCCGTGTCCTTGCGGGTGACGAGCGCGGTCCACTCCGGGCGGGAATAGACGTAGATCGACTTGATCGGGTTGCCGTTGATCTTGCCGATCAGGGCGGCGGCGCCGGCCGTGGAGCCGAAGTCGATCGAGCCGGCATTGATGAATTCGAGCGCCTTGTTGGAGCCGAGCGACTGCACCCAACGCACGCTGATGCCGTCCTTCTCCAGTTCCTTCTCGAGGAAGCCCTTGTCCTTCAGGACGAGGCTCACCGGGTTGTAGGTGGCGTAGTCGATGCGGATTTCCTTGACCTGCGCGGAGGCGACCGTGGCGGAGGAGGCAAGTCCCGTGGCGAGGGAGGCGGCGAGGAGGAGGCGGCGCGTCAGGCTCATTTTGTCGTCCCATGTTCTGCGCATGGGAGCTTGGACCTTTCGGTCTTCACGCACCCGGCGCTTTAGCTGCACTTGTTTCGCGCCCGCAATCTGCATGCTCAAATCGGCGCGTGTCCGGTTTATAGAACCCTGTGTTTTTTATGTCAAACAATATCTCTTATAAAGAACAACATATCCGTTTAGACGGATAAGGCCAGTCCGCCCTTGGGCGAAGGCCCCATGAAGTGATAAGTCAAACAGTTCCTCTTGTGCGGTTGTTCCATGACCCATCATAGCTCCAAGAGCGTCCTGAAAAGCCTCGGCAGCCAGCCGATCCGCGATGCAGCGGAGCTCCGCGCCAAGCTCGTCCCCGAGCTGAAGAAGCTGCTCGATCAGGGGCATCAGGAGGCACAGGAGAAGCTTCTCGAAAGCCAGAACGGACTTGTCTGTGCCCGCCATCTCTGCGAGCGCATGGACGAGCTGGTGCACCTCGTCCACGAAGCTGTGGTCCAGCATCTTTATCCGGCGGCCAATCCCTCGGCCGGCGAGCGGCTCGCGGTGGCGGCGACCGGCGGCTACGGTCGGGGAACCCTGGCGCCGGGCTCCGACGTCGATCTCCTGTTCCTGCTGCCCTACAAGCAGACGGCCTGGGGCGAGAGCGTCGTCGAGGCGATGCTCTACGTGCTATGGGACCTGAAGCTGAAGGTCGGGCATGCGACCCGCTCGGTGGAGGAATGCCTGCGCGAGGCGCACGCGGACATGACGATCCGCACGTCCCTGCTCGAAGCCCGCTTCCTCTTCGGCGACCGGGAACTCTTCGACAATCTGGAGAAGCGCTTCGACCAGGAGATCGTCGCGACCACCGCGCCGGAATTCGTGGACGCCAAGCTGAAGGAGCGCGATGCCCGCGTGGCCAAGGCCGGCGCGTCCCGTTATCTCGTCGAGCCCAACGTGAAGGACGGCAAGGGCGGCCTGCGCGATCTCAACACGCTCTTCTGGATCGCCAAATACGTCTATCGCGTCAAGGAGCCCAGGGAACTCGTGAAGGCGGGGCTGTTCACGCAAGGCGAGTTCAATCTCTTCTCCCGCTGCGAGGAGTTCCTGTGGCGCGTGCGCTGCCACATGCATTTCGCCACCGGCCGCGCGGAAGAACGCCTGACCTTCGACCTGCAGCGCACCATCGCCGAGCGCATCGGATTCGCGCCCCGGGGCGGGTTGTCGGCGGTCGAGCGTTTCATGAAGGCCTACTTCCTCATCGCCAAGGACGTGGGGGACCTGACCGCCATCGTGTGCGCCGAGCTCGAAGCCCGCCAGACCAAGCGCCGCCCCATGCTCGACCGGATGTTCGGCCGCTTCCGGCGCCGCAGCGGCGGCGCGCAGGTGAGCGAGGGCTTCATCATCGACAACAACCGCCTCAACGTGGAGAACGAGGAGACCTTCGCGCGCGATCCGGTGAACCTGATCCGCCTGTTCTGGCTCGCCGACCGGCGCAACCTCGCCATTCATCCCGATGCGACGCGCCTTGCGACCCGCTCGCTCAGGCTCATCGGCCATAACCTCCGCAACGATCCGGAGGCGAACAAGCTGTTCCTGGAGATCATCACCTCCAAGAACGCCCCGGAGGTGGTGCTGCGGCGCATGAACGAGACCGGCGTGCTCGGCCGCTTCATCCCGGATTTCGGCCGCATCGTCGCGATGATGCAGTTCAACATGTATCATCACTACACGGTGGACGAGCACCTGATCCGCTCGGTCGGCGTGCTGACCGAGATCGAGGCGGGGCAGCTCGGCAACGAGCATCCGCTCGCCAACCAGATTTTCCCCACCATCCGCAACCGCCGGGCGCTCTACGTGGCGGTCTTCCTGCACGACATCGCCAAGGGCAGGCCGGAGGATCACTCGCAGGCCGGTGCGGTGATCGCCCGCAAGCTCGGGCCGCGCTTCGGCCTCACGGACGCGGAGACCGAGACGGTGGCCTGGCTCGTCGAGCATCACCTTCTCATGTCGAACACGGCCCAGAGCCGCGATCTCTCCGATCCCGCCACCATCAAGAGCTTCGCCGAGGTGGTGCAGACCATGGAGCGCCTGAAGCTCCTGCTCGTGCTCACCATCGCGGACATCAAGGCCGTCGGGCCCGGCACCTGGACCGGCTGGAAGGGCCAGCTCCTGCGCAACCTCTACCAGGAGACGGAGGTGATCCTCGGCGGCGGCGCGGTGGACCTCGCCCGCTCGGAGCGGGTGCGCCTGGCCCAGGAGAAGCTTCGCTCGGAATTGCCCGACTGGTCGGACACGGAGTTCGAGGCCTTCGCCTCACGCCATACGCCGGGCTACTGGCTGAAGACCGACGAGACCCGGCGGGCCAAGCAGGCGAGGCTCCTGCGGGAAGCCGAGAAGGGCGGGCGCACGGTGACCACGGCCTACGAGACCGACCAGTTCCGCGGCGTCACCGAGCTCACCATTCTCTCGCCCGACCATCCGCGCCTGCTCGCCATCGTGACCGGCGCCTGCGCGGCGGCGGGCGGCAACATCGTCGATGCGCAGATCTTCACCACCACGGACGGCATGGCGCTCGACACCATCGTGCTCTCCCGTGCCTTCGACCGGGACGAGGACGAGCTGCGCCGGGCCGAGCGGGTCGCCAAGGCCATCGAGCGGGCCCTGAAGGGGGAGGTGAGGATCGCCGACCTCGTGGACGGCAAGCGCCCGGCCAAGGAGCGCTCCAAAGCCTTCCACGTGCCGCCGGAGGTGAATATCGACAATTCCCTGTCGAACCGCCAGACGGTGATCGAGATCTCCGGCCTCGACCGGCCGGGCCTGCTCTACGATCTCACGACGGCCCTCGGAAAGCTCAACCTCAACATCGCCTCGGCCCATATCGTCACCTTCGGCGAAAAGGCCGTGGACGTGTTCTACGTGACGGACCTGACGGGCACGAAGATCACCCATGCGGGCCGCCAGGCCACGATCGCCCGGACCCTGCTCGATGTGTTCAAGACCGAGGAAAGCGAGCCTGCGCACCGGCGAAGTGCTTGATTTGTGAGGCCAGGGACCTGATATGTGGCCCGAACCATTCTTTTCCCACCTTTAGTTGACCGACCATGAATCCGAACGACACGGAAAACCAGAACGCGGCCCCGCAGGCCGAGCCCGCCAACGACGTGGCCCCCGAGGCTGCCTCCGAGGCCGATCCGATTGCCGTTCTCGAGGCCGAGAAGGCGGATCTGAAAGACAAGCTTCTGCGCCTCATGGCCGACATGGAGAACCTGCGCCGCCGCACCGAGCGCGAGATCGCCGATGCCCGTACCTATGCGGTGGCGAACTTCGCCCGCGACATGCTCAACGTGGCCGACAATGTCCGCCGCGCCATCGAGAGCGTCCCGGAGGAGGCTCGCAGCACCGCCGAGGGCGCCTTCAAAGGTCTCATCGAGGGCATCGATCTCACCGAGCGCGACCTGCTCAAGACCCTCGAGCGCCATGGCGTGAAGAAGCTCGACCCGCAGGGCCAGAAGTTCGATCCGAACGTCCATCAGGCCATGTTCGAGATCCCCAATGCGGAGGTGCCGAACGGTACCGTCCTGCAGGTGGTCCAGTCCGGCTACGTGATCGGCGAGCGCGTCCTGCGCCCGGCCCTGGTCGGCGTCTCCAAGGGCGGCCCGAAAGCCGCCGCCAACGGCAACGGCGCCGAGGCCGCGGATAATTCTTCCGCCGCCTCGTAAGTGGACGTTCTTCGAAGCATTCCTTTCGAGACCATCGGCGTCGCCGTCTTCGCGCTCTCCGGCGCGCTGATGGCGGCGCGCAAAGGCATGGATCCGTTCGGCTTCGCCCTGCTCGCCACGCTCACGGGCGTCGGCGGCGGCACCGTCCGGGACCTGCTCATCGGCACACGGCCCGTGTTCTGGGTCGGGGACCCGACCGACGTGCTCGTGTGCCTGGTCGTGGCGGAAATCGTCTTCGCTCTCGGACCCAAGCGCGTGGCCATGATGGAGGGCGGACGGCAGGGCCGTCTTCTCCTCTGGGCCGATGCGCTAGGGTTGGCCCTCTTCGCCGTCTCGGGCACCGGCAAGGCGTTGGCGGCCGGCGTTCCGGCGCTCTCCGCCGTCGCGCTCGGCACCATCACGGCCACGTTCGGCGGCATCATCCGCGACATCTTTGCCGGAACGACGCCCCTCGTGCTGCGCCAGGAGATCTACGTCACGGCCGCGGCGCTCGGCGCTTCGGTCATGGTCGCCCTGCAGGCCATGGGCCTCGATCCGTTCTTGAGCGCCGCGATCGGCTTCGGCGCGGCCTTCTCGTTGAGGGCGCTCGCCCTCCTGCGCGGCTGGTCGCTGCCGGCCTTTCCGAGGCGGGACTAGGGATTCATATCGACCCCGTCGATCACCGTCCGGAAGCGGGGCAGGTTCTGGTCGCGCTGCTCGACCCGGGTGAGGCCGACCATGCGCACGTAGCGGTCGGGCTCGAAGCGGATGGTCTGCATCACCACGATGGGCTGGCCCGATTCCGCCTCCACGGCCTTGGCGACGATCTCGTGCCAGTCTTGGCCCTTGAAGCGGAAGGACTCGGACCGTTCGACCTTGATGTCCTTGAGGATCTGGTTGGAGTTCAGGGCCGCATGGGCGAACTGGCTGCGCCGCTCGGCGGGCGGAACCGGAACGTTCAGGGTCGCGGCCAGGATCACCATCGGCTGCTCCACCGCCTTGATCGTGTCCTGCGGCCCGTCGGTGAACAGGACCGAGTTGCCCGCCATCACCCGCACCGGTCGGAAGCCGGCCTTGTCGCCGAGGCGGAAGGGCAGGGCCGAGATCTGCTCCTCCATGGAGACCGGTCCGCGCAGGGCGATGCTCTTCAGGGCATTCTGCATCTGCGCGTCGCTGTAACCGTCCTGTCCGCCGCGCACCTGCGCGATCACCAGGGCGGTGAGGTCCTCGTCCTTGACAGCCATCACCCATTTGCGGCCCTGGACCGGCCCCGCCATGGTGCCGCCGATCAGCACGCCCGTCCTGGCCCCGAGCTTCAGGGTCTCGCGCGAGGTCTCGCTCATGCCCTGGCGCTTCAGGGCGTCCTTGGTGAGGCCGTTCACGAGTTGCGCGTAAGCCGCGGGAGGCATTTCCACGAAGTTGATGACCGCGGCTTTCTCCTCGCTCTCGAAGCCGCTGAACCGCTTCGAGACCATCATGTCCTCGGGCGGAACGAGGCCGATCCGCGAGGCGGGCGGGAACACGGGTTCGGCCGCGAAGGCGGCCTGAACCGACAGGACGATGCCGAGAGCGGCGGCTGCAAAAGCTTTCATGGATGCCCCTTCGAAGAAAACCTGCAGTTGATCATGGCTTTAAGGCTAAATCGGCCTCTCCACCTTGCGCAAGGTGAGATTGAGCCGGCCGCCCTGCGGCAGCAGGTCCGAGCTGCCCGCGGTCAGCCGGTCGATCCCATGATAGATCAGCCGCGCGGGACCGCCGAACACGATCGCGTCACCGGAGCGGAGCCTGATCGATTTCGTCGGGTCCTTCCGCTCCAGGCCGCCGTATCGGAAGAGGGCCGTGTCCCCGAGGGAGAGCGACACGACGGGGGCGGCGAAGTCTTCCTCGTCCTTGTCCTGGTGCATCCCCATGCGGGCCGTCGGCTCGTAGAAATTGATCAGGCAGGCATCGGGCGGGTGCGGGTAGCCGCTCAACTCCTCCCAGGCCCCCAGAACCCGGTCGGGCATCGAAGGCCAGGGCTCGCCCGTCTCGGGATGCGTCGGCTGGTATCGGTAGCCCTCGACGTCCGACACCCAGCCGAGTCGCCCGCAATTGGTCATGCGCACGGAAAACGGCTTTCCCGTGCGCGGCATGCGCGGGGTGTAGAGCGGCGCCTGCCGCGTGATCTCGCGCAGGGCCTGGAGCAGCCGCTCCTGCGCCGGACGGTCGAGATAGTCGGGGTAATAAGTGAGGCCGGGGGCGAGGGTGATGGAGGACATGGGATTGCCTTGGGACGTAGGGTCCTTACACGTCATCACCGGCCTTGTGCCGGTGATCTCGATTGGAAAAGCGCGCGCCTCGCCGGATCGGGATGGCCGGAACAAGCCCGGCCATGACGTGGTGGGGATGATCCCGGGCGGAGCCTCCCTTACCCCTCCAGCACCTGCTTGCTGGCCACGGTGGTGTCCTCGTTGAGGTTGTAGACCAGCGGGATGCCGGTCGCGAGTTCGAGGCTCGGGATGGTCTCGGAGGTCAGGCCGTCGAGCACCATCACGAGGGCGCGGAGCGAATTGCCGTGGGCGGCCACCAGCACGCGCTCGCCGCGCATGACGCGGGGCAGGATCTCGCGGATGTAGTAGGGCAGCACGCGGGCCACCGTATCCTTCAGGCTCTCGCCGCCGGGAGGGGGCACGTCGTAGGAGCGGCGCCAGAGGTGGACCTGCTCCTCGCCCCAGCGGGCACGGGCGTCGTCCTTGTTGAGGCCCGAGAGATCGCCGTAATCGCGCTCGTTCAGGGCCTGGTTCGCGATCGTCCTGAGATCGGGCTGGCCGATCTCCTCCAGGATCAGCTTGCAGGTGCGTTGAGCCCGCGACAGGTCGGACGTGAAGGCGACGTCGAACTGGACGCCCATCTCCTTGAGCCGCCGGCCGGCATTGCGCGCCTCCTCGATGCCGAGATCGGTGAGCCCCGGATCCTTCCAGCCGGTGAACAGGTTCTTGAGGTTCCATTCGCTCTGGCCGTGGCGTGCAAGGACGAGAAGGCGGTTCATGTGCTGGCGTCTCCGTTTGGAAGGGGCGGGAAGGGCATGTTTTAGAGCTGATCGAGGCCAAGAACATTGGCCATGGTGTAATAGCCGGGCTTCTTGTCGAAGCCCCAGAGGGCAGCCCTCACGGCGCCGCGGGCGAAGAGGCTCCGGTCCTCGGCCCGGTGCGACAGCTCCAGACGCTCGCCGGCGCCCGCAAAGATCACCGAGTGGTCGCCAACGACCGAGCCGCCGCGCAGGGTGGCAAAGCCGATATCACCCGGATTGCGGGCGCCGGTATGCCCGTCGCGGCTGCGCACGGAGCGCTCCTTCAGGGAGATCTTGCGCCCTTCCGCGGCCGCCTCGCCGAGGAGAAGCGCAGTGCCCGAAGGCGCATCCACCTTCATGCGGTGGTGCATTTCGAGGATCTCGATGTCGAAGTCTTCGCCCAGCGTGGCCGCCACCTTGCGCACGAGGCCCGCGAGCAGGTTGACGCCGAGCGACATGTTGCCGGACTGAACGATGCGCGCGTGCCGCGCGGCCGCCTCCAGCTTGGCGAAGTCGGCCTCCTGCAGGCCGGTGGTACCGATCACATGGACGATGCGAGCCTGGGCTGCGAGCGCCGCGAAGGCCGTCGTGGCGGCCGGCGCCGTGAAATCGAGGACGCCGTCGGCCTGGGCGAACACGGCGAGCGGATCGTCGGTCACGTCCACATCGAGCAGGCCGACCCCGGCGAGCAGCCCGGCATCGTGCCCGAGGGCGGAGGAGCCCTCCCGCTCGATGGCGCCCACCAACGTGCAGCCCTCGGTCTCCGCCACGGTCTTGATGAGCATGCGCCCCATGCGTCCGGCAGCCCCCACCACGACGAGTCGCATCTCGCTCATGCCGCTCTCCTGTTGTTGCGGGCTCAGGGTATAGCCGCTTGGGATGCGGCTGAGAAGCGTGGAGGTTGTTCCTCCGACCTCACGTCATCACCGGCCTTGTGCCGGTGATCCCGGTAAGGAAAGGCACGGCGCTTCACAGCATCGGGATGGCCGGCACAAGGCCGGCCATGACGGGGAAGGGACGCCGACGGGGAGGTTACCCCGGCTGGGGCCCCTCGTAGCCTTCGATGATGATGATGTCGGCCACTGCGTGGCCGTCGCGCTCGGCCTTCGCCGCCTGGTATTCGGGCGAATCCCAGCATTCCAGCGCCGCCTCGTAGGTCGGGAACTCGATCACCACGTTGCGGGCGCGGGCCTCGCCCTCGGCGACGCGGTAGGCGCCGCCGCGCACCAGGAAGCGGGCGCCGTATTTGGCGAAGGGGACGGCGTTGGCCTTCACGTAATTCTGGTAGGCGTCGGGGTTCGAGACGTCGACGCGGCCGATCCAATAGCCCTTCATCGCTTCACGCTCCTTCCACGAGAACGAACTCCGCCACGCAGGCGCCTTCGCGCTTGGCCTTGGCCGCCTGGTACTCCGGCGAGTGGTAATAGGTTCGAGCCTGCTCGACCGAGTCGAATTCGATCACCACGTTCCGGGGCCGCGCCTCGCCCTCGAGCGCCTCGTAGGCGCCGCCGCGCACGAGCGGGCGTCCGCCATATTGGCGGATCGCCTCCGTGGCGCCCTTGGCGTATTCCGCATAGGCTTCGGGGTTCGTGACGGTCACGCGGGCAATGACATAGCCTTTAGGCATGAGGCGCTCCTCTTCGATTTGGGGGAGGCAGCGAACGCTAGAGGAGCCTTATCGTCAAGCCTGGACGCCGGCGATTTCCCGGACAATCGCTTCCGCCGCGGCGCGCGGATCCGCGGCCTTCACGATCGGGCGGGCCACCACGAGGTGATCGGCGCCGAGCCGAATGCCCTCGGCCGGCGTCACGATCCGCTTCTGGTCGCCCGCATCCGCGCCCGCGGGCCGGATGCCGGGGGTGACGATGAGCCGGTCGGGACCGACGATGGAGCGCACGCGCTCCGCTTCCGTCGCGGCGCAGACGATGCCGTCGACGCCGAGATCGCGCGCCTGTCCGGCGCGGCGGGCGACGAGTTCCGCGGCCGATGCGGCAGCGTAGCCTGCCTCGACCAGGTCCTTGTCATCGTAGGACGTGAGCACAGTCACGGCGAGGATCTTCAGGGACGTACCGGCCTTTCCGGCCACCGCCGCGCGCATGGTCTGCGGATAAGCGTGGACCGTCAGGAACGTGGCGCCGAGGCGAGCCACCGAGCGCACGCCTTCCTCCACCGTATTGCCGATGTCGTGAAGCTTGAGATCCAGAAAAACCTTCTTGCCCTGTCCGATCAGCTCCCGGGCGAACTCGAAGCCGCCCGCATAGGCGAGCTGATAGCCGATCTTGTAGAAGGTACCGGCCTCGCCGATGCGTTCGGCGATGGAGCGGGCCTCCTCAACGGAAGGAACGTCGAGGCCAATGATGAGCTTGTCGCGAATGTCTCCTGCGGGAATGGGATTCGTCGAAAGAGACATCGCGGCGCTCATGGATGATTGACCTTGTTGTAAACCCAGACCCGGGCCGGGGGCAGGTTGCGCCAGATCCGGTTGGAGGCTTTGGCTTTGTAGCTTTGCGAGCGCGCCGGAATCGGCGGCACCACCGCATAGGTGAACTGGATGAACGGCCCGTTCGGGTGCATCAGCGCCTGCGCGGTTTCCAGAAGCTCCAGGCGCTGGTCCATGGGCTTGGTGAAGAGCGGCAGGCTCGACACGGTGGCGGCCGCCGGCTCCTTCAGGATGCCGGAGAGCGTTTCCTTGAGATCGTAGGCATCGCCCTGGATGATCGTCGCCTTCGGAAATCGGCGCTTCAGGAGCTGGCAGAATTCAGGATTGTATTCGATGAGGACGAGGCGCTCCTGCGCCACGCCGCGCCGGACCAGGGCATCGGTCACCGGGCCCGTGCCGGGGCCGAGCTCGATGACGGGGCCGGGGATGCGAGGATCCACGTAGGACGCCATGGTCCGGGCCAGGATCTTGCCGGAAGGAGTCACGGCCCCGATGACGAGGGGCCGTTCGAGCCAGGAGCGCAGGAAGCGCGCCTCATCCTGAAAGCGATCCTTCTTGAGGGGGATTTTCCGGGCCGTTGGCCGTTGAAACGACTGAAGCACTAAGCTGTCCCCTCGATCTTGCCGATCACGTTGGCTGTTTAGAATCCAAAGAAAACGACCGTCAAGTTAAGTTGATCCACCCAACCCGTCGATAAACTCCCGGAAACGGGAGAAAAAGCCCGAGCTCTCCGGGTGATTTTCCTTGGAGCACTCCTGGTCGAACTCCATCAGGAGCTCGCGCTGGCGCTTGGTGAGCTTCTGCGGGGTTTCCACAACAACCTGGATGTAGAGGTCGCCCACGTCCCGCGAGCGCAGCACCGGCATGCCCTTGCCCTTGAGGCGGAACTGCTTGCCGGTCTGGGTGCCCTCGGGCACCTTCACGAGTGCATCGGTGCCGCCCAGGGTCGGTACGCTGAACTCGCCGCCCAGCGCCGCGGTCACCATGGAGATCGGCACGCGGCAGAACAGGTCCGCGCCGTCGCGCTGGTAGAACGGATGGGGCTTCAGGGACAGGAAGATATAGAGATCGCCCGGCGGCCCCCCGCGCAGGCCGGCCTCGCCTTCGCCGGCGAGACGAATGCGCGTGCCGTCCTCGACGCCCGCCGGGATGTTGACCGAGAGCGTGCGCTCGCGGGTGACGCGGCCGGCGCCGCCGCACTGGCCGCAGGGGTCGTCGATGACCTCACCGCGTCCATGGCAGTTGGGGCAGGTGCGTTCGATGGAGAAGAAGCCCTGCGTCGCCCGCACCCGGCCGGCGCCGCCGCAGGTGGGGCACGCCTTGGGCTTGGAGCCCGGCTTCGCGCCGCTGCCCGAGCAAGCCTCGCAGGTGATGGAGGTCGGGATCTTGAGCTCGGCGGTCTTGCCGTTGAAGGCCTCGTCGAGGGAGATCTCAAGGTTGTAGCGCATGTCGGCGCCGCGCTCGCGTCCACCCGCGCCCCGGCCTCGGCCGCGTCCACCGGCATCGCCGAAGAAATTCTCGAAGATGTCCGACATGAAATCGGAGAAGTCGCCCCCGAAGCCGGGCCCGGCGCCGCCCGGTCCGCCATTGGCGAAGGCCGCATGGCCGAAGCGGTCGTAGGCCGCGCGCTTCTGCCCGTCGGAGAGGGTCTGGTAGGCCTCGTTGATTTCCTTGAACTTGATCTCGGCTTCGTGGTCGCCCGGGTTGCGGTCCGGATGGTACTGCATCGCGAGCTTGCGGAAGGCGGATTTCATCTCCGCTTCGGTGGCGGTTCGCGAGACGCCGAGAACCTCGTAGTAATCGCGCTTGGACATGTCAGGCGCCCCTCGGAGCGGTCGGCCGCTCCGTCATTCTGCCGGACCGTTTCGCCTGCGCTGCACGGGGAAAGGCTCCGGAAGCCTTTTCCAGAACATCGCGAGAAGAAGCGGTCGGTTGATCGGTCATTGGTGTTTTCAGCTCGTTTCATGAAAACGGCACCCGGTCACGAAACCGGGTGCCGAATTCTTCAGAAGGCGGTCATCGTCTTAGGCGCGCTTCTTCTTGTCGCCTTCGTCGACTTCCTGGAAGTCGGCGTCGATGACGTCGTCCTTCTTCGCCTCTTCGGCGGAAGCCTGCTCGCCGCCTTCGCCGGCATTGGCCTGAGCGGCGTACATGGCCTCGCCGAGCTTCATGGAGGCCTGCATCAGGTCCGTGGTGCGGGCCTTGATCACCTCGGCGTCGTCGCCGGCAAGGGCCTGGCGCAGCGCGTCGATGGCGGTCGTGATGCCCTGCTTGTCGGACTCCGAGACCTTGTCGCCGTATTCGTTAAGCGACTTCTCGGTGGCATGGATCAGGCTCTCGCCCTGGTTCTTGGCCTCGACCACCTCGCGGCGCTTCTTGTCTTCCTCGGCGTGAGCCTCGGCGTCCTTGACCATCTTCTCGATGTCGGCGTCGGACAAGCCGCCGGAGGCCTGGATGCGGATCTGGTGCTCCTTGCCGGTCGCCTTGTCCTTCGCCGTGACGTTCACGATGCCGTTCGCGTCGATGTCGAAGGTCACCTCGATCTGCGGCACGCCGCGCGGTGCGGGCGGGATGCCCACGAGGTCGAACTGGCCGAGGAGCTTGTTGTCCGCCGCCATCTCGCGCTCGCCCTGGAAGACCCGGATCGTCACCGCGTTCTGGTTGTCTTCCGCGGTGGAGAACACCTGGCTCTTCTTCGTCGGGATCGTCGTGTTGCGGTCGATCAGACGGGTGAACACGCCGCCCAGCGTCTCGATGCCGAGCGACAGCGGGGTCACGTCGAGGAGCAGCACGTCCTTCACGTCGCCCTGGAGCACGCCGGCCTGGATGGCCGCGCCGATGGCCACGACCTCGTCCGGGTTCACGCCCTTGTGGGGCTCCTTGCCGAAGAAGTTCTTCACCACTTCCTGGATCTTCGGCATGCGGGTCATGCCGCCGACGAGAACCACCTCGTCGATGTCGCCCGCCGCGATGCCGGCATCCTTCAGCGCCTTGCGGCAGGGCTCGATGGTCTTCTGCACAAGGTCGTCCACGAGCTGCTCGAACTTGGCGCGCGAGAGCTTGAGGGCCAGATGCTTCGGACCGGAGGCATCAGCCGTGATGTAGGGCAGGTTGATCTCGGTCTGCGACGCGGAGGAGAGCTCGATCTTGGCCTTCTCGGCGGCTTCCTTCAGGCGCTGCAGGGCGAGCTTGTCCTTGGTCAGGTCGATGCCCTGCTCCTTCTTGAACTCGGCCGCCAGGTACTCGACGAGGCGCATGTCGAAGTCCTCGCCGCCCAGGAAGGTGTCGCCGTTCGTCGACTTCACCTCGAACACGCCGTCGCCGATCTCCAGCACCGACACGTCGAAGGTGCCGCCGCCGAGGTCGTAGACCGCGATCATGCCGGACTGCTTCTTGTCCAGGCCGTAGGCCAGGGCGGCCGCGGTCGGCTCGTTGATGATGCGCAGAACCTCGAGACCGGCGATCTTACCGGCGTCCTTGGTGGCCTGGCGCTGGGCGTCGTTGAAGTAGGCCGGAACGGTGATGACGGCCTGGGTGACCGGCTGTCCGAGATAGGACTCGGCGGTCTCCTTCATTTTCTGCAGGGTGAAGGCGGAAATCTGCGAGGGCGAATATTGCTTGCCGTCGGCCTCGACCCAGGCGTCGCCGTTCGGACCCTTGATGATGTGGTACGGAACGAGGCCCATGTCCTTCTTGGTCATGGGATCGTCGAAGGTGCGGCCGATCAGGCGCTTGATGGCGAAGAAGGTGCGCGACGGGTTCGTGACCGCCTGACGCTTGGCCGGCTGGCCGACGAGGCGCTCGCCTTCGTCCGTGAAGGCCACGATGGACGGGGTCGTCCGGGCGCCTTCCGCGTTTTCGATGACTTTGGGCGTCGTGCCTTCCATGACAGCGACGCAGGAATTGGTGGTGCCGAGGTCGATACCGATGACCTTACCCATGGCGGGATCCCTCACTTTCAAGCAGACCGCCGAGCCCTAAAAGCAGCTCGGCCCATGGCTTACATGTTGATGACTAAGTGCCGGAACCGGCTCAACCCGAGCCGTGCCCCATGCTGGCGCTGATATAAGAAGGGGTTTTCCGGGCCGCAAGACAATCCTGACGGCAAGTTTGCCTCATTTCGTCGGAGCTGGGCCCTGTTGCAGGGCTGCAAGGGAGGAGCTTCCCAAGCGGACGTCGCTAAATCCTTAGCCGGGACATGATATGCCGTTGCGTAAGAGGTCGCGACGGCGAGGGCCTGCGCCCTATGTCAGCAAGAATTCAGCGCAGCAGGAGAGCGACCATGGAAACCGCGAAGGAAGCCTTTTCCCTTACAGGCGGCTGCCAGTGCGGCCAGGTGCGGTACGGGCTCACGAAGGCGCCGCACGAAATCTAT
>DASZBB010000233.1:0-10966 GCA_035944695.1 Microvirga sp. | reverse complement strand
CACTGCTTGGTTGATCTCGTCCAGCGCCTTGGTTGTTTCCACTGAATAAGCATGCGCCTGATCGCTTGTGAGATTAGGAAAAACAAGGATGTTGCTCATGGAACCCTCAAGATAAGAACATAACGGCAGCAGCCTACATGTGAGGCCCACTGGTACTGGGTTGTGGCAGGTTGGCTTAGGTGAGCTGTTCTGGTCAGTCTGGGTCCCGGAGAGCCTCCTGCGTTTCGCGCAGGACTGCCCAAGCGTCCGCCACGGGACCGAGATGCCGGAGCTTGTCGGGGTTGATCACCGAACGGATCGTCTGGATCTTGCCGTCGAGAATATCGAGCACCAATGTATTTACGACTTTGCCCCCTCGGTCACGGAAGATCGCGCCCGGTTGGCCATTCACCGGGTACGGCTCCACAACGCCGCCGATCCGGACAAATGGCGGGATGCACGCGGCGAGCAGCCGGGACACCTTCTCGGCACCAGCGATGCCACCGGCCCACAGCGGGGCCTTGCCGCCGCTATCGCCGACCATGTGGACATCGGTGGCAAGGAGTTCCCGCAGCCCGTTGATGTGTCCCTCCCGGAGGGCGACGAGGAACGTTTCGGCAAGTTCCTTACGCTTCTTGGGGTCGGCCTCGAACCGGGGCCGGCCCTCATCCATATGACGTCGTGCCCGCACCACGAGCTGCCGGCACGCCGCCTCTGATCTACTCACAACTGACGCGATCTCTGGAAAGTCGAAGGCGAACACCTCGCGTAGCACGAACACAGCGCGTTCAAGTGGGCTTAGCCGCTCGAGAAGGACCAGGGCTGCCATCGACAGGGAGTCGGTCAGCTCGTCTGTGCGCTCCAAGTCGTGATAATGTTCAATCAGCAGCGGCTCGGGGAACCACGGGCCGATGTATTCCTGTCGCTGGAGGCGGTTCGACCGCAGGATGTCGATCGAGATTCTAGTGACCACGGTGGATAGGTATGCTTTGACCGAGGTGGGCTGTGTCGGGGAGCGTTCCCAGCGCACCCACGTCTCCTGGACCGCGTCCTCCGCCTCAGCCACGCTGCCGAGCATCCGATAGGCGATTGAGAACAACAACGGTCGCAGATTTTCGAACTCGATAATCCGGGTCACGCAAGCTCTTCCTTGAAGCCCTGCCGCCAAGAAGGATAGCGCAATTTCCAGCCGAGTTCCCTTTTCGCCTTGGCGTTGGCGAAGCCGCGGCCCTCGGTCATCATGATCACCACAACCTCCCCCGCTAGCAGCCGCGCCAGCCACTTGGGGACCCGCATCGGCCTCTTCGCACCCGCGCATGCTGCCAGATACGGCAGCCACTCATTCGCCGGGGCCGGTTCGTCATCGACGATGTTGAACACACCCCTAGCTGTGCGCTCCACGGCCAGGACAGTGGCACTGGCCGCGTCGTCGAGATGCACCCATGAGGTGTAGCCGGTAGCATGCCCAACAAGCGGGAACTGCCGCCGGCGCACCAACTCGACCTGATCATCGATGGCACCGGGACCATAAAGGGCGCCGTATCGAAGAATCGCGCCGCCAGCCTTCAGAACGACCTCTTCGACGTGGCGGAGCGCCTTCATCGACGTGTGCGCTGCCGTGCCCTCGAGCAGGTCCAACGGGTCCTCCTCGGTCTTCACCCATCCGCCTGTGCGAATTCCGTTCCAGCCGGCGTATCCTTGTGCAATGAAGTGTGGGACGCCGCTCGCCTCGGCGGCGGCTAGAAGGTGGTCGGTCCCCTGCGTGCGTAGCCGGATCGTGGGGCTCGACCACCTGTCAAAGTGCTTCAGATCGGGTTTCCCGGCGTGTGCGACGGAGATCCCTGTCATCTGGTGCACGATTACGTCTGGACGAGCCTTAGCGACCGCGTCAGTCACCGACCGGGCATCGAGCCCGTCCATGACGACTCCGTCTGCACCTAGCTGCGCCAAGACGTCGAGCTTGGTCGCACCGGTCGTCGTGGCGGTCACGTGGTGACCCCTTGCCACGAGCTGCGGAATCAACCGGCGCCCCAGAACCCCAGTCCCGCCCGCCACGAACACTCGCATGGATTTAGCCCCTGAACACCAAGTATAACAATTAAGACGAGGCAGCTCCTCTGTCTGTGACATTGACCTGACTGGAATTTTAGTCGAGGCGCATTGGAGGCCTACTGCCTGATTGTGCGCGTGGGGAATTGTTGTGCGATGGCCCCGGGTGGCGACGGGTGCGGACGACGTGTAGATCAGGATTGGGCAAAGCCACACGCGATCGTATTGGTCTTCCAGGCGTCGATCGCGACGGGGCCCATTCCAGACTATAGAAGATCTCGGGATCTGTCGCGATGAACCGTCATCACAGAGGGGCACCTCAGCTGGTCCGTGCGCCGATGCACGGGATCTACGCACAACCCTGAGTGGTTCTGGCGTGGATCAAGGAGCGCCAGGACGCCCGGCCCGTTCCGTCAGGCCTTGGCGCAGGCCCCCGCCGCGCGAGCCAGAAGGGGGGGCCTGATGAAGGATCGCGCGGACCGCCTGGCGCAGGTCGCCCAATCCCAGCCCAAGCCCGAACGCCTGGGGCGGCGGCGCTCCGATCAGACAGTCTGCGCGTCACCGTCCCAGGCTCCGTCTCACCCGCCCTGACTGACATCTCTACTTTGCGCTTCAAGCGACGTTTCAACTTGGTTGCCACATTTCGTGTAGCCGCAAAGTTAGAATGTCCTGATCCTGCAAAGTAGGAATGTCACGCTCCCCGCTTCTGAATGATGCAGGAGAACGCGAATGGGACTGATTGCGATGAGCGAACGAGTTCTGCAGCGGATTGAGGTTCTGTCGAAGCTTGTCGAGCGCCGCATTGACGATCGTTTCGGCGGCCCATGTACTGGCTTCGTAGCATGAGGTTCATGGTAATTTCCTAACCACTTCGATTCCGATGGTGGTTGAGAGCGCACTGATGCGGCGTACCACCGCCGCATCAGTGCCGGGTCACAAAGTTCTCCCGTGTGCTAACAACCTGCTCCACGAGACGGCGCAAGCTGCGGATCGATCCGGCACGCCAGTAGCGGCGCAGCAGCTCGATCTCGTTTCCCGTCAGCGGGGCAGCCCAGCGCTCATCGCCCGTGCGCTCCCAGTATATCGTGCGCAGCAGCAAGGAGGCCAAAGCCTCCAGGTGCTCCGGTCCGGGCCGTGGCACCTCCGCCACCTGCAGCCGGTCGAGCAGCGGGCGCGATAGGCCCTTCAGCGTATTCGCGGTCAGGATTACGCTCACGCCGGAGAGGTCGACCGGTACCTCCAGGTATGGATCGAGCAGGGCTGATGCCCTTTGAGGCTCGAGCAGGCCGAGGAGCGAGCGCCTGATGTCCCCATTCCGGGCCGAGCCGCTCGCCTTCTCGATCTCGTCCAGGATCAGGCTAGGACCGGCGGTACGATGCGCCAGGATCACGTCCCAGATCATGCCCGGAGCGCCGTTCGACCATTTTCTGGACGAGCCCATGACCATGGCGTCCGAGAGGGAGCCGCAGTCGATCACCCGGTGCGGGATACCCAGCGCGTCCATCAGCACACTCGCGCCATAGGTCTTGGCCACGCCGGGCGGGCCGACGAGCAAGAGCCGGAGCTGCGCATAGGGCCGAGTGCCCACCTGGCGTAGAGCGGCATCGATGATGCCCTCCCAGTGCGGCAGCTGGCGCAGCAGGCGTGCCCTAACGGCAGCGAGGTCCGGCACCGGCACCAGCGGCAGGGGCAGAGCCTCGATCGCCTCGAAGCCATCGAGGGCTTGGCGCGCCTCGCGCGAGCCGGCGAGCGGCAGCGCCGGCAGCACGATGCGCGTCAGCCGGGGATCGGCTGGAGGGGCGGCGGGCTCCTCGCTCACCTCCGGCACGGGCGAGGGCGCCTCGTCCAGAGCATTGCTCTCGGCTTGCGGCTCCGGGCCGAACCCCACCGCCAGATCGCGCACGATGCGGTGCGCGTCCACGAACGCGGCATGCAGCCCACCCGCGCCCCCGGCCCACGCCTGCCAGCACAGCACGAGCCGGCGCAGCCGCTCGCGCACGAGCGGATCAACCAGGATCGGGTCAAGCCGGTCACAGGCCTCGGCGATCCGGCTCACCACCGTGCGGGAGAAAGACGAAGCGCTGCGCTCGCGGGCGGTAGCCAGCGTCAGGAACGCCACCTCGTCCGACAGGCGCATCAGTCCCGGCGCATCACGCTCCACCGCCCGCTCGACCAAGAGCTGCGCCAAGCTCTCGCCGTCACCGCCACCGCCAGCCCACTCCTGAGCGGCCTCGGCCAGTGCCGGCACGCCTTGTGTGATCATCCTGGCGATCTCCGGCTTGAGTACATACGGCTCGAGATCGGGCGCCAGCACCAGCTCCAGCAGGTGCGGCAGGGGTGCAGGAGATTGACCGCGCGGCACCACCGCTCCTGCGAGGTCCTCGAGCGCGACCTCCTCATCGTGCGTGGGCGGGCGGCGCAGGGCTGCCAGGCGGCTCGGCGGGCGCGAGGAGCTGGTGACTTTGGCATAATGGTGCTTGGCCATGGCTTGATCCCGATGTGTGGGAGGAAGGAACCGAAGGATGAGGCGGTCGGGGAGCCGGAGCCCGGCTCCCCTGGTGCGCGTCAGGCGACCCGCAGGTGCGGCAGCGCGGAGGGCAGCGCCTGCAGCCCAGGGCAGCCGGCCTGCTCGAGCAGCTGGAGCCCGAAGTGGAGCACCATGTCCAACTCCTCCGCCTTGGCGGCGGAGATCGGCTGCGAGGTGGGCCCGCAGCCCTGCACCAGGCGCACGGTGCCAGCCTCCTGGATCAGGGTGCTGAGGCGCTCCTGCAAGTAGACGACGTCGGTTTTGTCGAAGGCGTCGCTGGTGAGGATGTACAGGGTCTCGACAAAGGCGCGTGCGGGGTTGCGGCGGTGGTCGGGCAGGCGGGAGGGGAGCTTGCCGCCCTCGCCGTTGTAGAGGTGGAACTCGCCCGTGAGCGGGTCGATGCCGCCCAGCAGGTATGTGGCGGCCTGCTGCAGCAGGGGGTGGCGCAGGAGCAGGGGCAGGTCGGACCAGCGGGCGCGGATGACTTCCACGCGGCACACCTTGCTGGAGAACACGGCGATGCTGGCGCTGGGCACGGGGTAGGTGATCTCGAAGCGGGTCAGGCGCATGGGCACACTCCAGGGTTCGCCGGCGCAGCGCGCCCGGCAGGGAAGAATGAACAAGGGGGAGGGTGGCCGACGGGCAGAGCCCGTCAGCACGTCAGGCACGAAGGAGGAGGGGAGGCGTCAGGCGGCGTGCCAGATCTGGGTTTCGCCCGAGAGGGGCTGCGTGAGGTCGAGCCGCAGCTGGCCGGCTCGCACGAGTGCCAGGATGACAGCGGCGGGCTGTGGGTGCCAGGGCAGGCAGACGCCCAGCTCATTGAGCGAGGCGCAGCCCACCTCGGCGAGGATGGCGAGCAGGAACGCGGCGACGGCGGGGGAGACCTCTGGGCTCGCGGTGAGCGCGAAGCCGGGCTGCGGCGTGACGTCGACGACGTCCGCGGGCAGGGCAGGGGCGACGATGTCGCGGAGGATAGTGGGGGTGGGTTGGGAGTTGCGTGCGAGCACGACTCCGCTAGAGATGGAGTCAACCATCTGATTCTCCTGTTACAGCCAGGAGACCGGGGTGGCCAGGCTGCTGGCGGGGACTGGTACTCCCTGCCGGTAGCCGCTTGTGGCATCCGATCACCACCGGGACGGGTGCCCCAGATGCTGTAAGGATAGAGTGTCCCGGCCCCGAGGTGAAGAGCCGCTCGGGAGCTACTATGCGGCAGGGTTAAAAAAGAATTAAACCACGCCTGCGCTCACGACGTCTCTTGCGATGGAGTTTGCACGACGCTTCTTACCTCTCTGCGGCGCCGATCCGTGGATGGGGCGGGCGTCACGTCGAAGCGGGGCAGCTTGACGATCTCCTGCATCAGCACCCTCGCAGGGTAGGAGCCATACTCTGCGCCCACGCTGCCGGCGGCATGGCCTTGCAGCGCATCCAGCTTGTCCGATGCAATGCCTGCCGCACGGCCACGCGTCTTAAACAGGTGCCGCCAGCCATGGTTCGGATCGACGTTGGGATCGTCCACGCCGAGCCCTCGTACCCACTTGGCCAGCTTCTGGCCCATGCGGACGTATGTCGGATTCTCGGCCGAGCCGCCCCGCTGACGCTCCGGGGAGTAGAACAGCGGCCCCTTGCCCCGGGATCGGACAAACGTGAGAAAGCCCTGATCAATAAGATGCGGGTGGAGCGGCACGATGCGAGCGACCCTCGTCTTCACGGTGCCGGCCTCCGGCGTGATCCGCATCACCCACACGCCGTCCTCCTCATAGATGTCTTGTCCCCTGAGTTGAGTCATCTCGTTAACGCGCCCGCCGCCATAGGCGCACAGCCATGGCACCCAGCGGCGGACCGCTGCGTGCTCTGGTGAGATCAGCCGGCTGGGCTCGGCAAAGGTCGCCGAGAGAATCAGCTTTTGTTCGCGCTCATTGAACTCGCGCTCGCGCAGCTTCGGCTTCTTGGGCACCTTCATCCGGACGTCAGTCGCAGGGTTCACTTCGACCCTTTTCTCGTGAACCGCCCAGCCGTAGAAAGATTTGACGGCCGCGAGCTTCGACTCCTTGATCGTCTTGGGATCGAGGCCGCGCTCGATCGGGTGAGCCTTCCAGCGCCGCACGTCCTCTTCCGTCACTCGGGCGATGTCGTCAGTGCCGACAAACGCCAGCAGGTTGCGCATCGCGCCACGGTAGCTCTTGGCGGTGCCCGCAGCAGGCTTCCTCTCGGCGAGGTAAGCCTCCCAGGCTGGTTCGAACAGGACGGAAGGCGAAACTATTGCAGCCTGCGGAGCACCTATAGGCGGGAAGCGTGCCTCGCGAGGGTCAGGAGAGTAGTCGCCCTGTGCCGCCCGCAGGAGGCGCTCGTCTGCCTGCTCCACAGCCTCGGCTGCCAAGCGGATGAGGGTCGCCATACCGGCTGCATCGACCTCAATCCCGCGCTCGGCCAGGACGGTCTCGACCGCTGGACGGTGCCGCTGCCGGGCCAAAAACCTGTCGACAGGCCGAGCCTTGGGTTAATGGGCAAGGCCGTCCATGAGCAGTTCGTCCCGCCAACGGTCGGAGCTGCCCGGGTCTGCCTCGTGCGCCGCGACCCGGCGGCGATAGACCTCGCCCGCGAGCGCCACAGCCTCCTTGTGGGTGAGCCTGACGATCGGCTTCGGCGCCGCCGCCTGTCTGAGACGCTCCCAGCGGGCTGAGACTTCAGCGGCGACTGCGGCGTGCCGCGGACCGGCCTCGCGCCAGTCACGTGTCTCCAGGCTGACCTTCTCCTCGCGCTTGCCGACGAGCGGACGGAGCGCTTCGGGAACGCCGCGGCGGAAGTAGTAGATGCCAGTGTCGGGATGCTTCCAGGGGCTTGCCACGCGCATGACCTTTGTACCACCCTTTTGTACCAGGATGGCCGCCGCAAACCCAAGCCGGGCTTCAATTTGGCGTAAACAAAGGCTTTTCAGGGGATGCTGGCGGAGAGGGGGAGATTCGAACTCCCGATACGGTTGCCCGTATGCCGCATTTCGAGTGCGGTGCATTCAACCACTCTGCCACCTCTCCGGGTTGCAAAGGCCGTCAGGCCCGCTGGTTGAGGCGGGGTGGATATCATGGGCTTGGCAGGTCTTCAAGCACCAAAAGCAAGGTTTTTGATTGACAAACGTGGGGGCAGGCCGTAGTTAGGCCTCCTCTATGGGCGGGCACGAGTGCCTGGCCATTTCCATGCGGCAGCTTGAGCCTGTCGTGAACCGAAGCCGGAAACTGCCAAAAAGCCAGTCCGGTGGGGCTTCCCCCGCCGAGAATTGGGTTTGAACACGAGGATCAAGATGTTCGCAGTGATCAAGACCGGCGGCAAGCAGTATCGCGTTGCCGCCAACGACGTCATCACCGTCGCCACGCTCGCAGGCGAGCCTGGCACCGCCGTCACCTTCGACCAGGTTCTCATGGTCACGAACGACGGCTCGACCCAGGTGGGCGCCCCCCTCGTCGAGGGCGTGACCGTGGCGGGCGAGGTGGTGGAACACACCCGCGGCGAGAAGGTCATCTCCTTCAAGAAGCGCCGTCGCCAGAATTCGCGCCGCAAGCGCGGGCATCGCCAGGATTACACCGTGGTGCGGATCACCGAGATCCTCGCCGGTGGCGAAAAGCCCAAGAAGGCTGCGGCCAAGAAGACCACCAAGGCTGCGGCTGACGAAGCTGCGCCGGCCACCGCTGAATAAGCGTCGGCATTACACAGGAACACGGGAGTAACCCATGGCTCACAAGAAAGCAGGCGGTTCGTCTCGCAACGGTCGCGACTCCGAAGGCCGTCGTCTTGGCGTCAAGAAGTTCGGCGATCAGCAGGTCGTTGCCGGCAACATCATTATTCGTCAGCGCGGCACGAAATGGCATGCCGGCGCTAATGTCGGCATGGGCAAAGACCACACCCTCTTTGCCACGGCCAATGGCCGAGTCCGATTCCTGACGCGTCAAGGCCGAGCCTTTGTATCGGTCGTACCGGCCCAAGAGGCCGCAGAGTAAACGGCGAGAGCGAAACGAAGGAGCTCCCGCCGGCATCACACCGACCCGGCGGGTGAAGAGCTCCAGACAGGCCCAAACGGCCAAGCTCCAATCCGAAACTGACAGGGGAGGTGGGATGTCCACCTCCCCTTCGTCATTTCTCGGGCCCAAGGAGGGCCCAACGGATCGGAGCAAGACGATGTTTCCCGACCTCACCCGTGACGATGTTTTCCGCCTCGAGACCCGCGGCCTGTGGCTGCGCTGGGCCCGTCTCGCGGATGCCCAAGCCATCGTACGCCTTGCCGGTGAGAAATCGGTCGCGGAAATGACGGCCCGAATTCCGCATCCGTATCACCCGGACGACGCCGAGCGATTTATCTTCCAGTCCCGACGGTCCAATGCGGACGGCCATGGGCTGCAGCTCGCCATCACGCCCAAGGGCCGGCCGAACTGCCTGATCGGCATGGTCGGGATCGGGCCTGATCCCGACACGGGCAAGCCCAGCCTCGGCTATTGGCTCGGCACGCCCTATTGGGGCAAGGGCTACGCCACCGAGGCAGCGAGAGCGCTGATCGACGCCTTCTTCGCCTATGGCGAGGGCGACGAGCTCACCGCGTCGGCCCGGGTCATCAACCCGGCCTCCCGGCGGGTGCTGGAGAAGTGCGGCTTCGCCTATCAGGGCGCCGGCCTTGTCGAGCTGCCGGCCCGGGGAGGACTCTATCCGGCTGACCATTTCCGCCTCGACCGGCGGGCTTGGGAGAGCCTGAAGAGCTGGAGCCACACCGGCCTCGTGCGCGAGCCCGTCTGCGTCGAGGTGGAGGTAGACCGGGAGATGTCCCTCGCAAGCTGAAATCAAGGAAGCGCTCCCGCACGTGCGGGAGCGCTTCTTCTCTATGCGCGTTGCTCCCGCACACCATCACGGACGGGAGCATTTTTTGGCCGCAGGGCCCGATCGGCTTTTGCGAAAAATGCTCCAGTCCCGTAAAGGATGCGGGTTATGAAATTTCTCGACCAAGCCAAGATCTATATCCGCTCCGGCAATGGCGGCGCCGGCGCCGTGTCCTTCCGCCGTGAGAAGTTCATCGAGTTCGGCGGGCCGGACGGCGGCGACGGCGGCCGCGGCGGTGACGTATGGGCGGAATGCGTCGAGGGGCTGAACACCCTGATCGATTACCGCTACCAGCAGCACTTCAAGGCCAAGACCGGCGGCCACGGCATGGGCAAGAACCGGGCCGGCGCCAAGGGAGCCGATGTCGTCCTCAAGGTCCCGGCCGGAACCGAGATCCTGGAGGAGGACGGCGAGACCGTCATCGCCGACATGACCCATGTGGGCCAAAAGGTGCTGCTGGCCAAGGGCGGCAACGGCGGCTTCGGCAATGCCTATTTCACCACCTCGACGAACCGCGCCCCGCGTCGGGCCAATCCAGGCCAGGAGGGCCAGGAACGCACCCTCATCCTGCGTCTCAAGCTGATCGCCGATGCCGGGCTCGTCGGCCTTCCCAATGCCGGCAAGTCCACGTTTCTCGCCACCGTTACGTCGGCCAAGCCCAAGATCGCCGATTATCCCTTCACCACCCTCCATCCCGGGCTCGGCGTCGTACGGGCCTATTCCCGCGAGTTCGTGCTGGCCGACATCCCAGGCCTGATCGAGGGCGCCTCCGAGGGTGTAGGCTTGGGCGACCGTTTCCTGAGCCACGTGGAGCGCTGCCGGGTGCTGCTGCATCTGGTCGAAGGCACCAGCGAGGATGCCGGGGAGGCCTACAGGACCGTTCGCCACGAGATCGAGGCCTATGGCCACGGGCTTGCCGACAAGCCCGAGATCGTCGCGCTGTCCAAGGCCGATGCCCTGGACGAGGAGACGCGCAAGGAGCAGCTGAAGAAGCTGAAAAAGGCCTGCAAGCAAACGCCCTACGTGGTCTCCTCCGCGTCGGGACAGGGTGTGCAGGAGGTGCTGCAGGCGCTTCTCACCGTGATCGATGAAGCCAAGGCCGAGGAAGAGCCTGCCCGGCCGCAGGAAGAGTGGCATCCGTGACCCCTGAATTGAGCCAGTTCCGTCGTGTGGTTCTGAAAGTCGGCTCCGCGCTGCTGGTCGATCGGGTGCGCGGGCGGCTGAACCATGCCTGGCTTGCGGCGCTTGCCGAGGATATCGCGGATCTCCATGGGAAAGGGGCCGACGTTCTGGTCGTTTCCTCCGGCGCCATCGCCATGGGGCGCACGGTTCTGGGGCTACCTTCCGGTCCCTTGCGGCTGGAGGAAAGCCAGGCGGCCGCGGCCGTCGGCCAGATCGCGCTCGCCCGCACCTGGTCCGAGGTGCTGGCCCATCACGGCATCACGGCGGGCCAAATCCTGGTGACGCTTGCCGACACGGAGCAGCGGCGGCGCTATCTCAACGCCCGGGCGACGACCTTGAAGCTCCTCGAGATGCGGGCCGTGCCTGTGGTCA
>DASZBB010000232.1:0-8724 GCA_035944695.1 Microvirga sp. | reverse complement strand
CGATGCGGATTATCGCGCCGATCGCGGGGCATTCTTCAAATCGGTGCACGGGACCCTGAACCATCTCCTGGTCGCCGACCGCATCTGGTTGAAGCGCTTTTCCGGGCAGGGCGAGGCGCCGAACCGGCTCGATGCGATCCTGTTCGAGGCGCTCCCCGATCTTCGTGCGGCGCGTGAGAAGGAGGACGAGAGGATCGTCGCCTACATCGACAGCCTGTCCGATGCCGATCTTGAGGGCCGCATCCGCTACAAGACGATCACGAACCCGATGGAGATGGAGCAACCGCTCGCGCCGGCGCTGGTTCACTTCTTCAATCATCAGACACATCATCGCGGACAGGTTCATGCCCTGCTCACGGGATTCGGCCTCGAGGCACCGTCCCTCGACCTGATCCTGTTCCAGCGCCAGACCGGAATGGGTCTCACGTGAACCTTTGGCTGCGCGTCCTTCACTTGATCGTCACGTCCGTCTTCCGCGCGAGGCTCGATCCCGTGCGGGACGTGTCGCGCCTGACCTTCCGGGTGTGGCCGCACGACCTCGACACCTCGCTCCACATGAACAATGGGCGGTACTGGACGCTCATGGATCTCGGCCGCACCGACATGATGATCCGCTCCGGCCTGTGACGGCCCATCCTCAGGCATGGCTGGGTGCCCGTCGTGAGTGCCGGGCAAATCCGCTTCCGCCGGGAACTCAGGCCTTTTCGCTCCTTCACCCTGGAGACCCGCATCCTCACCTGGTCCAACAGCCATGTGGTGATGGAGCACCGGCTGGTCTCGAAAGCCAAGGATGACAGCCCGATCCTCAATGCCATCGCCCTCGTCAGGGCGGGTCTCTATGACCGGGCGGAGAGACGCTTCGTTCCCATGGAGCGCCTCCTCAGCGAAATCGGCATCGAGGCTGAGGCGCCGGCGGCAGCCCCCGAGGTCGACGCCTTCCTGCGAGCCGAAGAGACGTTGAAGAGCGCCGCCTGATGGTCCAAGGTGGGGCCGACGCCGTTTGAGGCCTGACCAACTCCGAATCGGACCCATGCCCCGCACCATCGACTATTACTTCTCCCTCGTGAGCCCCTGGGCCTATATCGGCCATGCGCCCTTCATGGAGATCGCGCAGAAGCATGGGGTGGAGGTCAATTACAAACCCGTCTTCCTCGGCCGCGTTTTCTCGGAGACCGGCGGCCTGCCGCTGGCCCAGCGTCATCCGGCGCGGCAGCGCTACCGGATTTTCGAATTGCAGCGCTGGCGGGAAAAACGCGGCCTGTCCTTCAACATCAGCCCGAAGCACTGGCCCTTCGACGTGAACCTCGCCGACCGCTTCGTCATCGCGATCACGGCTTCGGGCAAGAGCCCTGATCCCTTCCTGCGCCGGGCTTTCGCGGCCGTGTGGGAGGAGGAGCGCGATCTGTCCGATCCGCTCGTTCTGGCAGAACTCGCGGAGCAGGCAGGCCTCGATTCGTCCTCGCTCATGGATGTGGTGACCGGCAGCACCACCGAGGCGATCTACGCCCTCAACCTCGAGAACGCGGTGGCGAGCGACGTCTTCGGCTCTCCGGCCTATGTGCTCGACGGCGAGGTGTTCTGGGGACAGGACCGGCTCGAACTGCTCGACGATGCGCTGAAGAGCGGCCGTGAGCCGTATCGACCCAATCTCTGAGCGCTCGGCATGCGAACCATCGGACTCATCGGTGGCATGAGCTGGGAAAGCTCGGCCGAGTATTACCGCATCATCAACCAGGAGACGAACCGGCGGCTCGGCGGCGTGCACTCGGCGCAATGCCTGATGTGGTCGGCCGATTTCGACGAGATCAAGCGGCTGCAGCACGAAGGCGAGTGGGGCAGGCTCGGCGAGGAGATGAAGGCGGCTGCGCTCCGGCTGGAACGAGGCGGAGCGAACTTCATCGTTTTGTGCACGAACACGATGCATCGCCTGGCGGGTGCGATCTCGTCGGCGGTGAACATCCCGCTGCTCCATATCGCCGATCCCACGGCGGACAAGATCAGGGCCGCAGGAATTGAGCGCATCGGCCTGCTCGGCACCGCGTTCACCATGGAGCAGGATTTCTACAAGGGCCGCCTGCAGGAGCGTCATGGGCTCGACGTGATCGTCCCGGACGAAAGCGACCGACGGATCGTGCACGAAATCATCTACAAGGAACTCGTGCTCGGGATCGTCAGGACGGAATCGCGGCAGGCCTATCGGGAGGTCATCGCACGCCTGATCGCGCGCGGTGCGCAAGGCATCATCCTCGGGTGCACCGAGATCATGCTGCTGGTCTCCGACGAAGACAGCGCCGTGCCGCTGTTCGACACCACGACGATCCATGCGGTCGCGGCGGTCGATTTCGCAATGAGGTCGGAGTGAAACGCAGGAACTCCGACACTCTCGTCATCGCCGGGCGTGTCCCGGCCATCCCGATGAATTGAAGCGCTGCACCTCTCGGATCGGGATCACCGGCACAAAGCCGGCGATGACGAAGAGTGGATTCACTCCGCGGCCACCTTCGTCGCGCGCCACTGCGTCAGCAGCGCCCGCAGGGCCGCCGGTTTCAGGGGCTTGTTGAGCACATGGATGTTCATGGCTGCCGCCGCATCGCGCACGGCCGGCGTGCGGTCGGCTGTCACGAGAACGGCGGGTGTGTCGACCTGCGTCTTCCAACGAAGGGCCTTGATGAGTTCCAGGCCGTCCGTATCGTCGAGGTGATAATCGGCGATGATCACTTCCGGCAAGGCCTTGTGCGTTCTCAAGGCCCGATGGGCGCTCTCGAGATCCGACGCAGTCCAGGTATCGCAGCCCCATCCGGAGAGGAGCAGGCGCATGCCTTCGAGGATGGCCGGTTCGTTGTCGATCACGAGAACGCGCAGGCCCGACAGCACGGTCGCGGCAGGCTTCGGCGGCTCGGGCGATGCGGCCGTCGCCGGAAGAGCCGCCACCACCGGCACCTCGACCCGGAACACCGAGCCGCGTCCCACCTCCGAGTTCAGCGTGATCGGATGCTTGAGCACGCGGCCGATGCGCTCGACGATGGAGAGGCCGAGACCCAAGCCCCGTGCAGCCTTCATGCCCTGGTCGAGGCGCTGGAACTCGCGGAACACGATGCGCTGCTTCGAGGCCGGGATGCCCAGCCCCGTATCCCAGACCTCCAGCACGAGATGGCCGCCGCGCCGGCGCCCGCCGACGATCACGCGGCCCGACGGCGTGTACTTGACGGCATTGGAGATAAGGTTCTGCAGCAGCCGGCGCATCAGGCGCCGGTCGGACCGCACCGTCAGGGAGGATGGCACGAAGGTGAGCTTCAGGCCCTTGTTGCGGGCCACGGGCTCGAACTCGCGCTGCAGTTGGCGGAACAACTCGTCGATGCGGAAGCTCGACCATTGCGGCTTCATGGCGCCCGTGTCGAGGCGCGAGATGTCGAGGATCGCGGTCAGGATTTCTTCGACGGCGTCGAGCGAGGCGTCGATGTTCTCGGCCAGCGTCGCGTCGCCCGCTTCTCGATCCCGCTCCACGAGCGAGACCGCGTACAGACGCGCCGCGTTGAGGGGCTGGAGGATGTCGTGCGAGGCGGCGGCGAGGAAGCGCGTTTTGGAGATGTTCGCCTCGTCGGCCTCGGCCTTGGCGCTGCGCAGGGCTTCGTTGAGACGCGTCAGTTCCTCGGTACGCTCGCGCACCCGCTGTTCCAGGGTCTCGTTCGCGCGGCGGCTCGCCTCTTCGGCCAGCACGGTTTCGGTCACGTCCGTGTAGGTGGTCACGTGGCCGCCATCGGGCAGCAGGTTCGAGCGGATCTCGATGACCTTGCCGGAGGGATAGAGCTTGAGCCGCACGGGCTCCACATCGTGGCGGAAGGAGTGGAGGCGGGCGGCAATCAGCTCGTCGATCTTGCCCGGACCGTAGGATCCGCGCGAGGCATTGTAATGGACGATGCGTTCCATGCTGATGCCCACGTGAACGAAGTTGGGCGGCATGTCGTAAAGATCGATGAAGGCTTGGTTCCAGGCGAGCAGACGCAGATCGCTGTCGAGCACGGTGATGCCCTGCTTGGCGTAGTTGAGCGCGTGCTGGAGCAGGTCGCGGCTGTGCTGGATCGCCGCGGAGGCGTCGTCGAGGAGCTTGAGGGCTGCTTCCGTGGATACGGTGCGGCGGCGCAGCAGCAGCGACAACGCGAGGCGTGAGGACGCCGTGCCGATGGCCGAAGCCAGGAGATGTTCCGCGTAACGCAGGAGATGGACGTCGGCTTCGGCCCGCGGCTCGAGATTCTGCCCTCGGCTATGGGCGAAGCCCTCGAACGAGCGGTTCGTCCGCTCCTCGCCGAGGTAGCGGGCGACGGTCGCGCGCAGTTCGCCGACCGTAACGCTGGCGCGGAACAGGCGGAAACTCGGGGTCGCGGAGGCAGCGGCCTCACCCAGGAAGAGATTGGCCTGGATCTGCTCCATCGCTGTCACGGGCCGCCACAGCGAAAAGCCGATATAGCAGAGGATGTTGAGGGTGAGACTCCAGACGACCCCGTGGGTGAGCTGAGGCAGGTCGACGCCGAACAGGGCCGTGGGCTTGAGAGCCGTGATGCCGAAGGGACCGGTGACGACCATGTCGGACCAGAACACGCCGTCCCAGACGAGGCTCGGAAGGAGAAGCGTGTAGGCCCAGGTGAAAAAGCCGACGACGAGCCCGACGCTGGCGCCGAACGCCGTGCCGCGCGACCAGATCAGACCGCCGAGAAAGGCGGGTGCGACCTGCGCGATCGCCGCAAAGGACAAGAGGCCGATGGCCGCAAGCGCCGCCTCCCCGGAGGCGCGGTAATAGACATAGCCCAGGAGAATGACGAGAACGATGGAGATGCGACGCACGCCGATCACGAAGCTGCCGGGATCGACGCCCGCAAAGGCGCGCCGCCGCAGGACGATCGGCATGACGAGGTGGTTCGAGATCATCACCGCGACGGCGACGGAGTCGACGATCACCATGGCCGTCGCCGCCGAGAAGCCGCCGAGGAAGGCAAGGACGGCGATGGTGCCCGCCTTGTCCGCGAGCGGCAGCGCCAGCAGGGTCATGTCCCGATCGACATTTCCGTCCGGAAAAGACGCGAGGCCTGCAAGCGCGATCGGGACCACGAAGAGATTGATGAGGATCAGATAAAGCGGAAACAGCGATGCGGTGCGCTTGAGATCCGCGATGTCATGGTTCTCCACCACCGTCACGTGGAACTGACGCGGCAGAAGGAGAGCGGCGCAAGTCGAGAGCAGGATCAGGGTGATGTAGCTGCCGAAGCCGGAGGTGCGGCTCATCAGGTCCGCGCTGGTTCCCTGTGCGTGGAGGCGCTGCACGATGGCATCGTAGCCGTCGAACATCACGAAGGTGATGTAGCCGCCGACCACCAGGAAAGCGACCAGCTTCACCACCGACTCGAGGGAGATCGCCAAAAGCAGCCCGTTCTGGTGCTCGGTGGCATCTGTATGACGGGTGCCGAAGGCGACGGCGAAGCCCGCCAGCACGAGGGCAACCACGAAGGCGAGATCGCCGATGAACGGGAGTTGCGACGGGAACGTTTCGTTGGCCGCCCCCAGGAAGACATCGAGCGAGGACGAGACCGCCTTCAGTTGGAGCGCGATGTAGGGAATGGAGCCGACGAGGGCGATCAGGCTGACGAGAGCGGCGACCCGTTCGCTCTTGCCGTAGCGGGCCGCGACGAAGTCTGCGATGGAGGAGATGTTCTGCGTCTTCGCGACCCGCACGATCCGGGCGACAAGGGGATAGCCCAGGCCGATGACGAGGATCGGTCCGATATAGATGGCGAGGAAATCCAAGCCCGAATGACTGGCAAGCCCCACCGATCCGAAGAAGGTCCAGGACGTGCAATAGACGGCCAGCGCAAGGGCCGCGATGGTGGAGCGGGCTGGACCCTGAACGAAGCGCCGCCCGCCATTGTCGCCCCAATGGGCCACTGTGAACAGAAAGCAGAGATAAACCAGCGCCGACAGCACGACGGCCCAGGTGGCAACCATAGGCTCAACCCTTAAAAGCAAACTCCAACTAGCTTTAGCGGGTTAGCGGCGCGAAGGCCATGGTAGGAGCCGTCACAGGCCCCGATCCCATTCCGGCTCCGGCCTGAAGCGCTCGGCGAGGAACGCCACGAAGGCGCGAACCTTCGCCGGAGCCTGCCGGCCCGAGGGCAGGACGGCCTGGATGCCGGGCTCATAGGTCGGATGTTCGCGCAGGACCGGAACGAGGCTCCCGTCGCGCAGGCTGTCGCCCACGATGAAGGTGGGCTGGTAGATCAGCCCCTGTCCGGCGACGGCGGCAGCCAGCAGGGCATCGCCGTTGTTGGCCCGCAGATTGCCCTGGATCGGCACCACGATGTCGCCATCGATCCCGAAGGTCCATCGGTTCGCCCCGATGGGGCTCGGCAGCGTATAGCCGAGGCAGTTGTGCTGGGCGAGATCCTCCAGGTTACGCGGAGTTCCGTGCTTTTCCAGATAAGCCGGAGAGGCGCAGACAATGGTACGGCAGGCGGCGAGCCGCCGGGCGACGAGGCTCGAATCCTTCAGGCGGCCGATCCGGATCGCCAGATCCCACCCTTCCTCCATGAGATCGACATAGCGGTCGGCCAAGCCGAGATCGAACGAGACGGCGGGATAGAGCCGGCTGAACGCGGTGAGGGCCGGGACGACCTGCCGGAAGCCGAAGGTGAGGGGAACGTTGAGGCGGAGCGTTCCCCGGGGCTCGACCCGGTCGAGGCTGGCCGACGCTTCCGCCTCCTCGATCTCGGCGAGAATGCGCTCGCAGGCGGCGAGATAATTCCGGCCGCCTTCGGTCAGAACGAGCTTGCGCGTCGAGCGGTGCAGCAGCTTGACTCCGAGCCGGTCTTCGATGGCGGACACATGCTTCGTCACCATGGTCTGTGACAGATCGAGCGCCCGTGCGGCCGCCGAGAAGCTGCCGAGCGTTGCGACGCGGACGAAGGCCTGCATGCTGGTGACGCGGTCGAGCATCAGGACAATCTCATTCTTCTGGTGTGAAGTCATATCCCAGGAGCGAGATTATCACGCTTCTGGTTTGAGATCATAGGGGAGGACCGAATTCAGGAGGTCTCCCATGATCGATATCCGTACCGCCCCCTACGCCGCCTTGATCCTGCGCATCACGCTGGGCGTCCTGTTCCTCGCCCATGCAGGTCTCAAGGTCTTCGTGTTCACGCCGGCCGGCGCCGCCCAGTTCTTCGGCAGCCTCGGCCTGCCGCCGGCCATGGCCTATCTGACCATTGCGGCCGAGACAGCCGGCGGCATCGCTCTCATCTTTGGGTTCTTCACGCGCTGGGTCTCGCTCGCCCTGATCCCGATCCTTCTCGGCGCCATCGCATTCGTCCACGGCCCGGCCGGGTTCTTCTTCAGCAATCCCAAGGGCGGCTGGGAATACCTGGCGTTCTGGATCGCCGCCCTGGTGGCGCAGGCTCTCCTGGGCGACGGTGCCCTTGCGGTATGGGCCGGATCGGCAAAAACTGCTCCCACGCCGTCCACGCGTTCAGCCTGAGGCACATGCGATGATCAAACCCATTCCCGATGATGCCGCCGGAGGATCGGTGGCACGCCCCATCGATCCCGGCGTCAGGATCGGCCATGTTCACCTGAAGGTGGCCGATCTCGAACGCTCGCTTGCCTTCTATTGCGGGGTGCTCGGCTTCGAGCTGATCCAACGCTACGGCACCCAGGCGGCCTTCGTCTCGGCCGGCGGTTATCATCACCACATCGGCCTGAACACCTGGGAGAGCAGGGGCGGCTCCCCGCCGCCTCCGGGCACCACGGGTCTCTACCATGTGGCGATCCTCTACCCGACCCGGGCCGCCCTTGCCGATGCGCTCTACAGGCTCGCGGAAGCCGGCATTCCTCTGCAGGGTGCGAGCGACCATGGGGTGAGCGAAGCGCTCTATTTGAGCGATCCCGACGGCAACGGCATCGAGCTCTATGTCGACCGGCCGCAGGATCAGTGGCCAAGAACGGCGAACGGCGAGCTCGCCATGGTCACGCAGCGCCTCGACCTGCAGGATCTCCTGGCGGCCCGAGAAGCTTGACGAAATTCCCAGATCGGACAGCTTTAGCGTGGGGGCAAGCAGAGAGGTCCGTTCATGTGGAATGAATTCAAGCAATTCGCCCTACGCGGCAACGTGGTCGATCTCGCCATCGGCATCATCATCGGTGCCGCCTTCGGCAGGATCGTGGATTCCCTCGTTGGCGACATCTTCATGCCCATCATCGGTGCCGTTACCGGCGGCCTCGATTTTTCGAACTACTTTACGGCTCTGTCCGGCAACGTCACCGCAGGGTCGCTCGACGAGGCCAAGAAGCAGGGCGCCGTGCTCGGCTGGGGCAATTTCGTCACGGTCGCCATCAACTTCGTCATCATCGCATGGATCCTCTTCCTCCTGGTCAAGGGCATGAACCGCTTGCGCCGCACCGAGGATGCGAAGACCGGCACGGCCGAGAAGCCGCCGGAGATCCCGGCGGACGTGAAGCTGCTGACCGAAATCCGCGATCTCCTGAAGACGGGTCGAACGACCTGAGATCGATCACCGAATTTGATCGAACCCTTCGTCTTCTGTCATGGGAAAGATTCGAGGCTTGCCTTGAGCGGGCGAACGGGCCAAGCCTGTTCATCCGATTTCGAGGAAAGCCCCCATGCATGCGTCCGTGTCGATTCCGTCCGTTCTCAACCTGCGCCCCGAGGCGGAGCAGGCGCCG
>DASZBB010000231.1:0-3185 GCA_035944695.1 Microvirga sp. | reverse complement strand
ATCCCCGATGGGATCGTCGCGCTCCTCTGGCGAGATCGTCAGCTCGGCCGCATCCGGGACGAACTGGCGCGCAACGGGGTCGTTCGGATCGCTGCGGTCGATCAGGGCGGCCATGGCAGGGCTGATTGCGACGGCATAGCGCTCGGCCACGGCCTCGATTTCAGAGAGCTTCTCGGGTGCGACGAGACCCGTCTCGACCAGTTCGCCAGGCGTGCGGAGGGTACGGATTGCGTTCAACGGCTCGTCTCCGGCACGGGCGCCCAGAGCACCTGATCGATGCGCGAGGCGCCGGTGGCGAGCATCACCAGCCGGTCGAAGCCGAGCGCGATGCCGCTAGCCTCGGGCATCTGGGCGAGTGCCGCCAGGAAATCGTCGTCCACCGGGTATCTTTCTCCGTAAACCCGCATCTTCTCGGCCATCTCGGCCTCGAAGCGTCGCCGCTGTTCGGACGGATCCGTCAACTCGCCGAAGGCATTGGCCAGTTCGACGCCGCAGGCATAGAGTTCGAACCTTTCCGCCACCCGTGGGTCGCGGGCGGCCGGGCGGGCGAGGGCCGCTTCCGCGACCGGGTACTCGTCCAGGATCGTGGCGCGCCCGAGACCGAGATTGGGCTCGACCCGCTCCACGATGACGCGGCTGAACAGGTCCGCCCAGGTGTCGTCCCCGGCCGCCCGCATCCCAGCCGCTTTCAGGCTCGCGGCCAGATGCTCCCGGTCCGTCACGCCGTTCCGGTCGATGGAGGCAAGCAAATCGATTCCGGCGAAGCGCGCAAAGGCCTCGGCCACGCTCAGGCGCTCCGGCTCCCGGAAAGGGTCGATTTCGCGATCACGATAGGTCAGGGTGCGGGCCCCGGCCGTCTCGGCCGCCAGACCCAGGATCTCGGCGCAATCCTTCATCAGCGCTTCATAGCTTTCACCCGCCCGGTACCATTCGAGCATGGTGAATTCCGGGTGATGGAGGGGGCCGCGCTCCCGGTTGCGATAGACATGGGCGAAGCAGGCGATCCGAGGCTCGCCGGCGGCCAGCAGCTTCTTGCAGGCGAATTCCGGCGAGGTGTGGAGGAAAAGCGGCGCCCGCGAGCCGTCGGGACCGACAGCTTCCGTCGCAAAAGCGTGGAGATGGGCCTCATTGCCCGGCGAGGTCTGGAGCGTGGCCGTATCGACCTCCACGAAGTCCCGCGAGCCGAAGAACCCCCGCAGGGCCGCCTGGATGCGGTTCCTCCCCAGGAGAAACGGCCGGCGATCCGCATGGACATGGGGCATCCACCAGGGAGAGGGAAAAGGTGCGGGGTTATCCATTCCAAAGGGCTCGTTAAGGTCGGGCTGGCGATTTGCGCGAAGATGGGCTACTTGCGGCACCGAAAACCGTTTCCGGTGCCACTGGGGGATGGGCGACCCGCCCCTCACGACGCGCCCTTATCTGTCACAAGGAAAGCTTCCCGTGAAGGTCATCGCCTCTACGCTCCGCAAAGGCAATGTCGTCGACATCGACGGCAAGCTGTATGTGGTCCTCACCGCCCAGAACATCCACCCCGGCAAGGGCACGCCGGTCACCCAGCTCGACATGCGCCGCATCTCGGACGGCGTGAAGGTCTCCGAGCGCTACCGGACCACCGAGCAGGTCGAGCGCGCCTTCGTGGAAGACCGCGAGCACACCTTCCTCTACCAGGACGGCGAAGGCTTCCACTTCATGAACCCGGAGACCTATGACCAAGTGGTCGTGCCGGAGGACATCATCGGCGATCAGAAGGCCTATCTCCAGGAAGGCATGGCCGTGATGCTCTCGACCCATAACGGCGTTCCGATCGCTATCGAGCTGCCGGCTCGCGTCACCCTCGAGATCACCGAGACCGAGCCGGTCGTGAAGGGTCAGACGGCGTCCTCCTCCTACAAGCCCGCCATGCTGTCCAACGGCGTGCGCACCCTGGTTCCGCCCCACATCCAGGCCGGCACCCGCGTGGTGATCATGACGGAAGACGGCTCCTACGTGGAGCGCGCGAAGGACTAAGAGGCCTCGCTCGCGTCTTGGCCGCATCAAGTGGTCCAAGACGGCAGGCGGAATGATCAGGTCTTGAAGGGCAGGACGTTTCGGTGGAAGGCTCCCGGGACGTCCTGCCCTTTCTCGTTTGCTGCACTCGGATGGTTTCATGACGAACAGCCCTGCGAAGCCCATCAATCCTCTCGTCGCCGACGTCGGCAGCCCGCCGATTCCGGAGGCCCAGAGCTGGACCAGGCGCTACGACGGATCGTTCGGGCCACTGATCAACCTTTCGCAGGCTGTGCCCGGCAACGCGCCCCATAGCGGTCTGCTGGAGCGGATGGCCGCTGCCGCAGGATCCGCGGCCGGCTCGCAATATGGCCCGATCAACGGCGATGCGGGCCTACGCCAGGCCTATGCGGCCGACCTCTCCCGCCTCTACGGGGGGCGCATCGAACCGGAGGACACGGCGATCACCGCCGGCTGCAACATGGCCTTCTTCGCCGTCATGATGCTGCTCGCCCATCGCGGCGAAGCGGTGCTGCTGCCGACGCCCTGGTACTTCAATCATCAAATGACCCTCGACATGCTCGGCATCGAGCCGCGCCCGCTGCCCTGCCGGGCCGAGAACGGGTTCGTGCCGCGCGTCGAGGATGCGGAAGCGATGATCGATGAGACGGTCAGGGCGATCGTCCTCGTCACGCCCAACAATCCGACCGGGGCCGTGTATCCCGGCCATGTGATCGAAAGCTTCGCTCAGCTCTGCGCCAAGCGGGGCATTTACCTTGTGATCGACGAGACTTACCGGGACTTCCTGCCGCAGGAGATGAACCGCGCGCACGGCCTGTTCATTGGCGAGGAATGGCGCAACACGGTGATCCAGCTCTATTCCTTCTCGAAATCCTACGCGATCCCGGGCCACCGGACCGGAGCGATCACGGCCGATGCCGGACTCATCGAGCAGGTGGCCAAGATCCTGGACTGCATCCAGATCTGCGCGCCGCGGACCGCTCAGGCGGCGCTGCCATGGGCTATCGATTCCTTGCGTGACTGGCGCGAAGGCAATCGGGCCGAGATCAACCGGCGTGCACAGGTTTTTCAGGACGCTCTCGCGCCCTTGCCGGAATGGAAGATCGGGTCGGTCGGGGCCTATTTCGCGTATCTGCGCCACCCATTCCCGGAGGCCAAGGCGCAGCAGGTGGCGGAGA